>JADJOX010000005.1 GCA_016713565.1 Ignavibacteriota bacterium
AAAATATCTCCGCGCTGAGAAATTGCAGTTTGAGGAAGATCCGAATTTTGTTTAACTCCTCTGAAGATTTGTGATCTCCGAGAAATATTTTATTAAGATCAATTCCAAAAATGTTAATGGTATCTTTAATATCATCAAGAAGTAATTCATTTAAATCAATGTGAGCTTTTAATCCTTCCATAGTAATTTTATTGTAAATACTATTGAAGACAAGAACCAGCTCTGCGGCTTCTTTTATTGCTGCAATTAATTATTTGTGCAGGAAGTTGGTCCGGAATTGTATAACCAATATTTTCCAACTGCATCATTCCAAGTTTACGCGTGCGGCCATCGAGTATCCAAACCTTACCGGTTCCATCTTTCCACACTTTGAAAGCATCAATAAAATGATGCCGGACCAATGAATTTTTTAATTTCTCAAATGATTTGGGATCATCATCCTTCAGAGAACTGTCTTGAAGCCATTCACAATTTCTCCAATCAATCAGTTCCATCCCAATTATTTTATTTTCTATTGTTATCATTTATTCCTCTATTAATTTTAAAACGAACCGAACTCACTTTTTAAATCCTGGCTGGAAATGAAACCACGCGCTCGTTCCGCACCCAAGTTCGAAATATCAGGAAAGGACCCGCAAAAACTCTTATTTATTTTGATAGTATTTGAGATCACTTTCATATTGTTTATTCCAATTCATAGATATATGATTATCAATAACATTCTTAACTCGTCTCGATCGCATTAATTTTGCCGAACTCGGGCCGAACTTTTCTTTTATTCTTTGCCTCATTTGTCCTTGCATATTTACCTGACAATACTTCTTTCTTTTCGCCAAATCTTATATAAATTCCTTTGTGTTTATTTGGCATTGTAGAAATAAAACTATCTAGCATATATTTTCTTGAACCTTTCTTCATCATGAATGACGCGCCTTTTTTATTTTTACGAGTCCACATTCCGCCAAATTTAACAAGCCCAATTCCTTTTTTCTTTGAGACTGTTAGAATTGTTGTGATAGGTTTTGTATAATTTGCTTTCTTAATGCTCATATCTTTTTCAAGATCTTTTTTCTTGATATTGATTCTTCTGCGAATATCATTAGAAGCAGCTGTTTTTTGCTCCGGTTGTTATTCTGTTCAAGGATCTGACTACAGCTTTTTTGTTTGCCCCTTTTAACTGCAGTATATGTTTATATACATTTTTATTATTCATCTCTGCTTTAACAACAATCATATTCTCTTCGCTCCATATCTTGGCTTGTAATTGATGAAAACCTTGTCATAAACAACTCTTAATGGCTTATTGAGTGTATTAAATAAATAAACATGATTCCACATCCATAATAGATTTTTACCTTTTAGTTCGCCCGCTTCACTTAATTTTAACCAGCCTTTGCGCCCCCTTTTTCTTCAGATAATTAATCCTATAACGCTCCCTGCCGTGCATACACATTGTTTTGAGTATTTGCGTCTGCTTATTTGAGGATATATATTGCCTGCACTTTTCACAACGTATAAGTCTGCCTTCCCGAAATAAACTGCCGCCGCAATTACACCTAATCCTCTTTTGCATAATGTATGTTGGAGTACTCTCCGGTTTTAAGGTTATAATCTCCATATCCAACTTCTATTGTTGAATTCCCTTTATTAAAATAATCCCTAATCTCGTTTGCCTTTTCTTTGTGAATCATAGGTTTACTTACTATTCGTTTCGATCCCTTCATGTATAAGAAATATCTGATACTCATATTCACCTCTTATTTTTTTTAATATAAGCTCTCAGTTCAATAATTTTTTCATCATAGAATTCAGCCGTTTCTTTCCAAATGGAATTTGCCAATTGGACCAATGAATAAAATTTTTTATCTCCGAGTTGAAGCTTAACCCATTCTTCAAATTCTATACGTTTCTTGTGAGCCCAAATATGACAATTATACTTACATAGAGTAAATCCATTATTAAATTCGAATTGTACTTTCTTATTACCTCTGGTGATGAAATGTGCTGTTTCCATTACTACACCGGATGTGCCGCATTTTCTGCATGTAAAATTATCGCGGATTTTTATAGCCGAACTGAAAAGATCTTCTGCAGTTTTTCTTTTCTCTCTTCGTTCATCCAATCTATTATCAACAGCATCCAAAATTTTTAATTTCATTCTCTGCTTCCTCCGGTGCCGCCTTCCATCATTTCATCTTCAGCAATTTTTACGCTGTTATCTTTTAATATTTTGCAACTCTTTGCTGTAAATATTTTTAACTCCTCTGATTCAAAAAATCCTAATTTGCCTTTAAGAGGAATAAAATCTAAAGGTCGGCTTTCTCCCAACATAAAACCAAACGGACCTTCAAACCAAATACTTTCACTTTTTGTAACACAATTAACTACTTCACTTATCCCAACTATCCCGCCTTTATAAAAATCCGATTTTGATGGGAGCATCTCTGAAATAGCCTTTTTCTCTTTCGTATTACCCCAATGAAGCAAGTAATAATATCCCAAATCATCAAAGCTCTTTCCTGCATGAACTAAAAACTTACCTCTGAAATTCGTGTACCAAGTTCTATTCTCAACATCTTTTAACCCTTCAACAATCAGCCATGCCCACGGCTGTTTTATACTTAGAATTTTCACACAGCCTCCTTTAACTTCCAGTAAGTTTTATCACCTCGTTTTATCGTCTCGGCTTTTTTGAAAATCTCTCTGTCCTTTTTGTTTTGAATCTCCAGCATCTCGCTGTATGTAAGCAGTTTTGATTCTGATTTACCATCATTCTTAGGTTTAATTGTTCCATCATCATTTAATGATTCTTTCATAGTTTTAACTGAATGGAAGTTGTTAAACTTAAAATCATATAAAATCTTTTTGGTTTTCTCTTCACCATAATTGTTGATCAAAAAAGAAACAAAATCAATTTCTACAATTCCTGAGTGTTCAGATAAATACTTCTCCACAAAATAGTACAAACTTCATCGAGAGTGTTTTCTCTCTCAATGGTTATTAATGGTAAAGAATTGTTATTAGGTTGGACTTTTCCGTCCAACAGTTGGACTTTTTCGTCCAACGGCTGGACATTTCCGTCCAACGAATCTGATTTGCGTTGGACTTTTTCGTCCAACGGTTTTTCTTCGCTCTCCGCAATCTTAATCCAATCTTTTTCATTCACAAAAGCATATGCGTTGGTCTGATTGTTTATACCTTTAACTCCCAAATCATTTTGCGCGTTACATTTTTTAATTATTCCTTGATCAACCAGATTGTCAATCATCACCCGGATTTGTCGCCTAGTTAACCATGGATATATTTTCCCCGAAAGCTTCCATAGAGTTGTAGCTCCATGTTCTTCCTTCAAAACAATTTCTGTTATTCGCTTTATTCATTGTAATGATATTCTGCAAATAACCAAGAAAATACGCGGCTCTGTCTCCGTACTTCTGCGCAATTTCCGTATCGAATGAAAAAATCATTATTACTGGTCCTTAATTTTAATTTTCTTCAAACGGCATTTCTTCTGTGATTTGTTTTTCTATTGCATCCAAATCAATATCATACTCATTAACAGCAATTTTCTTAAGTGTTTCAAAATCTTTGTGATATGTATTTGTCGCTAAATTGTGGATGACAAATTGCATGATAATATCCTTAAGCAATTTCGGATCATCACACTCATCAATGAAATCATCAAAACTGAAATTTCCATATTCCTCTTCGTCATTAACCAGCTTCAATGCAAGTGCGACCGTAGATTCAATATCAGAATCAAGGTTCCAGTAAATCGATTTTGCAATTTCTTTCATTACTTCAAGTGTAAACTCCCGGACTTCATCGAATTTCTTAAGTACGCCGATTACCAAATGATCAGCCAACTTCTTCAACCTTTTATCTTGGATCTCTCTATTTGCCTTAGAAAGTTGATTTTGAGCGTCACTTTCACGCTCTTTTCATCTTCATTATCATCCACAGCTTCCGATTCTTCTTTATTTTCAACCAGTATTGCCGCAGTAAAACCTTTGTTCGGCCCGTCAATCCAAATACCGGTCTTTTCTTCATAATTTTTTAAATCTTCATCATCTTCACCACACTCATTTGCAAGTTTGTAATGGTATCTATTTAATATTTCGCCTTCTACTTTATCATAAGCACTATTCCAAAAGTGAGCGATTTTTTACCAGCTGTCCGTTCGATTTGTTAATCGATTCTTCAATATGAGCCGATAATTTTTTCATCATAACATTTTCTGAACGTGCAGTAATCATCTTCCTTCAACTCCGGAAATAAGCTTGGATCAAATCCGCTTCTCATGTAGCATGCGGAGCACTTTCCCATCTCCGGCGCCAATCCTTGATCCTCCGGATTAAACGGCGCGTCCGCAATACGTGATAAAAATCTTTGCTTTACTGTATTTTCAAGCTCCTCAACCGAAGTGTTTGTTATCCTCCAGCTCAAAACTTCTTTCTGATCTTTCTCTTGAAGCTTTGCGATTATTAGAGCATGACCTAACAGTATTTTTCCTTCATAAAATTTATTCTTCGCTTCAACCGTGAGATCGTTCAACTTTATTCTCTGGGAAATATAGCTTCTGCTTTTCCCTACCTTGGCCGCAAGTAATTCCTTTGTGTACTTCCCGGAATCAATTACACGTTTAAACCCTTCTGCTTCATGAAGAGGATGAATATCTACTCTCTGAAGATTTTCAATGATTTGGATCTCCCAAACTTGCTCATCTGTTAGGTCTTTAATTATTGCGGGAATCTCTTCCAAGCCCGCAAGCCGGCTGGCTTTCAATCTTCTTTCTCCGGAAACCAATTCATATTTATTTTTTGGCTCTCCGTTCTTTCTTACAATAACCGGCTGAATTACGCCGTTGCTTTTTATTGATTCAGCAAGTTCGTTTAGCTTCAGCTGGTTAAATTCTTTTCTCGGATTGGTTCTGCTAGGGATAATATCCTCAACCGGCAATATTTTAAAACTCTCTTTAAATTTTTTCTCAGTCATTACTGCTCCTATTTATTTTTTTTACTGAATTTTTCTGTTTGCGTGCATCTTCCAAAATGTGTTTGATGGCGATCTTTGTTATAGAAAACAACTCCTCCTAAATTAATTTCATGAAGATCTTCCGGAGGAATTGATCCAAGCTCAACCGGCATCCATTTTCCCAATTTTGTCGGCAGAACCAAATTATTTTAACACGCAATTATCTGCTTTGCATCTAATTCGGATAAGCGATTTTTCTTTCACTTTTATTCCGGTATTATTTCGTTGCTTAATTATTGGATTTTTATAGTATTTAGTCTTCATTTCCTTTAACCTTGTAGTTCAAGCAGCACTTTCCCATAAATCCGTAATATGTAACTCCGTTCGGCATTTCTTGCTCAAATATTTTGTCGAAGTAATTCGGCCGCTTTTCTAAAATCTTCTCCTTGGCCGCTTTGTTTAGTTTAATGTACTCAACTCCCAAATCAATCTTTGTCTTAAAAATTCGTTCACTTTCCAGCTTCTTTATTTCATCAAACTTCATTTTAGTTACATAACTAAAGTAAACCACTCTCATATACTCATTTGGCATAACTCTCCAAAAGTTTATCCGCCGCCTCAATCAGTTTCTCTACAGTACTGATATTCTTTACAAATCTGTGCAGTGTAAAATTCACGTATGTTTTGCGTGTTTCTTCGCTGAAGGAATAAGTAAATTTTATATCTATTAGTTTGTCATTATTTACAAATGGAAGCTTAATATCCGGCTGAGTTAAGCCTTTTACTAACTCACATCTATCTTCACCCAAAACAGCGGTAATTTGCCGCTCATTTCTTATAATTTCGGTCCTGTACCTTATTTCCATCCGAACACCATTCTTAAGATTAAAACCAGAACAAACAGTATCACCGTAACCGAAAGAAAGAACATATTTCCCGCTGTAAATAGCGGTATTCGATTTCCTTTATCATTTTTCAGATCGCAGATATCATATTTCCCGCAGTTACAGCAATACTTTTGTAATCGTTATATAGGCATGATTCTACCGAACCGTTTTTAATTATGATTTTTGTCATTAGTTTGCCTAAATTCCATTTTACCGGCTTTGGATTTTTTTCAATTGTTCGGCTTTCTTTTTCCGGAAGATAATTGGCAATGCAGTTCCTTAATCTTCTATTTCTTCCTTCCGAATTATGCATTTCGAGCGCTGTTTTGCGGTAAAGTTTGTTAATGTTCTGATTTTCTTTCTTCAGCTTTCTTACTTCCGATTGACCTATGAAATAACCAATAATCAACATTAAAACAGCGATTGCAGCGATGTAAATAATCTGTTCCATATTCAGCTCCTAATTTTTTCCTTTTTCTTCCTTGTGAAATTTTTCTTACTTCTCAACTCTGCACTTGTCATCATTCTTGCGCGCTTAAATAAATTTTCAAAGTAATCATCCGTAAATTTGTTCTCGGTCCTTAGCCGCTCTTTTTCCTCTTCCTTTTCTTTTGCTATCTCGTGTTCTTTTCCCGAATGGCAAAAATATCCCTAACATAAAAAGCGGTGTTTTATATCCGGCCGGTATAAAACCAGTTATCAATCCGGTGTTAACATAAGCCCGGTCGAAATATTCCCTCTTAATTCCAATTATCTTTGCGGCAACGCACTTTGGTACTTTTTCTCTTCCCTTTATCAGAGCTCTCTGCTCCGGCGATACGTCATCCCAAAAACCCATTTTATTTCACCAAAATTTTTATTACTTCCATTAAATTTTTTGCGCCGATTTTCTTCATCAAGTTATCACGGTGCCTTTTTACTGTTCCTTCAGCTATAAACAACTCTTCCCCGATTTCTCTGCTCGTTTTTCCTTCCATTACTTCACTTAGTATTTCAATCTCTCTTTTTGTCAAACCTTTTTCTTTTGCCATCATGTCAATTTTTTCATTCAATATCTTGAACTGATTATCAACCGATTTTTCCCGCTTCCTTGTTATCTCATCCCGCTGAAGCTTTATTGTTATCGCCATAACGGTAAACACGCTTGCAATTATTATGTATAAACTATTCGCGTCCATTCATATACCCGTAAATGAATATTCCCAATGATGCCATGATCACAAAGTCATGATAGACCATTGGCATCATTAAGTCAGTAAGTTTGTACAGATAAAATATTGCTGAACTGTGACTGTAATAAATGACCAGCCCGAAAGCTATTGTTCCGATCCGCTTGGTCTCTGATACATATAATGCTCTTGTAGAAAAAACCGTAAATGTGAGACTGCTTAGAACCAATGAATTTATCGGAATAGCTCTGAATGAACTCATGCCGCAGTCTAAAACGATTACCAGCCAAAGTATTATTGATGAATATTTGTAGAGTTCTTTGTACTCTTGCTCCCATTCATGAAATACCATGGCCAACAACGCAAAATCAATCGGGATACAAAAATGAAATATGAAAATATTGTTGACTGATAACTTTGCTAGCGCGTACTGGAATATTTGAACCGCTACCATAAACAGCATCCTTATTGAAAAACCTTTAAGTTTGCCATCTTTCTTTATTTCAATAATTGCCAATGAAGCTATGATAGCGTTCAATCCGAGTATCATATAATCATCCACAGCGAACATTAAATTTTCCATATTAACCGCAGTTTGGCGGACATGGGAAAGCATATTCAAGAGCTCCGAGTAAGGTTCCTTTCGAATCCAAACCTTGAAGTATTACAACCTCAACTCCTTCAGTAGTCAATCCTTTGGCAACTACTAACTGAGAACAATCCGGTGTACTTACTAATTTTTTAACCTGGTCGGCATGGAACTTATGAAGCATCGGATTTTCAACTGTAGCTTCATGACTATCCTTGTAATTCTGAATCAGCTGATTCATAGTGCGTGTTGCAATTGTGTGATCTCTTTCCGGCAGCATTATTTCCTCCTTTGTGTAATTGGTTTATTGATAATTGTGCACTAATTGCTATTTACTTCCTTATCAACAGCATCTATTTTAGGGTTAAGCAATTCGTTTATTTTGAACAATATGAATGGAGCTTTTCCGTTGAACGCGTTTGATATCTGTACTTCACTGATCTCAAAAACCTTGGCAATTTCCCTTCTGAATTTTCTGCCGTATTTTTCATTGCCAAAAGTTCAACTTCAAAGGCATCCAGAGCTTTTCCTTGTTCAACAAATTTTCTTTTTTCGATGAGTGTGGTTTCTTTTACTGATTGCATTTGTTAATACTCTTAATTATTTTAAATGTTTATTTATTGAATACTTAAATAAGGTTGAGCGAAGAAAAGAATGCTTGGATTTCCAGAAGATGCGATTTTTCAAAACCGGTAGTTGTATTAGCCTTCAGTTTTAGCAATTTCAACTCCAGTTGTAATTGTTTTTTCTAAGGCTTTTAATAATGTTTTTTATACATAGCACTTAATTCTCTAAACATTATAATTGTTGAGAGTAAATATAACGTGCAAGATATATTTTTGCAAGTCATTTCTAACGTGCAAGTAAGATTTTTATAAAATAGTGAGAAATGAAAGAATTTGACATTAAAATTTTTGCGGAAAGATTAAAAAATGTTGCACAAAATGATTTTGGCGGTATTGGATGAACTAGCTAAAAAACTTAATATCATAATCTTTCTGTTTATACTAGTCAAAAACACCAAGAGACCTAAATAAATTCCTTTACAAACTTGCTGAACAAAATATTGATATAAATAAACTGCTTACCGGAAAAAGTTATAATGATGAGACTATTTTGGAAAGGCTGAATAATATTGAAGAAAAATTTGAAGAGAGAATAACAAATCTTGAAGCTGAAAATTATCGATATATAAAAATGATTGAGGAAAAGAGAATAAAATTTCCGAATTAATAATGAGAATAACAAATTACGTGTTGAAATTGCTGTTTTGGGTGTGGTACAAAAGTTAAGGAAAAAAGAAGGGACTTAGCACGGCAATTTACACTTTTTATTGGATTGCATTAATCAAAATACCTTAAGTATTTTTAAATGATTTAGAAAAAAATTTCTTCGAGGGTGTGATCCAAGAATTAAAAGGATTTACCTTGAAAAGTTTTTGACAAATTAATACATGATAAGTATAACTTTTATACCAGCAATGTTGTACATCCATCAGACATATTTCTAGAAACCTACATTTATAAGTTTATAAACTGATGTGTTTTAAGAAAAACATTCCTTTTTTTACCTTTTGAAATTTCTGAAACAAATTACAAGTTATTGCGGTATCCTAAATTTTACATAAAGTTAATCAATTCTATTTTAATAGAGACAATATTCAATAATCCAATAATTATATCGAGTTGTTAAGAAATTTGAAGTTTATAAAGACAATCCCGGCAATGGAGATGGAGATTAATTGCATCAATGGAAGAATTATTGGGACTTCTGGAAGGTTAATTAAAGCAAGATTGTGTCGATTATAGAAAATATTAAACTAAAGTTGGTTCGGCACTAATTACTGGATGACTTAACAATATAAATTTAATTATTTGAGATTAGAAATGGCAAACATACCATCAAAAGTGTATGACCGGTTAAGCACGGGTATTAAAAAATTTCAACCAATTTTACAATAATGCAAAATCACGCGATGTAAATGAATCTGATACTGTTATAATTATAACAGATTTACTTTCGTAGTTTTGATATGACAAATATTCTGAAATAACTTTGAGTTTATGGTTCGATCAAAATTATAATAATTGCAATAATTTGTTGAAAATGATTTTCTTTTCAGCAGTAAATGTTACTGATAACAAATTAAAGATACGTTTGTAGAAAATTGACTATGCGGCTAACCAAGGCATTGATTCCTCGTTGTTTTTAAAAATGGTAAAATTTGGAGAGTTTATAAAATTTCTTTTACCAAACCAATTGATCAAGAACTCAATCCGCGTTTGATTTCCTAACACTAAATTTTAAAAATCAGCAGCTATTGACAGATTACCTCTTTTATTGATCCAAGGTTGGCTTTCACTTTTATATGATTTCCATTGTCAATCAAACTTTTAGTTTAATAAAGCGGCAATCTTAAAAATCTCCAGTTTAGCGTTTTATTATGACGAATACTTATTTTATACTAATTCTGATATTGAAACTCATAAAAATCTTGACTCAAATTCCCAAGTATATTAAACCATATTAGAGAATTTTTTCGAATTTTGGCGAAAATGGTGATAATTTTAGTAATTTATCCTCAGCAATTGATAAATTTCTCTTTTTAGCTTCTGAACATTCACCAAATAAATTGATCAATTGATTTTTTTTTGATGAAGTATATTATTTTTTCATAATTAATGAATGAGACGCAAAATTGCACTTTATTTTCTAACTTACGATTTGAAGAAGGACGGATTATCAAAATTATTCAACCTATTGAATGATAGCTTCTTGAATTCAGTACCAATAGTAGAATCTACAGGTATTAAAAAGTTAAAACCAAACAAACTAAGAGATTTTTTAACAATTGCCTTGATGCGGATGATGGTTTAATTGTCACTGAAGTGGTAGATTGGTCATCCTCTAAAGTTAAAAAAACACCTAATGATTTAGTAAAAGATATGTAATAAAATTTGGTAGATAATAATAAACAACCCTTATTTTAATATTTTTTGTTTTAAATTTATGTTCTTGACTAAGATTATAACTGGGTTATAGTGATAATTATAGCTATTAAACTCGTTATATTCAAATTATATTCCAAAACGAAAAGTATCATAAAGTTTCTTACGTGAGGGGTAATTGAAAATAATATGAAAATTCTTTGAGGAGAATTTATATGTTTCATTACTTCTTTAATCCTATTGACTTCTTTAACAATTTCTATGCAAGCAAAAGTTACAAAAATATGAACCGCTTAGTGCGAGATTACCCTAGCAAATGTCTCATTGTAATTTGAAGGAAAAATTAATTTGCAACCCATTAAAAAAATCGACGGCAAATAGTTTGACATTGCGTAAGTCGGAATAACAAATTGATTAAGCAATATCTACTTAATTGTGATTTTACAAGAAATTGTGTACTCAATAAGTATAATAAAGTTTTGCTTTTGTTACAAGAAACCGAAATTACAAATATTGATTTTATACTCTTTTATGACTATCCTTTATTATACCATAAATGGGATTATGAGGTTTAAAATAAATGATTGGACAAGGTTTAGTTTGGTTACTTTTATAATTATATTTTTAGAATTATTAACTATTAAATGCAAGAGGATTAACATGAATTTGGTAATATGTAATTACGAAAAATCAAAAAGATCAATTGGAGTATTAGATCAAATGGTTAAAAGGATGCTTCAAACTCAATTGCAAAGCCAATCAGTTACAAACAAGAAAATTAACTCTGGTATCTTAGAATTTAATAAAATATAATTTAAATGCCTTGGATAAACACAGTACCGAACAATTCGACTGACACCAAAAAGAAACTTTATCTTTTCTGGTATGATAAAAATTCCAGAAATACAAAGATGAGAGTGACTCCGTTTTTTAACACCAGAGAGGGCCGTAAAGAAGCGAAAAAGCTCTTGCTAATGATGCAGTCGGATATTGCAAATGATAACTTTACAGCTGCTACTGGAATAAGAATTTCAGATATTAAATTATCCGCAGCATTGTTAAAATTCTTAGAATCACGAGTATTAACAAAAAGCGGATATCAATCTTACAACCAAGCCGCAATTAGATTTATAGGAATCGTTGGAGATTTATCAGTAAAGAAATATGATCCGTCGCATGGAATAAAATTTATTAAAGCACTCAAAGAACAGGAATTAAGCGGAAATACAATCGCAACGTACACAAAACATCTTAGCATAATTTGGAAATGGTTTGTTGACAATAATTATTGTAAAACCAACATCATTAAAACTGTGCCTATTGAACGAATGCCGGTTAAAATAATTCCGGAATCTGATAGAAAGATAATTTTTGATTACTTTAAGGATAATGATAACTTATATAAAACAAACCATTATTTTTTTGTGAAATTTACCTTCTTGACCGGATTCCGTCCCTCAACTACATTGACGCTCACTCCGGAAGATTTTGACTTTAATGAGGGTTTTATTCATTATAGGAATGTTAAGGGAAAACGTACATCGCTTTTTCCTATCCATAACAATCTCAAATCAATCTAATTGAGAAAAAAAACCTTTATTTTTCCGGGGAAAAAATTTTTCCATACAAAAGCGGCCTTACCTTTTTTACAGGAGCAAGAAGAAATTAGGGAATGAATTACAATCTTAAAGATTCGTAAAACACTTGGATCTTTAGCGGCAAATAATATTGTGTTTATGCAGCCTCAAGTATTATTAGATCACCAAAAAAATAAACCACCTAAAAATTTTTATATTCAATGATGAGACCAGTTGAAAGAAGAAATTAACAAAAAAATTAAATTCGAATAATGTTAAAACTATTGAAAAAACTATTGAAAATTCTAATGGTAGGCATTAAAAAACTCTCTTGGCGAGGGCTGTAAAACATTTCAAATAAATAACTTACGGTCTGTGGAGCTATGGAGGATCGAACTCCAGACCTTTTGACTGCCAGTCAAACGCTCTCCCAGCTGAGCTATAGCCCCAAAATTATAATTTCTTTATTACTTTTAACAAAAGAATTATTACGGTCTTAAATTTAATAAATTCTTTTTAAATTTTGAAATACGTTCTAAATTTCGAGTAATACATTCCCGTTTATAAATCAGAAAATTTCTTCTCAATTCGTTTGTCCGGAATCAGCCAAATTAAAGCTACTAAAATATAAATACCAAAAGAAATCCACTTAAAAATAAATCCCGCAAGTATAGCTGTTAAATATAAAACTACTGAAACTTTCCCCTTAAAATCATTACCAATGACTGCTTTTAAATCAGAATTTTCGCCATGCGTTTTTATAATCTGAATTTGTAAAATATAATACGCTATAGCGGAAAAAAATAATATCACTCCATAAGTTATACTTGGTATTGTTTCAAAATGATTTTCACCCATCCAAGCGGTTGCGAATGGCACTAATGATAACCAAAATAATAAATGCAGATTTGCCCAAAGAATTTTTCCATTTACTTTTTTACAAACGTGCAGCAAATGATGGTGATTATTCCAATAAATTCCTAAATATATAAAACTTAAAACATAACTTAAAAAATGCGGTATTATGGAGAATATTGAATTAAAATCATAATCTTTAGGCACTTTTAATTCAAGTACCATAATTGTAATAATTATCGCGATTACTCCATCGCTGAAAGCTTCTAGCCTTCCTTTTCCCATATACTTTTACCTTTATTAAATATGACTTGTAATCTTAATAATTTAGAGAATAAAAGTCATTCTGGTTACACAATTATTTTAATATTCAAAAAATTCAAGATAGTTTTTAAGAATATCTTCAACTCAAAATTATTTTTATTTGATAAGGATTATAAATCTAAATATTATATCATCATAAAATAATATATTTAAATAATTGCGCAAAATTTTTGAAATAAATAAAAGCCTTACAATAGCATTTAAACGCAAATTAATTTTTCATAAGGCTCATTTGGATAAACTAATTCAATTTCATCATCGACTTTTATTTGTCCGCCTTTCTCTACAATTCCCATAACACCGCATTTTCTAATTACGTTACCTTTTTCATCTTTTTCAACTACGGCTTTTAATAATCCTTTTTGAAAATTATCCAGTTGCAGACACGGATTTCTTAATCCGGTTATTTTAATTTTAACAGCGTTACCTATTTTAAGAATTGTGTTTGTCGGAAGACTTAGTAAATCAATCCCAAAAGTAGTTATGTTCTCACCTAAATCTCCTTCAAGGACTTTAAATCCTTTACCATTAAGTTCTTCCAAAAGTTCAAAATGAATTAAGTGAACTTGGCGAAGATTGTCTTGATTTGGATTTTTTTTTTGCTAAAAACCGATGCTGAACATTTTTACCAAAATGCGAATCCCCTTCTACACCCAAACCTTCTATCAATTTTATTTGATTTACTCTATTTTTTGAAAAAGTATGATTGGGGTTAATGCTTACTGATTTTACTTTTTTCATTCGATTAGCAAAACTGTGGTTTCTGTTTTAGCAAAAATAAAATATAATATATTTCACAAAAAATAAATTTTATAAGTCGAATTACAATGCTAATTCAAATCCTAATTTTACCGCGTGATTTAAATTCACTGAGTACGATTTTGAAATATCATAAGAATCTCTAATTAAAAACAACCAATTATTACCCGGTAAAAAATAATAACCCAAAGTAAAAGCAAAATTCTCTTTCGGTTTATAGCCGAATTTAATTCCATAAAATAAAAATGATTCGCCGGAAGACCTAACGGCAAGCGATAAACCATGTCCTCCGCTAAAGTTTTGATGTAAATTCAATCCTAAACTCGCAAAATATTTTCGACTTTCAAAATAATATCTTACAAATAAGCCCGCGTCAGCTCCGGTATAAATATCGCCTCCGAATACAAGTCCCGGTTTTATTTCTAACGCAATATTTGCGGATGTATAAAACAAGAAATTTAAATAAAGGCTAACCGGATAAATATCCGAATACGTTTTTTTTATGTTAGTTTCATAATGCTTATCGCCGAGCAACAACGTAGTTTCAAGTGATGTTAATATTTCTATTTTGGAAGAATTAATTTCTTTCCATTGAGCAAATGTGTTAATATTCAATAAAAATAATATTATTAGTATTTTACGCATATTAATAGAGAATGTTAATAAATGCTGACAAGATATTAAGTTTCATTAAAATCATAAAATATTATTTAATTTATGCAAATTTCTTTTTTCATTATTACTGTCTAATTACTTCAATTAAATTACATTAAAACTTTTGTAAAACCTTATTAAAAATTATTAAATCAAATAAATCAATATTCATAATCTGATAAAATCTATAGATACATTATTTACGATAATTTTATCTTGTTTATGTTTAAATAATAAAATATATTTATTATTATTTATAATTTTTAATAATATTTATTAGAATTCTTAATTTTAATACATTAGGTAATACTATGAGAATATTTTTTCCCTTGCTGTTTTTCACATTTTCTATTTTTCATGCCCAAGATAATTCAAATAATTCAAGCCTCGGTCAATTAAAAATAATTATTCATGTTGACCTAAATTCATATTATTTAATAATTGACAAGGATTATGACAAGTTTATAACCGTTAATCAAGATAGTATATTTACTTTATCGGTCGGGATTCATGATTTTACAATTGTTTCAAATAAGTATAGAGATTATAATTTTACAGTAAATATTGTTGAAGGAATAACACTAACGCATGATTGTAATATAATAACTGAATTAAAAGATAAAAATATATATTATGGGAGCAGCTATCCATGGATTAAATCAAAAATTAACTCTGAGATTTATACTGATGATGATTCTGAAATTTTCATTGACGGAAAATTTTTAAGTAAAGGTCCTACTTTAAACGATTTATCTGAGGGAAAGCATATTATAGAAGCTAAAAACTCCTTTGCCGAAACTTCAGTTAGAAATATAAATATCAATTCAAAACAGTTTCAGACAATTTTAATATATAACAAGCCTGAAAAAACTTGGGCACAGCTTTTAGGTTTTTTCCCCGGCGCAAGTCAAATGTACAAAGGACAAAACTTTAGAGGTTACGCATATATAGGCTTAACTGTTACGTGTATTGCTCTTGCTATCAAGTATCATTATTCCTTTATTAATAATAATGATAATTACATTGAATATAAACAATTTTATAATGGGAGTGATAGTAAGCCTATAATAATTAACGGAATAATAGATTATCCGGTTTTAATAAATGCAATGGAAACACAGAAATACTATGATTCCGCCAAGAACGATGCTAAAATGAGAGATATTTTTATTTATTCAACTCTTGGTATTTATCTTATTAATATTTTGGACGCGCTTTTTATTGAACCAGCCGGTGGTTATCGCCAGTCAAATGAGAAAAACTTAATGCAAGGTTTTTCAATGAATTTAGGGAAAAGTGCAATAGGAATTAATTATTCAATTAAATTTTGATTTATATGAAAAAATACTTTATAACTCCGTCATTGTTTTTAATTACTTTATTCATTTTATCACATTGTGAGCATCCAACTGAGTTTAAACGAGATAATGTTGATGATCCTCAAGGTATTAATTTTGGGATTATAATAAAAAATCCAAAGAATAATGAAATAGTTAACGGAATTTTTGATATTACTATTATAGCGAAAGATTCAAGCACTCAATTCAATTTAAAATCCATTGAAGTTTTTATAGATGACTCTTTGATTTCAAATAGTGCTAAAATTCCATTTAATGTTCAATCAAATACTGATAAAATGAAGAATGGGTTTCATACAATTAAATGCAGAATATATACCAAAGATAAAAGAAAAAATGAAGAAACAATTCAGATTTTTGCGGGACCTCAAGAAACTCAGAAAAAAATATTTTCTGAAAATAACACAGTAATAATTGAATGGGACTTTGGAATAAAATTTCCGAAATATGTAATCAATAGTTCGGTTTCTGAAAATATGGAATATCCGGACCAAATTGCAATTATTGATGATCCTATTCATAATAAACCATAAACAAATTTTTTACTCAATACCGAATAAAAGTGAATTTTTTAATTCCCAGCCATTTTTAGTTCTTTCAAAATATGCATTACCAAATTGATAAAAAACTCTAAATGAAACTAATGACTTTGTTAACATTTTATCAAAATAAATTGTAAATGCATAAGGCATTGTTTCCTTATGATAGTCATTTATCCAATGATGATGAGTAAGCTGCATTGCGTTTCTTAAAAAGTCAACTCTTTTAGAATGATCATCATTTTGTTTACCATCGGTTTTGTATAAAAATCTGTATATCATTGAATCAGCTTCAGGTGTTAAGTAAACAAATGGAAATTCAGATTCATTTGGAGTTGGTCTAAAATCTACAATATCCTTTTCCCATATTGTTTCTCCAATACTGTAAATATCCTTACTAATTGAATCAAGAATTGCAATTTGTATAAAATTCTGAATTACAATAAATCGAATATCCGTTTCATAGTTTTCGTGAATTCCATTTGTAATTCTATCTAAATCCAAGGGTGAATAAAATGCCCGAAAAACTTTGTAGGCTTGTTGAATAGTATCCGATTGTTGGGAAATCTCTTTAGAAGAAAACGGCTTAATATTTTGTCCCCACGCCATAAACACTGTATCTAATAAAATTTGAGAATCACTTTGAAAAGCTTTTTCTAACTTATCTCCGATCTTATAAAAATCTTTTTCAATTTGTATTGTTTCAGGAGAGTTAACATCATTTGAACAATTGTTACACAAAAAGATTAATGTGCAAAACAATATAAATAATTTTGTATCTGTCATTAGATATGTTATTTATTAATTAAATATATAATTTTCTTTATTTACAAACTTAAATATAGATTTTTAATATATCTAATTCTTATGCTTTTAGTTGAATTTATTTTTTACTAAAATAATTAGAAATAGCATTACCAAGAAACGCAAAAATAGTTCCAAGTAATAGTGAAATAAAAACAATTACTCCGGGTGCAATCTCATCTTCGCGGGGAATTTTATCCAGGAAAAATAATTTAAATATTACAAGAAAACCTATCGAACCTATAAAAAAACTGACAACTAAACCGGCTATCTTTTTCATAAAAGTGATTTCATTTTATATTATAATTTATCTTAATCTACAGTATAATATTAAATTATTCTAATCAATTAGAAAGGTCAAAAACTTAAGTAGTAATGTTAACAAAAAATGCCCGCATTTCGCGGGCTTAATAATTGAGTTTATTTTTTTATTAAAATCATTTTAATAGAATTTGTACAAAACATATAATTATCAGTTAGTATTTTGTAAAACGAACTCTTTGTATTTTTCATTTGATAGTTTAACAATATAACCTTTTTCCGCGTTCATTTTCATTAATATAGCAAATTGAGGCTCAATTGTTTTATCAAGATGAATTTCATAATAACCATGTGATTTCAAATAATAAGTAGTTGCTTCATTAGTCATCTCTTTATCTAACTTATAATAAGCCTCAAATGAATCGCCGACTTTTGGCATTACATAAAATATTTTATCTTGTGCAATCAAATTAACAGTAACATTCTTACCATCGTCGTTAATTGCATTAACAAATTCTAAAGGCTGTATTTGTGGCTTGGAATTATCTTCATAATCTAAAGCGAGATAATCAATTGTCCAAAATCCATACGGCGGATTAAATTTAATTTGTATGGAATCCCCTTTGACATTCGAAATATCTAAATCATAAATTCTGGTTTCGGCAACAAAAGGTCCACCGCCGTTTATAAATCCTTGATAATCCCAAGTCTCGCCATTAAAAGTATAATATTTCAATTTATATAATTCTTCATTTTCAATAAAATTCATCATCTGCTTATATTCAATTCCCAATTCATTAATTTTATTATAATATAAGTCTACATTATTTCCATAAAGTTGCAGCATTTCCTTAATCATTCTTGATCCCCAAAGTGATGTACCAATATTAGCGACTAACTTAACTGATTTTTGATCTTTTAATTTAGGAAATACAATTTTTATTTCATGCCTTAGGTTTCCATTTAGTTCATTTTTATCAATTGGAAGTTTTGTTTCCCAATGATAATTATCCTCATAACTTACTAATTTTAAAAGATCTTGATTTTTTTCATTTACAGCTTTAGATGGCATTTGAAGATTTTTTACTTGATAAAAATTACCATTCAGGTCAGGGTAAACTTTTTTATCCTCATCATGATTTACAGCTATAATTCCCAACTCGTCGATGTATTGCGTTTCTTCAACTTCATTTCTGACTAAAATTTTTGCAAAATTATCCTGCTGTTTTAAGTATTCCAATCTTGAATAATCAGTTCGTGCTAGACCAAATGACGTTGCTCCGCCTAATGGTTCGGCGTCTAAAACATACTTATTTCCGTCAAATGAATAAATAAATGGGCATGATTCTTTAGCAGCAATTGCGATTATCGCAATTGCTGCCACAATTAAAATAGTAGTTCCAAGTAAAGCTAAAATAGTTTGTGCGGTATTATACTTTTTAATATTAACATATAAAACACTATCAACTGGAGTTTCAAAAAAATAATTTTTGTCTGAAGTTATTCCACTTATAACGTTTCTTTCATTAAACTTAATACTGTCGTTATTCAAATTATAAATATAATTATTTCCATGACTAATAATTTGCGTTAATTTTTTCTCCTTATTAATTATTTCGTTTTCAGTCGCAAATTCACCGAATTCCGAATAAACCCTTGAAACTTTTTCAAGTTTTATTTTAAATTCTATACCTTCATTTGATCTGCCGGAAAGAAACTTATCTTCTTCAATTCTACCTCCGTTTCTATCAAAAATTACATACATATTATTTGTCAATTGAGCTTCCTTAATTGGTTTATCACCTATTTCAGAAATTGAAAAGCTTTCAGGTTTACTAACTCGATAATATTTTATTTGTTCTTTTTTAATTATGAATGGCTTATCATTTTCTAAAGCTGCTTCTAGAAACGTTTTTTGATGAAGTCTTCCGCCGTCTGAGTTAAATGAAATCACTTGCATATTTGTAAGAACCGCTGAATCAATGGATTCATCTCCAGAAATTTCTGTTACTTTCTTCAAATCAACTTGTGAAAGCGAACATCCCATTATGTAATTGAAAAATATTACTAATAATAAACTGTGAATAATTTGCTTTTTCATTTTGTCCCTCTTAAAAATAATTTTTAAAATTATTTATAATTCATTATTGATTAGTTTATTTAAAGAATTTTGAATTCTTGTATACTTAATTGGTATCTCATTCTCGTTTTTATAAATTTGTACTATTTCTTTTGATAATATCATTGAGGGACAATCGGATAAAATTGGGAAAGGAATGTTTTCTCTCATTCTTTTAAAAATAGTGTAAATATCCTCAGATAATATATTGCCGTATGTAACCGGGAAAAATACGCATGGACAAACATCGCCGCCGCTGTTAATATAAAAATGAGATAATCCACCCATATGACAGCCTAACTGAGTTTTTGACTCAACATGTGCAACATAATAAATCAACGGATGATTTCTATATTTTCTACTTTTATTCGCTAAGATCGTAAATTGCTTTAATTGCATTTTATCTTCAATGTTTAACCAATTTTCAAAATCATTATTAAAATAACCGCCGCAAGGTCTCGGTTCTAACAATTGTATCATAGAGACATTTAAGTTTTTCACAAAATCAAGATATTTGAATAACCCGCCATCATTTATAATTTCTTTATGAGCACAAAAATTTATGTAAGTTAATATACCTTCATTATTAAATAATTTTAGCGCTTTAACCGCTTCTTCAAATGAACCTTTACCTCTCATCTTATCATGTTTTTGTGCATCATAATTATCTAATCCTACTGCAGCAGCTTTTAATCCGGCTTTTTTCAATGCTTTTACTTTCTCTTTAGTAATTGAAGCTCCGGAAGTATGAATATGGAAATCAGATTGATGAGTGTCGCTTAAATTTAAAATTTCAATTAATTTATCAAATTCCAGTAAAGGTTCCCCACCCGTTAATATAAATATATTAACACCTTTATTTTGGAGTTTGGAAATTATTTCTGTCCACTTACTAACCGGGATTGATTTTTGTTTGTTAATATTAAATTTCTCGTAACAATATTTGCAATGAAGGTTACATTTATTGGTTACCGCAAGAAATACTGAATCAATTTGCAATTTTGAAGTAGTTCCGGCTTGATAAAAATTTAGTCCGCCTTTTTCAACCATTTTATCATATGGATGAGATGGAAATGCCGGAATTGTCGGAGTGGAATAGAATTGATTATTAAATTTGATAAACTTATAAAGCAATAATTTCTTTCTAAGTTCAATGATCTCAAATATATTGTTAAGTTTTACCATGTTGGAAGCCGAATTCTTATTTTTACCTAACTTAAATAATTGCATGAATTTTGAAATAATTGAAATAAACAAAAATTCGAAATTATTATAGAATTTTGGATGGAATTTCGACTTAGCTGATTTTTTCATTTTAACCTCATATTTAAAAACCATGTGTAAAATGATTTTTTTAATTATGATAGTTGTCATAAAAATGTCAAAATTTCATATTTTTTAATAGATTTAGCAGGCGTTATTAGAAGAAATTAAACCTTATGTGATGTTTGTTCAAACTTTAAATTAATTTAAACAAGATTAAAAGTCTTTTCTTGGTACCAATATTTTTCAAGGTGATAATTAGGTATATAAATGAATTTAGAATTGAAAAAAAGTATTTATACAATTGAGTAAATCTTTTATCAAAAGAAATAAAATGAATTAGTGTAATATAAAATTAAATTCATTACACAAAATCATTATAGGAAAATAAAGTGAGTTTTAATCTACATTGTAGAATTCAGCAATTATTTAGCTGCTCTTTTATTATTAAACTTCTCCATTTCATCCATTGCAATATTAGCGTGCGCATAAGCTGCGCCGGCGGCCATTTCCGCGGCAATCCAAATTGCTTCCATTATTTCTTCATTGCTTGCGCCGTCAATAATTGCCTGCTTTGTGTGCGATCGTATACAGTATGGGCATTGTGTTGCATGTGCAATTGCAACTGCTATTAATTGTTTTGTTTTTCTTGAAAGATTACCCTCTTCAAATACAGTTTTACTGAAATTTCGCCAAGCTTCAATGTTTTTCGGCGCTAAGTCCGCTTTTTTACCTGCTAATTCCATTGTCGCTCTAGGATACATTGAATCATTTTCCATTTTTTCCCTTTCAAACAATATAAATTATTCACTTTTTTTTATTTTTGAAACATAGTTCCCGACATCCGCTCTAAAACCAACAGCAAGTCTATTCCATGCATTTATTACAGTAATTGCCAAAGTAAGCTCAACCAATTCAGTAGGTGAAAAATTCTTTTCAACTTCTTTGTAAACCGAATCGGATGCTCCCGTAATGGAAATATTTGTTAATTCTTCGCACCAGGCAAGAGCTGCTTTTTCACGTTCAGTATAAATAGGGGCTTCTTTCCACGCCGCCAATACGTTTAGTCTAAGTTCAGTTTCACCAAGTTCTTTTGCGTCTTTTGTATGCATTTCCAGGCAATGAGCACATCCGTTAATTTGCGACGCTCTAATCTTTACCAATTCAAAAAGTTTATGATCGATATTACTGTTATCAACAACTTTTTGCAAGCCTAACATTGCTCTGTAACCTTCCGGCAATGTTTTATACCAATCTATTCTCATAAATATTAATCCTTTATTTTTTACTTATTATAATTTTTTTCCAAATATTCTTTCAGCACGACAGCATTATTAAATTTTTCATCTTTTGCAGAATAAATTAAAGTTATTACATCACAATAATTAAGTATCTCTGCGCATAAGTATTCTTTTTCATTCAATTCTATTAAATATTTTCTTTTAAATGTTTTCCATTTTGCGGGATCATGCGCAAACCACTTTCTTAATTCGTTTGAAGGAGCTATTTCTTTAATCCAATTATCAATTTTAGCATCTTCTTTTTTTATTCCTCTTGGCCATAATCTATCGATCAATATTCTGCTTCCATCATCTTTACTAACATTATCATATATTCTTTTAATTTTTAAAATCTTATTCAAAATAACTCATCGATTTTTATTTTTAATAAATTTGAACGTTTTATTTTATACATTATTTACGATATGTACAATGGCGAATCATATTATACAAAATTATTTTCCTATATAATTAATTAAAATGACTTAAGTCAATCGAATTATTTATTTTTATTTAAAATAGTCATATATGTTTTTATTATTAAATTTTTAATTATTAAAATAAATTTATGACTACCATAATTCGATTTAAAATAGTTGATTTGGAATAATAACGTTTTTAGATTCTATCGTTCAAAGGCTTAATCATGCAGTATGTTATTTTTCTTAAAGAGCGGATAATATTTATTCGGCATTATCCGGCTAATATTTTCAATCTTTTAAAATCCTCGACAAATACTGTTCTATTATGCATTCTGATTACTTTATTGACTTTCAGTTTTTTAATTGCCCTTGATATTGTTTCGGGTATAGTACCGAGAACAGCTGCTAATGTAGGATTTGATAATGGGATCTTAAAATAAGGTTCTGGAAGATTATAGCTTCCATTATTTGCTATTCCGTTTAAAATATAATCCGCCAAACGATTAATTACTTCTTTTAATGAAAGGTCTTCTGCTTTTACTGAAATTGATTTCAGCCGTTTTGCGAATCCAATCATTATCTTAATACTTAATTTAGGATTATTTTCAAGAAGCATAATAAATTCATTTTTAGGAATAAAAAGTAAAGCTGCATCTTCCATTGCCTGCACGCTTGCAGGACAATCCCCTCCTGTAAATAAAGGAACATCTCCAAAATAATGCGGTTTAGTTAATAAATGCAGTATATATTCTTTCCCTTGTGGTGACATTTTAAATATTTTTATTGTGCCTTTTACTATTATAAATATCCCTTTAAATTCCTCACCTTCGTGAAATACATATTCTTCTTTACTATAATTTTTGATATAACTTAATTGCGTTAATTTTCTTAGTTCATCTATAGTTAACTCAGAAAATAATGGAAGGTCTTGCAGAATCATAAATATTTCCAAATTATTATTTTATAAAATTAAGAATTTATATTGAAATTAATTTGAATTAGATCAGGTTATATCAATTGGTGTTATATCAACTTACTTTATTATAATTTTAATATGTAAATTTTAACTAAATTTTTATTATATATTACTTTCTCTTTTAATTTAATAATTACGTATTCCAAATTATTTTTATACTACTTCCATTTAATAAACTTTAGTAATGACTTAAGTCATTGTTATAAAATTTACTATATCATAATTTTTAACATTTAATATACGGTAATGATTTTAATTAAATTAATGAGAGAACTTAATGTCCATTACACGACCCTTTGCGGTATCAAAAAGCAAAATTGAAATTGATGATATTATAAATGAAGACCATAAACTTACAAAATTGGTTTTTACATATATAGCATCTGCAACATTTTGGCTTTTTTTTGGAACACTAATCGGTTTATATCTTGGTATTAGATTTACAGCTCCGGATTTTGGCGTTGAGCCATGGCTTTCATTTGGAAGATTAAGACCAATTCATACAAATGTTGTTTTTTGGGGATGGTGTTCTTTATCAATGATTGCTCTTGCACTTTATGTTGTACCTCGCACTAGTCAAAGAACGTTGTTTAGTATTAAAAGTGCATGGATAAGTTTCTTTCTTATTAACACTTCAGTCTTATCTGGGGTTATTTGTTTATTTTTTGGAATTAATAATGGTGGTCAGGAATACCGTGAATTTATTTGGCCTGTTATGGTTGTTTTTGCTTCCGGCCTAATATTACTGGCGCACAATCTTTATAAAACTATTGCAAACAGAGGTACAACTGAAATTTATATTTCTAACTGGTATATATTAGCGGCGTTCATTTGGACAATTGTAGTGGCTATAACCGCTTATCTGCCTTGGTATCAAAATGGATTAAGCGAAACAATTATTCAAGGTTATTATATGCATATGGGTGTTGGCATGTGGTTTACCCCTATGGTTCTTGGGCTAACTTATTACTTTTTACCAAAATTATTAAACAAACCAATTTATTCCTACTCCTTGGGTGTATTAGCATTTTGGACTCAAATGGTTTTTTATACAATGATCGGCGCACATCATTTTGTTTTCAGCCCAATTCCCTGGTGGCTGCAAACAGTTGCCATTGTTTTCAGCTTCGGTATGTTTGTAACACTATTTGCTGGTACAGGTAATTTTTTATTAACCATGAAAGGAAGTTTTAGAACAATTTCAAGGAGCTACTCACTGCCTTTTATTCTCGTTGGCGTAATTTTTTATTTCTTTGCTTCCGGTCAAGGTTCATTTGAAGCATTAAGATCATTAAACAAAGTTTGGCATTTTACAAATTTTACAATTGCGCATTCACACTTAACTATGTATGGATTTGTTTCATTTTTAATATGGGGAGGAATTTATTCGTTAATCCCAAGATTAACCGGAAATGAACCGCCTCAAATTTTGGTTGGTATTCACTTTTGGTTTGCTCTACTCGGTGTTTTGATTTACGGGGTTGCATTAATGATTGGCGGAACTATGCAAGGCGAAAGCTGGATTTCAGGCGCTGCTTTTATTGAATCTGTAAAACTTATGTTTCCGTTTTGGATATGGCGCGCTGTAGGCGGCTCTTTTATGTTTTTTTCTCACATTGTTTTTGCATTTAATGTGTATAAAATGAAACCTTTTACTGATAAATATATAATAACAAAATCTGCAGAAGAGATAGTATGACTATAAACTTTCACAAAAATCACCAATTACTTTTTTATAGTGTTTTTTTTGGTTTTGTATTAATGACACTTATTATTGCTGTTGGTCCGGCTATTTCACTTCAAAATAATACTGTACCATTACCAAATTCAAAACCAATGACAGAACAGGAACTAAGAGGACTAAAAATATATATTTCTGAAGGATGTTTATATTGCCATACGCAACAAGTAAGACCAATCCCTCAAGATAAAATTTTTGGGAGACCTTCTTCTCCTTCAGACTTTGTCCAGTTAAAGCCACTTGACATTTGGACTATGACACCCGGCGTTTTAGGTTCTGAAAGAACTGGTCCCGATTTAAGTAATATCGGAAACAAACAACCAAGTACTGTTTGGCAATTAATGCATCTTTATAATCCAAGATCCGTTGAAAAATTTTCAATTATGCAGTCGTTCCCTTGGCTTTTTATGATAAAAGAAAATCCCGACATTAATGATCTGGTTGTACCGGTACCAAATGAATTTGCACCTCATTCTGGAAAGGTCGTTGCAACTCAAGAAGCAAATGATTTAGTTGCTTACTTACTTTCATTAAAACAAATTCCAATTGAAGACGCAAATGAAATAATGGAGGGAAAAACTTTATTAAAAAATGTTAATAGCAATGGTGCTCAGCTTTATAATTCTATTTGCGCAAGTTGTCATCAATCTAATGGACAAGGAGTAGAACAAGCTTTTCCGCCGCTTAAAGGAGATCCGGTTGTAACTGCTACTGATCCAACCGAACATATAAAAATAGTTTTATTTGGTTCTAAAGGAAAAGTTATAAATGGAAAAACTTATTCTTCAGAAATGCCGGCTTGGGAAAATCAGCTTTCAAATGATGAAGCTGCTGCAATTATAAACCATGAAAGAAAAAGTTGGGGAAACAATGCTCCAACTGTAACTGTTGAGGATATTGCTAAGATAAGGAAAGAAGGTAAGTAATTATGCATTTAGTTTTAACATGTTTATTATTTATTCAAGCACTAAATAAATCAATGCATATGAATGGAGGTCCCAATGGAATTTTCGATCATATTGTATTAGGTGCTTCTATTCTGATTGTGATAATAGTAATTTTTTTTACTTTAAAATTTTTCATAAAACCAGGTGAAAAACAAATCACCCATATTAAAAGAATAATTTTAGACGATGATATTAATTCCGGTTCTGAAGGTAGCAAATGATTGAGAATGATAATAGTAAGATAAAAATATATTTGGACAACAATTTAGAACCATATGCAACTTATAGTCCGCCTGCAAAATTTGATTTGGATACCTCAAAACTTGAAGACGGCGAGCATTTATTAAAAGTTGTAGCGTTAGATTCTTCTGGACGAAAAGGTATTAGAATTATTCCATTTATAGTAAGAAATGGTCCAGGAATTGCTGTGCAAGGATTAAATTCAAATGACATTGTAGAAGGCAATATTTCTCTTTTAGTAAATGCTTATGGCGCATCCAAAGAAGATGTTTGGTATCCTCATAAAGCAGAAACTCCCGCACCTGTTCCAACTTGGGCTTGGATTATTTTTATTTTAATAGTTGCATGGGGGTTGTATTATGCATCAATTGAATGGGAACCTGGTGCGGAATTCGCAAACACCCCAACTTTTGCCCCAATGTCAAGCATAGAAAAAGTACCTGAAATTATAGAAGAATCATCAAATTTGGGTGCTAGTCTATACAGAACTAGTTGTGCAAGTTGTCATCAGTCAAACGGACAAGGTATACCGGGAGCATTCCCTCCATTAGCAAAAGACCCGATTGTTATAGCGAATGATCCAACCGAACATATAAAGATAGTTTTATTTGGCGCAAATGGAGCGATAATTAATGGTATAAAATACGAGGGTCAAATGCCAGCCTGGGAAAATCAGCTTTCAGATGAGGAGGTAGCCGCAGTAATAAATCATGAAAGAACAAGTTGGGTTAATAACGCACCAACTGTAACCCCTGATCAAGTAAATAAGATTAGGAATTCTAAGACGACTTTAAAATAAACTAGATTTTGATTAATGGTCAAAATAATTTTATTGCATTATTTTTTGTTTGAATCATAACTTCAATGCATATAAATTCAATAACATTGTTTTGGTTAGAAATTTATTACAGCATGTATTCTTTCTGCGAAAATACTAATTTTTCTATTATTTATTTTTTCTCATTGTTAATTCAATTAACTTTTGTCCATGCAATAAAATTTTTAATCCGTTTCTTTTTAATGATATATGTGGCTGTTTAATTTCGTCTTTGTCAATTCCATCTTTATATACATTAATAATATCATGATATGATAAAAGACCCACTAAATTTTTACCTTCTTGAGATACTACCGGTAATATCTCAACGTTTGATTTTGCCATTACTTCAACCGCGAATCTAAGTGTTTGATTTAAACCTATTGAAACTCTGTTACTTTTTACAAGCGTTTTTATTTTACTATTTGGATTCAAATAATATTTCAGCAAATCATTCGAACTTAGTATTCCTTTATACTCTCCATCATTATTTGTTACAATAAAATAATTTGCGTTATTATTTCTTTCCTCATTTAGCCAATCGCATATTTCTTTAATGCTGTTTTCTTCACTCAGAACAACTCCATCTTTTTTAATTATTTGTTCAACTGATATTTTTTCTAATATATCCGGTTCATATGAATTTGGAGTTCTCACTCCTCGTCTCGCTATTTTTTCTGTCATTATTGTATGTTCCATAAGAAATAAAGAAACTAAATATGAAACTACACAAGTAATAAGAACCGGAAGCAAAGCGTTAATTTGGAATGTTGTTTCAAGAGCAAAAACAATTGATGTTAATAATGCTCTTGATGAACCGGCAAACATAGCAGCCATACCAATCAATGCGGCTAAAGGAATAGTGATACCAGATGAAGGGAAAAAGTGTATTATTGTCATTCCTAAAAGTGTACCTATTGCGCCGCCGATTGTAAGCAGCGGAGCTAATGTACCGCCTGAAGTTCCGCTTCCTAAAGCAATTGCCCATGAAATGAATTTTAAGATACAAAGCGAAAAAACAATTTGTATCGTTAAATTTCCAGCAAGCAGCGATGTAATATTATCGTAACCAACTCCAAGTGTTGATGGAGCAAAATAACCGATAATACCTACAAACAATCCGCCGATTGCCGGCCACCACATCCAATGGATCGGCAGTTTTTCAAAACATTCTTCAATAAAGTAAACTGTTTTGCTAACAAATACCGAAAGTAATCCAATTATTAATCCAATTAAAATACAGACCAAAAGTGTTGAAATGTCCGGAGATGAAATGCTTCCCATTTCAAATACTGGTTTTGAGCTGAATAATAAATGGTGACCGGCAGAACCAACCATACAAGCGATTGCAACCGGAACAAGTGAACGAGGCGAAAATTCAAATAATAATAATTCAATTGCCAAAAAGATTGCGGCAATTGGTGTCCCAAAAATTGCTGCCATTCCTGATGTCGCTCCTGCAGCAAGTAAAATTTTTCTTTCATTGTGTGAAATTTTTAGAAGCTGGCCAACTGTTGAACCAAACGCTCCGCCTGTGGCAATTATTGGTCCTTCGGCTCCGAATGGTCCGCCCGTACCAATTGATATAGCCGAAGAAAGCGGTTTCAAAAAAGTGATAGCGGGTTTAATTTTACTGTTATTCGTTAATATTTGCTCCATCGCTTCGGGAATACCGTGTCCTCTTATTGCTTTTGATCCATATATAGCCATAAGTCCGACAATTATTCCTCCAATGGCTGGAACAAAAATCACAAAAATTCCAAGTGAGTTACCAACAGGACTTGAATGAGAAAATGAGAAATTCCCATAGAATGAAATATTAGTAAAATAATCTATTAAATAGACTAGGAATTTTGCAACTATAGAAATTATAATAGCGATTAAGAAAGCAATATAAGAAATTGTTAGAAGCCGTTTTTTATTATCATTGTTCCTTGGTTCATAATTTTCTGCTAATAAAGTTGGAGTTAAAGATGGGGCAATTGGGATGCCGTTGTTCAATAAATTTATATTTTCCATTATTTACAAATATTAAGGTCATATTTAAAATCCAATAATTTCCTTACCTTTCAGTTATTCAATTAAGTTCATTTGATTTTAATCTAAAATACATAATTTTTATAATTATTTAAATATTATATTTTAATTTTTAGTTTGTCATGATTTTTTTACAAATGTAATTTGAATCCTAATATTATTTTAAATTCTTTCAAAACTTTATGAAATAAAAGTAGGTGATTGTTTTTACTTCATTTTCTACATTTATATAATATCATAAAACTAATTATCATTATTAATATTTTGGGAATGATTATGGATGAAGATATTTGCAATAACTTTCTTTTAAAAGAATAAAAACAAATCAGGTTATATTTATTTAATTCTATTGAATAGAAATAAATCAAAATTCATTAAGCGTAATATCTTAAAAGAATAATTCTAATTTGTTTCATTCGGTATATTAAATTTATTTTTCCAATATATAATTTAGTTCATTAACACCGCAATTAAACTGCTGAGCTGATAATAGTTTTAACTTCGTTCTGTTGTTAACATTTACAAACAGAGGAATGCCCTTTCCAAGTAAAACCGGATTCACAAAAAGCCAGTAGCCGTCAATTAAATCAAGTTTAATAAGTGAATGTGTCGCACTTGGACTACCAAATAGTAAAATATCTTCGCCTTCGCCTTGTTTAATTTGACTTAATTTTTCCGTAAGATTATCACTTATAATTTTAGTATTTGTGAAATCCTTTTCTTTTAAAGATCTTGATAAAACTACTTTTTGTATTTTCGCATACCATTTAGAATGATCAATATCATGTTTTGTTGCAGAGGGTTTATTTCCAGCTGTGGGCCAATAATTTTCCATCATCTGAAATGTTACACGTCCGTATAATGCCATATCTCCTTTATTTATTCGGTTACCAACATGACTAAAGATTTCTTCATTAATTTTTATCCAGTCCATTTCTCCATTTGGACCAGCAACAAAACCGTCAAGCGATATATGCATAAATGAAATGATTTTTCTCATATTTTCCTTTTTCTATTGAGTTTAACTTTAATATTATTTTCGCGACTTCAGCAGAAAATAAACTTAATTTAGATTTGCTTTCAAGTATAATTGATGTAAAAAAGCATATTAATCTTTGATTAAACAAATTCCACTTTTTATTATTCGTAAAAAAAATAAAAAACAAAATGGTCTTTAGCAATGGAAATCACAAAACTTATAATTAAATTGATACGAGGACACACTTTCAAAACAATTGTTAAATTTTCAAAGATTTGTAAAATGTTTACCTCAAATTTGCTTATGAAATTATTCACTCTATAACAATTCATTTAGTTAATTTTAATAACAAAGAAATGACTTCGTTCAAATATTTTTATTAAATATTTTATTTTGTTCTTTTAGTTTAAATTCATCTATCAATAATTTTATAAATACTTATTTATTTAATAATCGGCCATTTAATTGGAATAATGTAAAATGTAAATTTCTAATAATATTTTTAAAGAAATCTGAAATAACTTAAATGCAAAAATTCTAAAAACCTTCATTTGTTTTTTTTACACTTTAAAAATGACTAATTATGAATAAAAAAAATATTAAAATTATTTTGGCGTTCGGAGCCATTTATATTATTTGGGGTTCAACTTATCTTGCGACTCGTTTTGCTATAGAGGCAATTCCTCCACTATTGATGGTTGGAACAAGATCATTGACTGCGGGAATAATTCTTTATTTCTTAAGCCGGAAAATGACAAATGAAAAATTGAAATATGAAAACCTTTTACCGCTTTTTTTATTGGGTGCAATGTTTTTTTTAGTTGGTCACGGTTTGTTAGCATGGGCTCAGCAATATGTGCCTTCTGGCATTGCGGCTTTACTTGTAACTCCGGAACCCTTATTAATTTTTGGATTGGAGTGGTTTTTCTTAAAGGATACGCGAAAAAAATTAAAAGGAATTTTGGGACTATTACTTGGGTTAATAGGAGTTGTTTTTCTAATTGTTTCAACTTCCTCTGCTGCAGATTCAAATAATGATTTACTCGCTTCTATTTTAATTATTTTAGGTACTATTTCTTGGGGCGGCGGCGCGGTTTATTCTAGAACTGCAAATATTCCAAAATCACCAATGCTTTCATCAGGAATGGAATTGATTTTCGGCGGTTTACTTGTTTTAGCGGTCGGCTTTATTACAGGTGAAACTTCACAATTTCATTTTGATCAAGTCACGCTTAAATCTTTCCTTGGACTTTTATACTTAATCATTTTCGGATCGGTTATTGCTTTCGGCTCATATGTATGGTTATTAAAACAAACATCAGCCACGCGCATTTCTACTCACACATTTGTAAATCCAGTAATTGCGGTTTTACTTGGCTGGCTTTTTGCAAATGAACAAATTACCTTTGAATTATTAGCAGCCGCTGTTGTAATAATAATTTCTGTTTATCTTGTACTATATGAGCAACTAGTAAAAAGAAAAAATATTAAGTTAGAAATTAAGGAATAAATTAAATTGAATTTTGGGTTAATTTAATAATTACAAAATATCGTTTATCGATTTACAAATGAAGTAATTTGACAAATGCCTAAGTGAAATCATTTTTGAGTTGTTTAAAACAATTCTAAATAATCCATAACTGATTTTGTTGATTGTTAGTATGCTTAATTTTTTTTTGTCTAACATAAATTAGGCAATATCGTTTTCTAATTTTAATTCATTTGAAAGCTAAAATTTTGGACAATTATAAAGTTATGGATTTAAATAAAATTCTATTGCAAAACCAATTAACTTAAATTATTGATGTTATTTATATTTATATCCATCAATTTTTGTCACGCATTTCCGGCAGTATGTGTTACCTTTTATATCTACTTCTTCAATACCATTTGAGACATGCATAACACAATCCCAATCAATGCAATGACGCAAACCAAAATTGTGTCCAAGTTCATGCAGAAATTCTTTGATTGTTCTCTGCAGCAAAATTTCGTGATTGGATATACCGGAATAAAATTCTTCGTGAAGCCTGCAGACAGATAAAATTGAATGTTTACCATTAAGTTGTGCTTCACCAAAAATAAATGTTAACGCAGGTACAAAAATATCGACATCAGTCAGGATAACTAATTTACCATTATATTCATCGGAAAGTTTAATTGCCTCAGAAAGAACGCCCGTTGAGAAATACTGCTTACGATCCGCTGAAAAAAAATTTTCCAGATTTATTTTCAAATCTGCTATCCGAATACAGCAGTTAAATCTTTTTGAAAGTTCTTCCAAAAGGTTTTGCAAAAGAAGATTATTGAAAAATTTGAGTGGAGTGATAAAAATATCCATCATTACTCATCTTTGCGAAGACTGTATTTACTTATTTTATTGTAAAGAGTTACACGGTCAATATCCAACAACTGTGCGGTTTTTGAAACATTCCAACCGTTTTCCGATAATATTTTGCTGATGTATTTTTTCTCCATAGCAGCAAGACTTTTATCATTACCATTTAAATCATAATTATTGGTCGAAAGATGAAACGGCAAATCTTCCACATTTATTGAATCCGATTTGCCAACAACCATTGCGCGTTCAACAGCGTTTTCAAGTTCACGGACATTTCCCGGCCAATCATATCCCATTAAAAATTCCATCGCATCTTTTGAAATATCTTTTATTTTTTTATTCATCGCCGAAGAAAATTTATCAATAAAAAATTTAACGAGAAGCGGAATATCGTCTCTCCTTTCACGCAGCGGAGGTATCATTATATTGAAAACATTAAGTCTGTAATAAAGATCTTCTCTAAATCTTCCGGCTTTTACCATTTCCTCCAAAGGTTCATTTGTTGCGGTAATTACTCTAAAATCACTTTTAATCAATTCATTTCCGCCGACTCTATTAAACTGTTTTGTTTCAATAACCCTTAATAATTCGACTTGCATTTTCAATGAAATTGAACCGATTTCGTCAAGAAAAATTGTCCCCCCATTTGCCATTTCGAATTTGCCTTTTCTTTTGAACTGTGCTCCGGTAAAAGCACCTTTTTCATGGCCGAACAATTCGCTTTCTAGTATTGATTCTGTTAATGCTCCGCAATTTACTGTAATTATTGGGGAATATTTTCTGCTGCTGTTTATATGAATTGCTTTTGCGACTAATTCTTTACCAGTTCCGCTTTCACCTCGTATCATTACTGTTGTATCCGTACGAGCTACGGAGTTTACTAATTCGTAAATTTTTCTAATCTGAAAACTTTCCCCAATTAGATTATCTGGTTTAATTATTTCATCAATATTTTCTTTGAGTTGTACATTTTCTAATTTAAGTGCACGCTGTTCAAGAGCAACTTTTACAAGATGTGAAAGTTCATCGGGATCAACAGGTTTTGTTACATAATCAAATGCTCCGTTTTTTAATGCCGTAATTGCCGTAGGAACCGATGAAAAAGCTGTTATCAATATAATCACCGCATCATTATCAATTAATTTAATTTTTGCGAGTAAATCTAAACCGCTCATACCTGGCATTTTCATATCAACCAATAAAAGATCAAATTTTTCTTTTTGATATTTTCCCAAAGCGGTTTCACCATCTTCCGCCGTTTCAACAATATAGTTATCATCATCAAACCAGTGAAATAGAGATTCACGTACAATTTTTTCATCATCTACTATTAATATTTTTTCTTTCCTGTTCATATTTCTCCTAATTGGAAAGATTTTCTTTCCTAAACAAAGTTATTTTAAAAGTGGTGCCGTGTTCTGAAGTTTTTTCCACTTCTATATTTCCATTATGATTTGTAATAATTCCATAAGCTACAGAAAGTCCCACACCGGTTCCAAATGAAGCTTCTTTTGTCGAATAAAAAGGTTCAAATATATGCGTCAAATCTTTTTCTGCAATACCTATTCCTTGATCAATTATCCTTAAAATAATATCATCTTTGTCTAGATTTATTTTAACAACAATTTTACCTCCGTTAGGCATAGCTTCAATAGAATTCATTAGCAGAGCCATTAAAGCCTGCTGAATTTTACCGGCATTACAGTTTATTATTACAGGCGAATCAGGATAATCTTTTACTAAAACAATACCATGAATTTCCAAATGATGCCTAATTACAGTAACAGCTTTATCAATTATCTTTGAAAGATCCTCATCAGCGAATTCATCCGGTTCTGAATGTGAGAATATCAAAAGATCTTTAACAATTTTACCGCACCGAGCCGATTCGTTTGAAATTAAATCCAACTGTTCGATTATTTCAGAATATTCATCTTCTTTACCGCTGGAAATTATTTTTTTCTTAATCACTTTGCTCATTACCAAAATTCCTGCAAGCGGATTATTCAATTCATGCGCGACAGTTGCAGAAAGTTTTCCCAATGAAGCTAATTTTTCAATTTGCGAAACATGATTGTAAATGTTTTTTAATTCTTCTGTTTTTTCATTTACTTTGACGTTCAGTGTCTCAGACCAATTTTTTATTTCGTGGTAAGCTTCATTTAACTTATTCGACATATCATTAAACCTTCTTGCCACTTGACCAAACTCACTTTTGGAATTTACTGATATTCTGAAATTCAAATTTCCTTTTCCGACTTCAGCAATACCGTCTCTAATTATTTTCAAGGGTCTGTTCACTAAAATAGAGATGAATAAACCGGAAAAAAATGAAATGACCAAGACAAGAATAATGGAGGAAAGAATTACTTCTTTTGTACTTTTATTAATAATTTCATCCAATTGGTCTAGTGACACAACAACGTCAAGAACTCCTAAAATATTTACGTTGGGCGAATGGGCGTGGCATTCAGCATTTGAACAATCTCTTTCGTTTTGAATCGGATTTATTAAAGCAAGAACTCGTTTGTTTTCCGAATTTCTATAAATTCTAATCTTATTCTGCATCGATAAAGTCTGTAAAGGTACGGAACTATTATGACACGCGATGCAAACTTGTTCGTTCATATCAACTTGCTTGCGGACTTCTTCGGCATTTGTAGAAAATATTATAATTCCTTGTTTATTATAAATTCGAATTTCGTTTACGCCTATCTCCGTGCTCAACGTGTTAATAATTTCATGCACATCTTCTCTTCTGTTTAGAAGCATACTATAGCGTGTAGATTTTTTAATTAAATCACTTATATTGTAGGCACTGTGAAAACGAGATTCAGTTAAGTAATTATCTAGATTTTTTATAAGAAAATATGTAAAAACGGTAAGTATGCTTATAAGGATAAATGAAATGGAAATCATTAGGCGGACGCTGAGTTTATTTAAGACCTTGGTTTTCATATCATTAATTTCCGGATTTAAAATTAGATAAAATTTTTGATACTTTCACTTGACCAACTATTTATTTCTCTTTTTATTCTTGAAGGCAGATTATGAAAAGCAATTTTGATATTCGAAATATTCAAATAAATTATGAAAAATTGATATTTTACAAATTATTCAGCAATCAATTTTAAAATTGAATTATATTTATTACCCCCAATAATCTGATAAAGAGAAGTTACCTGGGATCCACCGTCATACATAGTTTCGTATTCTTTTTGGTTCTGTTTTTTTATATTGTCTATTATACCTAATGCACGGTTATGAAGAATTGTCCAATTTGATTGTGGTATCAGCAAGTTTGTAATTTCATTTTGGTCGCCGCCTATGATTGCAAACCATTTTGAATTCCATGGATTGTCATCGAGTCCGTTTATCTTGTCATAAATCAACATATTTCCCGGCGAACTTAAATCCAATTTTCCCCATGCTCCGTAAATACTTAACCATTGTTTTCCTGATGATACGTTTTCTCCGCACTCATGCATAATTAGTGTGCTAGCAGCATCAAGAAACGAAATCAATATTGGGTTTAATCCGAGATAATAAGTGTTTTTACAAATCAATTTTGCGATAAAGTTGTTATTTAAATACAAAATTTTATCGTCATATTTCAAACAATTTAATTTTTCCGCTATCAAATCTATGGGATTTAAAGTCTCAGTATTTACCTCGCTTCTATCAATTTTATTGCGAATAGCTTTATCGAATTGACAATTTTCACAGTTAAATTGTTTGTCGCATAATTTATAATCAACAACCAATGAAGACATCCAAATACACTTCATTTTTTCATAATTGTTTAATTTGTATTCGTTTACATTGTTCATACGCTTTACTCAATTCTAATTGTTTTGAATTATATTTGTTCCTCTGTTTCCTAATTTTTCTGTATCATGTTCACTTTCAAAAACAGGGAAATATTTTGCCACCGCTCTAAAAGCAATTACCGCAATAACAACGAGCATTAAGGTTATGCTAATCTCATCAAATGATGGAAAATAATTATATCCGGAAGATTTTATCAGTCCTGTTACACAAACGTTTAATCTATTTAATATGAAACCTGATAGTACAAAAATTGAAGTAATAAAAAGCCATTTCTTATCGTTTCTATAATTTCCGAAACCCAGCAAATATATTGGAATTATTGTACCGATTATAATTTCCAAATAAAATAAGACTGACTCTTGAGTTAATTTTGTTAGATAAACAAGCTTTCCGTTTTCCATAAGATCATTAAGTTTCAAAAGAAATCCCAAAACCAAAGCGGCTAGGATAGCAGTTGATATTCCGGATAAAACTTCCATCTTCAAGCCGGTATTAGAAAAACCTTCATCTTTTGTCATCGATCTTGCAATATAGTATGACTCGAAAATTATCATCGATAAGCCCGCAGCAATGCAAGATATATAAAAATGAACAGGAAGCAACGAAGAATACCAGATTGGATGAAGTCTTTTAGGCACAATTAAATATAATGAGCCGAAAGATGACTGATGCAGCGTTGAAAATAGTATACCTGCAATTACAACAGGTGTAGAAATAAATTTTAGAAGTTTAATCGGGGCTGTTAAATTTAACTTTTTTAAAATTACAGGTGCAAATTCAAGCAGGAGCACTGTTGTATAACAGATCAAACACCATGTGATTTCAAACATTACAGAATGAATATTCCACATAACCAGCGGATGCCAAAAATTTAATGGCCTTCCAAGGTCAATTACAAGCAGACCAACTACAACCGAGTAACCAAGAAAAGCAGTTAAAATTGCCGGTTTAAGCAACGGTTCATATTTTTTTAAGTGGAAAATGTGAACAGTTGCAGCAATTGTAAATCCTGCGGCAGATAGACCGACGCATAAATAATCAAATCCAATCCAAAGACCCCAAGGAACTGCATCTCTTAAATTAGTTGTAGCGCCAAGTCCAAGTGAAAACCTGAAATAAGCCGAAGTTAATCCGGAAGTAATTATAAGAACTGCTACTACTTTCCAAAATGTGGGTTTCAATATATCTACAATTTTCATTTCAATTTTTTCCCTGGGAATTAAGATTATTTTCTTTTGCAATCTGATTTTTTCTTTTTGTCAGCCAATACATCGCACTTAAAAATACTCCGCCTCCCATAACAACACCGGGAATTTTTTCCATTGCCTGCATTGTAAATTCGGGCATAGATTTTTTGGGAATGTCGGATGTATAACCTAGTTTTTCAAATGGCACCGGAGAAATTACAAGAACATGACCACCTCCGGCTTCTTCTAATCCATATATTTTTGGGTAATAATTTTCGGGATTATTTTTTATTCTGTTTTGCGCAACTTCTATTATTTTTTCCATACTTCCGAAAAGTGTAGCTTCAGTCGGACAAATTTCAGAACATGCTGGTAATTTACCAGCTTTAACTCTTGTATGGCAAAGAATGCATTTACGAATTCTTGGATTCGTGCTTCCCCATTCGTAGCGGGGTATTTTCTGCGGACATGCCTGCATGCAGTATCTGCATCCAATGCATTTATCTGCATCGTAAACAACAGCACCCGTCTCAGATTTTTTAATCGCGCCAACTAAACAAACCGACTCGCATGCGGGTTCATTACAATGCATACATAGTTTTCTTGCAAAATGTTCACCGTATTGTTCAACTACAGTAAAAGTGCTTTCAGAAAGATGATCTTTCAAAAAATCATCATTTGTTTCAGGAAGGTTATTTGCTTCTTTGCACGCTTCATAACAAGAGCCGCATCCAAGACATAAATTAACATCAAAGAGTATTCCGTATTCTTTCAACATTTAATTCTCGCTTTTATTAGATTGGAATTTCATTTCAAAATCATTGGAATTATTAAATACAATGAATGAAACTGCATCATCTGAAATAGATCCGCCATCATACATTGTAACACCTGTAGAACTATTTTCCGGTGAATAAAGATCAATAAATTTTTTGAGTTCTTTAAATTCGTTTTTGATCCAGTTCTTAGCTTTTTTCCCTGAAATAAGCATCTTTTCATTTTCAGAATAATTTTCAGGTATTAGTTTTAAATTCCAAGTTGAATAAGTATCTGAAATTAAATTTCCATCTAAATTTTTATTTATAGCTTTTACATTTCCACTGATTGGAGATAAAAATTTAATTTTATTATCACCTCGCGTTGCTTCAAAAAGTATATCACCAAGTTTTATTTGTCTGCCTTCAGCTGCATAACTTATTATTGGCACAGTACCTAAAATTATTTTACCAAAAGAATCTAATCCCAAATCGACTGTCCCGTCATTGTTTTTCCTAAGCCAGGTATGTCCTTTAGACAACTGCAGATCTGACGGAAATAAGTAATTATTTTTATTGAAAAGTATTTTATCAAGTGGACTGAATGCTTGTTCGAAAGCCGGATGGTATTTTCCTTGAAAATTCAGCAATAATAAATCAATTATTAGAGCAGACAAAAATAATACTAAAACAAAAATTGCAACCATTTGTAAATTCCCTGTAATTTTGTCAATTAGCCGAAACGAAAACTTTATTCGGCAGTCTTATTAGAAATATTTTCTTCTTTTTGAGTCGATTGAATTTCCTCATTTTTAAATGGTTTACCGCCATCGTACATTGTCTCTGTAGCAAGCCTAAATGAGGGATCAAATTTTATAGCACTTGATTTTACCTGTCTGTCTTTTTTATTTGATGATCTTATTAAAGGCTCTACGACAAACCTTACAAATAAATCAACTACTATAAAAACAATTACGCACATCAATAAAAACTTTATCATGGCAAACTCCTATATATTAAAATTGTATAGTTGTTAGAACAACTTGCATGCCACTGAAATTTCAAATTATTTGTTCATTGTATCTCGTTATTTTTTAAATAGTTATGAATATACTTTTGAATTGTTCAATTATTCAGCAGTTGCAAAGTGATGAAATTTTCATCAGTCGACTGTTGAAAAATACATCACTTTTATTTTAGGAGTGTTTAAATTTTAACATTATTAATAACCAAATAATTTTCTTTTCGAATGAAACTTTTGGGAATTAGTGCCTTACACTTAGAATGTTTTTATATGTAATTAATCGATGGGTTAGAATTCATTTAGAATAAACTATACTTAGTTAAAGCGAAAAGTAAAATTAATTAAATATGAAAAATAATTTTGACCAAATTATCTATATTAACTTTTACACCTATGATTTTTTACTTTGAAAAGTAATTTGTAAAGTTCAAGAAAATAATCCGCAATAAATTCTATACAATTTAATATTCTGATTAATTTGTTTAAAAAATACAAATCTATTACAAATAATAATTAAAGAGCCAATATCATAAAATTTTTCGCATGTAGTATTATAAGTTTTAAATTTTATTCATAATAAAATATTCTGCGGAGAATTGATATGCCTATAAATAATTTAAAGATATTTTTAATCAATGTAATTTTTGTAATTACAGCAGCTTACACACTAAATGCACAAAATAAAAATAATTATCAAAAGAATAATAATTCTAATTGGCAGAAAATAATGTTTCAGGATGGAAGCGGAAGTATTTCAATTCCACAAGGTTGGAGAATAAACAGCGCCCAAAACACCTCTGCCGAATTACAAGGCCCAAAAGGAGAAGCTGTTGCAGTCGGAATAACTATGCCGATAGGCCCGCCGCAATTTGCAATGCCAGGCGTTCTAGCCGCACCATATATGTTTCCGGCAGATGCATACATTTATATTTCAGAATTTACCGCAAATAAAAACGGGCAATCTGCAAACGTAAGAATAATTGAACTGAACAATACACAAGCGTTAACGCAATACGGCAGAGCTGCTTATTTACTTGCGGATCAAACAACTTTAGGACAGAAATACAGATCTTTTGTATTAGTTAATACCGCCGATTTAGGAAACGGATACTGGCAATTTTATATGACTCTATTAACTGCTCCCGCAAATGTTTTTGCCGATGCATTCCCCACAATGATTAAAATTTGGGAATCATGGAGTATGAGTCAAGGTGAAATGAGCCGAAGGACCGCAAAAGCAATTCAAACCATGAAAGAGACAAATGAAATTATGCAAAGTACAGCAGAAGGTCGCAGAACAAATGAATGGCATCAAAAATTAACAGGAATGACTCTTCAAGGAAATTGGGTAATTGAGAACAATAATACAAAAGAACGGCGGCAAGTAACTTCAGAGCAGCTTAATAAAATTATGGAAGCCGAACCCGGAGTATGGCGTTCGTTATCAGCTTCCGAAATAAAGCCTTAATTAATTTCGATATTCGCTTAATAAGAATTGTAATGCATTTCAATTGGATATAAATACAAAATGAAAAATCTTTTAATTGAGTTAAATAAACGCAAATTTCGTAAATGGACGACTATCTATATAAGCACTTCAATTACAATAATTGGCGTTGCAAATGTTTTTAGCGGAAGATATAATTGGCCGACATATATTTTTGATATTCTTGTAATTGCACTTTTGTTTGGATTTGCTAGCACTCTCATTATCATTTGGTTCCATGGTGAATCAAAGAATCAAAAAATTAATTTCTCTGAAATTTTTATTCATACAATAATAATAGCCGGATTGTTAAGCGCAATATTTTTTAGTGTTGATTTTGGCACAAAGAAGGCGGGAAATTTAAATAAAAAAACTATTGCCGTACTTCCCTTTTCTGATTTTAATGAAACGAAAGAAAACGAATTTTTTGCCGATGGAATAACGGATGACATTTTAACCCAGCTTTCCAAAATTTCAGAATTGAAAGTCATATCCAGAACTTCGGTTATGAAATATAAAAATTCAAAAATGAATTTAGAGGATATTGCAAGAGAATTGGGAGCAGGATCAATACTTGAAGGAAGTGTAAGAACTTCGGGAAATAAAATTAGAATTGTGAGTCAATTAATTGATGCATCGAATGATACACATTTATGGTCTGAAACTTATGATAGAGAACTGAATGATATATTTAATATACAGTCTGAAATTTCTGAAAAAATTGCAGAAGCTCTAAACTCCAAACTTCTGCCGCTTGAAAAAGAAATTATCGAATCTCAATACACTGAAAATTTTGACGCATATCTTTATTATTCAAAAGGCAGGCATGAATATTTCAATTACTCGATGGAGGAAAACGAAAAAGCGATAGAGTTTTTTAATAAGGCAATTAAGATAGATTCAAACTACGCGTTGGCAATTGCCGGTTTAGCAGAAGCAATTGAGCAAAAAGTTTTAAAGTACAACGGCAACGTAGAATTGTATGATTCCGCAATGAACTTAAGTAAAAAAGCATTGAAAATTAATCCGAATTTGCCTGAAGCTTATAAATCTTTAGCAACTGCTTTTAACGGTTTGGGAAAGGAAGATCAATCACTGCTTTATTATAGAAAAGCAATAGAATTAAATCCTAATTATTGGGACGCAATTTTAAACTATGGTCAAATATTATTGTCTAAAAATAAGTTTGACGAAGCATTTTATTGGATCAGCAAAGCGCAGAAACTTGCACCGGATAATTTAATCGGATTGATAAGCTTAAGTATCATTTACAAAAATTTAAATTGTTATTCAAATGCAATAGATTGGGCAACCAAAGCTCTAAACTTACAGCCTAACAAAACATTTGTATCTTTTCTTAATTCGCATTTGGCAGAACTTTATCTAAACACTGGTGAATTTTCAAAAGCCCGAAAATATTTTAGAAAAACTGTGGAATTAGATACTAGTTGGAGTGCTTACTGGTATCTTGGAGGAAAAATTGAAATATCTGCAGGTAATTTTAATAAGGCGAAAACTTACCTTGATAAATATTTGAAAGATTCAACAAATTATCCGGAATATTACTATGCCTATGTATTATTGAAAAACGGAAAAACCGAAACTGCGAATAATATTCTTCAGAAAGAGCTGAAATCCTACTTAGAATATTTTCAAAATGAAAAGCAAATTAATAACACTTATTACATTTCTTTGGCAGAAATTTATGCAATTCTTAATGATAAAGAAAAAGCATTTGAATGGTGGCAGAAAGGAATTACTAATGATTATTTAGATATTAAAAGAATAACTCAATTCCCATATTTTGATAATTTAAAATCAGATGCAAGATATTTTAAAATGCTTAAGCTAATGAACTCAAAAATAAATGATTTAAAAAGAAAAATAGAAATTCACTCGCCAAACTCTATAGTATGTTGATGATTGTTATATATAAATAATATGATTTTAATTTTTCAAAACATATTTTAAATATAGTTGTGAATCTGATCACCGTATAAAATTATTGTTATAAAGCTGATAAACACTTTTAATTATTTTGCGAATATTAATATTGGTTAATAGAATTTTTTTTTAGAAAACCTAGATAATTAAAGTTAGCAATCCCCCGTTAAATTAAAAGAAATTGCTATCGATTTTTTTGAATTAAATCTTGAGGGTTAAATATGGAACAAAAATGTGCAATGCTGCCGACCTGTGGATTTTTTAAAAAATATCAGGCAACCAGAAATATGGCATGCAAAGGATTCATCAATAAGTATTGTGAAGGAAATTTAATGAATCAGTGTAAGAGAAAAGAATTCCGCTCAACACACGGAGTTGCTCCTTCTGATAACATGCTCCCGACCGGATTGATAATGGCTGAATGTCCAAACTGATTTGCAACAGCAATTGTCATTTTTTTATTTGAATAAATTAGTGACAATTGCGTTTATATTATGAATTACTGAATGTTCATAATACCTATTGATAAAAATATTTATATAATAGATTAAAAGTGGGTTTTTGTTTGAATGTTTTTTAGTTAGAGTAATTTTGATTTATTTTATAAAAATCATTTTTTTAGATACTGAGTTTTTTTTATTTCTTAAAACATATATATAAATTCCCGAAACTAATTTTCCCGCGTCGAATTTTAATTCATATCCTCCGGTATTTTTATATGTATCAAATAAAACTGCGACTTCCTCGCCAATTATATTAAACATACTAAGTTTATAATTTCCGTTTTCTTTAATAAAATATTTAATGTTTGTTGTGTTATTGAATGGATTTGGAAAATTTTGATCAATGGTAAAATCGCTGTTTAACGTATTAACTGAATCCAAATTGAAATTTGACTTGTCAATCGTAAATCGAAATTCATCCGAATCGCTGAACGGTCTATTAAAATAAACTTCATAAATATCACCTGATTTCGGCAAATTATCTAAGCTATTTTCAAAGGAAATATCACAAACAGTGCCTGACCAATAAGTTTTATTTGCGACTGTTTTTGCATAACCAATTAATAATTTGTCTTTTTCAATTTCAAAAGAACCATTCATATCTATATCGTAAGTAATTATATCTAATTTTTCATTCGGATATTCTTTTGAATAAACAGTAAAATCGTACTCCCTGTTAAATAATAACTGCGCAATTCCGATATTATTACCTTCAATATCATGTATACCTTTACTTGATGAAGTAATTCCAGTATATTTATCGCCGAATCTTATTTCAAAATTCCAAGGGAAAAAATGTGATTCAGAAATCGATGGCGTTAAATTTATGTTTGCATTACCAATCTTCCAACCTGATTTAACTGAATCAAATTTGGCAAATTCAATAAGATTTTTTAAAACGATTTGAAACCCGTTTATTTGTTCCGTTACGAACGGCTTTATATTGTTTAGATAATGATAATTCAAATATGGATTGAACTCAATATTTTGCGACGGATATTTTGATTTGTCTTCTGAATAAATAATCGAATCATTCTCATTAAATAACCGTAATCCTGAATTTACAAAGTAAATATCTCTTTCGCTTCGGTAAACATTATTCATAACCGAGTTAATATTAATAGTATCAACTATAAATTTCAACTTATAACTTTTATTCTGCAATTTATCAGGATCAACAATGTTAACTGAAATATTGCCTGTGCCGAAAAGTTTTGTTTCCAAATTGCCGATTGCGTAATTATAAGAATTTGGAAAGCTATCAGAGGGTTTGCCCAATGCAACATTTAATGATTTATCAGCTACGTTATTCTTATCCATAATTAAATAATATGGTGATTCCATTGGAGGAAAACCGTCAGCCATATTGGGAATTCCTTTGTCGTAAGCAATTAAAACATAATAATAAGTCTCTCCATTAATTACATCTTCATCTTCAAAGTTATTTCTAATTCCCGAATTGTTTCCCAAGTAATATCCGAATCCATCAACTATTCCGTAATTTGTGTATCCTGAAATACTGTCATTCAAATCACATTCAAAAATTGGTTTCCGCAACAACGGGATACTAAAATTGCCATTTATTAATACTGCATCAGACATATCGGGATTTTTTGATTTGTAAAGTTTGTAACCTTGAAAATCATTTGTTGAATCTGTAAATGTTTCAACGGTTTCATTTTCAGCCGAGGAATCCCAGTAAAGTGTAACTTTGTTATTTCCGCTAACTGCAGTTAATGAAGGAATTTTGGGTCTATCAGGAAATTTAACACCAACTTGAATTTTTACGGGAAAATGATCTGAGATAAATTGGTCATCATATTTTTCGGTTATAACTTCATGCGTGTAAACTTCCCAAAAAGGATTTGTAAAAATAAAGTCTATTTTTTCGGTAGGATTATTATTTGTAAAATTATTGAATGTTCCACCCGGACCGATGTTGGGTGTTTTTGAAATATATTTTGAATCAAAAAATTGCAGATAGTTATAATAATGATCGGTTAATATTTTATAAGCTTTGCTTGACATTTCAAAATTAAAATCTCCCGTAATTATAACTGGTAGTTTTCCCGCAATTTCCCAAATTTTTTTTAGTATTAATTTGGAACTTTCTTCCCTTGCCCAGCTGCTGATATGATCAAAATGCGTATTAAATAAATAAAATACGCTTGAATCAGAATTTCTACGAAACTTTCCCCAAGTAACAATTCGTGTATTATCCGTATTCCAACTCATGCTTCCAACAATTTCCGGCGTTTCAGAAAGCCAAAATGTCGACTGATCCAAAAGTGTAAATTTGTTTTTGTTATAAATTATGCAGACAGATTCACCGCTTTCTTTTCCGTCGTCTCTTCCAACTCCGAACCAATTGTAATCGGGCAAATAAGTACACAATTGTTTTGTACTATATACATCTAATTCTTGTGTTCCAAGCAGATCAATATTATGCTTAGTTATTATTTCAGATACAGCGGGTAAGGTGGTTTTTGAGTTATAATGACTTCCGCGCTGAATGTTGAAAGTCAATATATTTAGAAAATTTTGCTCTTGTGCATTTTTGATAAAAGGGTTAAGAAAGAAAATTACAATTAGAAATTTTATAAATCCCTTCATTTCAAACTCATATTAAACATGGAGGTTCGATATCGAACCTCCTATTAATGTAAAATAACAAATAAATTATTTTATCAACATCATCTTTTTGGTAATATTAGTATTGCCAACTTCTAGAGTATAGAAATACATTCCGCTAGACAAATTTGAAGCATTGAAATTAACTTCATAAATTCCTTTTGCATAGTTACCGTCAATCAGATTCATTATTTGCTGACCCAAAACATTGTATACATTTAATTTTACATTACCTGATTTCGGCAAACTAAAATTAATTTTTGTTGTTGGATTAAATGGATTAGGATAATTTTGATAAAGCGCAATTTCATTTGGGACATTTGTATTTTGTTCTTTAACTCCAACAAGCGGACTTCCGGTTTCATAAGCACCAATATCAACGCCTTCTCCAAAATACATTTGCTTAAATCCAAATGGATCGTTCATACCCGCATCTACAGCCGGAGAATTTGATGTAATTGTAAAATCATCTTCAAATTCTGCTGTAAACAATGGATCTGCAGTACTAAAATTAGCGCCCAAAGTTGCAATAAGATCGCCGCCGCCATTTAAATATGATAATCCGTAATTTATATCGTACGAACCGGTTTTTCTGATGTCATAATCTTTTCCGGCACAGTGAGAAATAAGATTATTCAAAATATGGAAATTGGTTGTTCCAGCTGAAGATCCGCCTAACTGCATACCGTCGCTTTTCCAGCCAACAATTGTGTTATTGTAAATATAATCCGTAGAGCCGCCTTCATCTTGGTTCTCAATTCCATCGTCGCCAGATGTATCGCCTGCTCCGTAAAGCTGTTCACTTCTAACTAAATAATTATCATGAATTGTAAAAACACCGGAGCCGCCGTTTCCGATACCGCATTCGCCATGATGATTAAATACCGTATTATATCCTATATCAATTGCGTTATTTGAAATCAATCCTTTTATATCCAAACCATAACCGCTTTGAGCTTCTTCAACTAAATTATATCTAAAAATAGAATTCGGTGAATTCGCTTTTATTCCGCCTTTACATTTGTAAAGATGATTGTCTTCATAAACGCATGAATAAGCTATTGTAGAATCTAATCCAGATTCCAAAATTGGGCTTTCAAAGCCGGTAAAGTAATTACCCAAAATAAATGATTGTGCCGAGCCGACTTGAATACCTGTGCTTGCGGCAGCCATTGTACCATCTCCCGCATCACTCCAGCCGTTAAAAGCAACATTTTTGATTACAATTCCATTTGCCAAATCATTATCAATAATTTTCATTACAGGCAAATTCTTGTCGGCAGGAACAAACATTGTTGTATCTGTATCAGTCATAGTTCCAATAATTTGTACATAAGGATTACTAACTGTTAAATTCTCGCTGTAAACTCCGGGACCTAATTTAATAATTGTACCTTGAGCTGCGTTGTCCAATACGTCTTGAAGTGAGCCGCTGCCTTGTTCAAAAGTTACAATATTTAAAGGATTACATTCAATATTTCCCCAATAGTAAATATTTTCCCAAGTACCGTCAACGGAAATTTTTTCATTCGCGTTATAGAATCTTTGCGACCATGGATTTAAAACTGCATCTTTTGATTTTGGAGAATCATCTTGATTTTTATCGATGTCATTGCAATACAGCATAAAACCCATAACATAATTGCTTTGAAGTTGAACCGCGGAAGGAAGAATAATGGCAGTTTCCAGCAATGCGTGTTTCGGGAATGTTGTTTCATCAACCGTCCAAACAGCTTGATATTCTGCTCCGGGACCTTCCAAACCTGAAGCTGTATTATCCCCAATCTTGAATGCAATATTAAAAGCTGAACCTTCTGAAGATGGTTCTCCCGCAGCCTCAGTATCAAAAGGATCAATACGGATTTCCATACCGTCAACGTTATACCAATTTATACTATCGGCAGTTAAAAAATCATCGTCTTTTATATCAATTAACATATAAAATACGTTAGAACCTGAAATCCATCCAGCTTTGAATTTTGCCTGATAATCGTTTCTGTTAGGAATTGGATCAGGTAAACCATCTTCATTAAAATCTCTATCTGAATAATATAATTCTGTCCAAGGTATATTGCTCCATTCATCGCCTATACCGTCAATAGTTGGAGTTTGTGTAAGCTCAAAAGCTAACACTTTGGCATCGATATTCAGATTAGGATCAACATAGGTTTGTGCACTGAGTAAAGATGCAAATAGAATTGATAAAATGAAGTACTGTTTTGTAAGTAACTTCATAAGTCCTCCTTTTTTTGTTTAGGTTATTAATTAAAGAATTCATATTGTATAGTTAACAATTAGTATCTTATTGATGATATTTTTAATTACTTTTCATTTTTTTAATTAATCTACTTTTTTTGCATAATCAATATTGTGCTTATTTGTAAGAATCGGAAATTCAGGTACAACAGCCGGGAATGCTGAATTAGAATAACTTACCGCCATATCAGTTCGCGTGATATTTATATTATTAAAAATTTTAAAATTTATTAAAATATTATTTGAATACTTTTTTTGCAGTTCATTCACCGCAGGATTTAAATAATCGTTCATTATGTTACTAAAATTTTCATTTGTAATGGATTCAATGCCTTTCATTTTTAGTATTTTGTATTTTACACTCAGCGCAAAAAAATTATCTTTCCATATTTCATTTTCATGAATTACTTCATTTAATGTATCATAATTATTATTGTAAGCTATTTTGGTAAGTTCTTTATCGCGTATAAGATCCATTATTGCAATTTGCAGCTGATAACCAAAATCAATATTTGCAAATTTTTTTTCTCTAAATACCAATGGATGATTTTTAATTTCACTCATCAGTTTATTTACATCCCAATTTTCATTGTTATATTTCAATATAAGTTCATCATTTATTTCACTTAAATTTTTCTGAAGTTCTAAGTATTTCAGTTCTTCGTTTTTATAATTCCAAACCCCTTCCTTAAGCAAATTTTCCCTTTCTTTATTCTGATTTAAATAAATTGGCGCAACAAAATCAGTAAAAGCAAGAAATGTTTTTTCATTGAATTCAACTTTTTTATTTGCCATAATATTTAAAACATAATCATTGAACTTTTTATCAAGATCTCTTCCCTCTAAACTATTCTTTATGCTGTTTAATCTATTTTGATATTCCGAATCGGTAATAGCAGGCGAATCAGAATAACTATTAATTTTCAAAAAAATAATTTGATCTTTCGCCGCTTTGATTGGTCCAACAACTTCTCCAACAAACCTTTCCATACAAAACAATGAATCGAGTATAGTATAATTTTCAACTTTGTTCCATTGCACGTTTCTTGTAGGAATTTCTTTTAGTCCATAATTATATATTAATGTGCTGTCAAAGTGTTTTTTATTAACTATCAATTCATTTTTTAATTGATTTGCTATTAATGAATCTTTTACTGACACGTATGAAATTGAATAATCTCTTCCGGCGTATTTAAAAATATTATTGACTTTAGCCGAATCAATACTGACGTTGGATTTAACTTTATTGTTGATGAGAATCATTCTCATTAATTGTTCATTTCTGGACTTTAAGTAATTTTCAATATTAATATTTAGTTGAACTCCGCTTTTTTCTGCTTCGATTGCTAAAAGTTTTTCAGCAATTAGAGAATTAAGAATAATTTTCTTATCTAAATAAGTATCTTGTTTGCAGTATGGAGGACGAATTGTAAATTCTGCGCGTCTTATAAAATCATTCTTAGTGATTTTTTTTCCGTCAATTGCAACTAAAATACTGTCGTTGGTTCCAAACGAATATGCATTTGCATATATAAAACAAATAATGCCTATAAAGAATTTATATCTGTTCATACGTTTAAAATTCATTATTTAATTACCGCAAACTTTCCGACTTTTTCATCGCCGGTTAATTTTGATTTTACTTGATATATATAATAGCCAGGTGCTATATCTAAACCTTCTCTGGATTTTAGATCCCAGAATGCTGTACCATTTAAACTTGAGTTGGTATCCCACGATTTTATTCTTGATGATATTGAATTATTAACGTCAATTTCTTCAACTAACACGCCGCTTGTTGTAAAAATTTTAATTGTGCTTTGAGCGGGAATATTTGTAAACATTATTTGTCGCTTTTGATTTAACTGATAATTTGCAACAGCGCCTTCCAAGGAATTTGTCATCACATATGGATTTGGTACAACTTTAATTTTATTCATATCTTCTTTTACTTTGTCTGTATTTAAATCAATTTGCGGATTGATTTTAAATTCAAAGTAATCTTCATTGGTAAATGGACGTTTAAAATCGATCTGAAATAAGTCGCCAGACTTTGGAAGTGAATTATCTTTTGCGGCAATGCTAAGATCGACGCTGAAAATTGTGCCCGCCCAATATTTTTTTAATCCCACCGAAACCGAATAACCGAATAATATTTCATCATCACTCATATCAAATTTTCCATTCTGATTTTTATCGTACACGATCATGTCTAACTTTTCAGGTTCGGTTAAATTTTTATCCAATGATTTATTTAAAGCATAAAAGCTAAAATTTCTTTTGAGAAGAATTTGCGATGGACCTAGTGAGTTTCCATCGGCATCTTTAATTCTGCTAAACTCTGTTGTTTGTCCAATATATGAATTACTATCGGCGGTAAAAACTATATTATATTCCCAAGGAAAAAAAGCGGCATCTTCTTTACTCATTTTTATTCTAACAGGAGAAGTTCCTTCAATCCACCCTATTTTCTGCTGATTTGGAACTGCTGTATTAAGAAGATTTTCCATTACAATTTGAATGCCGTCAAACATTCCGGTAATTACAAAATTAGTATCCAATCGAGAATATTCATATTCGCTTCCCGAGCTAGAGATAAATTTGTCAAGTTTAATGTTTTCACCCGAATAATTTTTAGGTGACTCAGAATAAACCAAAGTAGTATCTTCGGTAATATCATAAACTCTAAAGCCGTTATTAACATAAAGCATGTCATATTGTGATCTTAGCTGCTGAGTTAATCTTAAATATGTTACGGTATCAACATCGAAATAAACTCTGTATGTATGGTTTTGTTTTACTTCATCAGGTACTATTATTTTTGGATTAATATTTCCGAAGCCCAATCTGTTGACATTTGCATTTTGTTCAATATTTGCTTCTTCGTAACCTGCGGCTAATTGATTCGGTTTTACAATCGCGACATTTTTACTTATTTCTATTACATCCTCACTTTCATCCAATCTAATTACATAACTGTTTTCTGATGGAGAAATTCCATCGCCGACATCAGGCAGACCATAATCATAAGAAACAAGCACATAATAATATGTTCTTCCGTTTTCTACATCTTCATCTACATAAAAATGCTGAATGCCTGAATCTTCTCCCAAGTAATATTGAACTCCGTTAACCGCGCCGAAATTCGCGAAACCTGTAATATTATCTATTAAGTCGCATTGAAAAATAGGTTTCTTCAATGTTGGGTTTCCGTAACCGTCGGTGATTACTTCTGCGTCAGACATTTTTTTATCTGTAGCTCTATATAATTTATATCCTTCAAAATCATTTTTGTTATTTACAAATTCATCTCTTGTCAGTTTATCAGAAGCATCATCCCAAGTTAGAATTATTTTACCGTTTGAAGGTGTAGCTTTAAGTGTCGGCATCAACGGCGCTTGAGCAAACCTGTAATCTGTTTCATATATAACTTGTACTACTTCTTTAAGTCTGAAAAGAGCTGGCGCAGAATGCTGATCATTAGATAAACCAGAAAGCGGATCATACGAATGTAATTCGGCAAAGGAAATACGTTCCGTTCTTCCTCTGTAAAGCGGAAAAATTCCGGATGCAAAAAATTCCATAAAATTTGTGGGCTGCGATTGATACTCATGGAAAAGTCCATCTGCCATATAATTAAAGAGAAGTTCATCAGTCCTTATAATTGCGTCATGTGCAATATCGGTATTATAATGGAATGACGTCAGTCCAAGCATATCTGATTCATCAATATCGGTAGTAGAAAAATTTGGTTCGCTTCCAATACCCTCGAGATAGTCGGGTTTATTGTTTCCTTCGGTTCCGTCAAGATCAGGACCATTATAATTTATGTCTAATGGACCTACGCCGTCCAAACCGACATCATCACCGGCATCTTCACCTTGTTCAATTTGCCAAGTGTTTGTTTTTTCATCATAATAAGAATACTTTCCATTTCCGTTTAAATCCGTGCCCGATCTCCAGTCTTGATCCTCATCAGCGTCCCAATGTTCTTTTAATTCTTCAGCCGTTATCTTATAATAAGTAAGGAATTTATTTAAGTCGTTGATGCCATCAGTTGCGCCAATTTTTGAAATGGCTACATTATCTCGTTTCTCATCCAATAAACCGTCATTATCGTTGTCTTTTTCATCATAAGCTAAACCGGGACTTTCCAGAAAAGCAAAGCCCAATAAACCAGGTGCTTTACCACCGCCAACCGGAACAAAATCTACATCCCAAGAATACGCCATATTTAATTTTTTGGAATAAAACGCTAAATCATCACCAACACCTTCTTCTCCTCCCACCGCATTATCCATCCAAAATCCAAAAACCATTTCCGGTAAATCGTAATCGGAAATATTTGAAATATTATCTTCCCAAAATACAGCGTCATTTGCAGAAGGGTTGCTCCATTGAAAACCTCTTGTTTCAATTCTAACTCCAATCCCTCCCCAAGGTTTTCCTTTCTGAATTGTAACATTCGGGTCTTTATCACCAATCTTAACCCCTTGTCTCGGAAAATATTTAATAGTATTTCCCTCTTCTAAATATTCCTGATCTTGCGCATCATTGGTTACAAAGAAACATTCCAAATCCGATTTAACAATTCCTCTTCCGAATCTTCCATTCCATTCGCCAGCCCATTTGTGCCCGTCTTTTGTAGGCCAGCCAATTGGCGGCCATGAATTTGGATCGTTACTCATAGCAGGAGTTTCACTCAATTCATTAAAATAACCAAAGACCGGATATAACCCATATTCAATAGTCAGGGATTTGTCTTTATCCATGTGTTCTCTGTAACTACTCTGAATATAATATAAGGTATCAATATCGGTTCTATTTTGATATCCAGAGGTAACGGGAATTGAGTCGTTTTCCAAAAAAACTCTTGCGCCGACTAATGTGGCGATTCCATCGGTCATTTTAGTACCGTCATAATTATTCGGCCATTTTGAAACTTCATAACCCAGTCCGCAGCAATCGCTCAATTCACTTGTATTTCTAAATTGTATTAAAACTCTATTACCGGTCATATAACCAACTCTTTCAGCGGCTTTGTCGCCCGCCGGATCATCAGGTCCATCGTAAATTCTTCCTTGAGCAAAAACAGCGGAAAAAGAAAAAGCTAATATATAAATCACTTTAAAAAAGTATTTCATTTTTTCTCCCTAACAAAACTTCAAATTAAAATATGTAACCGATAGAAAACGCATTTATATTTCCAAAGCTTGAATGAGAACGATATGCAAAATCAAATTTGGCGGCTTGATTGCCGAATGATTTAATTAAAACACCAACTCCAAATGATAAGCCGTATTGAGACTCATCCATAAATAGTCCTTTATATCCGCCGCGCAGAAATATTTGTCCGTAAGTAGGAATATTTAAATTATATTGACAGCCAATATTTAAAGATTCACTATTATTATTCGGATGAAGCGCATCAATGGCAAATTCGATATTATGGAATTCTGATTTGTACGCAAAAAATGAAACTCCTAATCTGAAGATTAACGGAAGCTCCCATTCATCCAACTCATATTTTACGGGAACATTCGCATAATTCCCATTCTCGTCGGGTTTAATATCAACTGATTGTTTAAGGTCTAATCCATCAAATAATAATCTAGTTCCGTAATTTGAAATTGATACGCCAATATTTAATCCGTCACCAGGCATATCGGACCATTTGAAAAATTTGGTATTAACTGTAGCGCCAATATCAAAAGCTAATGCTGAAGCTGTTTCATGCCAAATTTGACTGGTGATATATTTTCCGGTAAAACCAAACGCAAACCAATCAACAATTTTTCTACCGTATGAAAAACAAAACGCAAAATCGGCTCCATCATAAATTTCGCCGGTTCCTTCTGGATTTGAAACTGTTGTAACTTCTTCACTTCCGTAATCCATTGTAATTACATTGAAAGAAAAATTTCCCATTGATGGATCTGAATAACCTATTCCTGCTGAAGTTGTATTTATATCGGAAAACCATGGCTGAATGTTTACGAAAACTTCATTCTTAGTGCGGTAGGCTAAACTTGCCGGATTCCAATAAGTTGAAGTCAAATCGCCATCAACTACAGCAACGTGGGCATCGCCCATTCCGCTTGCTATGTTCCCAAATCCAATTTCTAAAAAATTGGCAGAAGTAGTTCCAATTCTAAAAGGTTTTTGCGGATAAACATTATTAGATATTAAACCGATCATACATAAAATAAAAAATATTTTGCGGTTCATAGTTGCCCTTTGAAAATTAACTTTTTAAAAAAACAATCCAATTCCTATTTTTATTTCCCTCGGAGCCGAAAACATAGATGGGTCATGTGCAGTGTCATAATAATCATTATAATTACTTTTGAAAGTTGCCTTTTCACTTTCAGTTAAAATAGTAGTATACGCTCTTCCGGTTATTTCATTTACCAAAACTTCATTTAATCTATCCAACACGTTGTAAATGTTTGCGAAGAGTCTTAGTTTATAATGTTCAGATAATGTAAAATCATAATAACCTTTTAACGACAGATCAAATGTAGCAGGTCGATGCTGGTTATTTGGAAATAATGTTTGTTTGGACAATGGACTTTCTGAAATTGGTTTATAAGTATATGCAATTCCCGAATTATAAGTTCCGGTTAAATTCATTCCAAAATTATCATGAGCATAATTTACACTTAAATTTAAAGTATGCCTTTGATCCCATTCCAAAGCAATAAGCTTTGATATTTCATCCATATTCTGCCCGGCTCTTGTAAATGTGGAAGTCGGATTGTCTGATATACCTCTTGTATATTGCAAAGTATAATTTAAGAAAACTGTAAACTCATCAAACGTATAATCAAACTTTAATTCCATCCCTTTAACATTGCCGTAATCTTTATTGCTGTAATAACCATATTTAACTTGGTTATATGTAGTAACAACTACAGCTGTTAACAAATCATAAATATCTCTATAGAATACTGATACTTCCATTCCCAAATTTTTTTGTAATTCATACCAAAGTCCCATTTCGTACTGCACAGTTTTTTCTGGATTTAAATTTGGGTTACCCAAAACAGTTTCAAAGTTTCCGGTAGGAATTAAAAATCTGCTGTTTTGATATAATGCGAAAAGCGGAGGCATTTGGAAAAAGTGACCATAGCTGAAGTGCAATACAGCAGCGCTGCCAAGCGTATATGATAATCCGAAACGCGGACTGATCTGCTTCTTAGATTCAGCCATTGGATACTCAGACATTCTTTCGGGATTAGAAGGATAACTTAATTGGTTTGCCGGATTTCTTAATTGTGTTGGATAAATTGTATTGGAATTAAAATAATCATATCTTAGTCCAAAGTTTATAACCAAATCTTCATATTCCATTTTATCTTGAATATAAGCCGAATATTCAAATGGTTTTTTATTATAATTATCTGAAGTTACAGCTGTTGATAATATTTCAGGTTCATACTCATTAAAAACTATTTTATTAGTTAGTGAATCGTAATGGTAATAATCTTGATCTGCCGATCCATATTTTATATCTCTCACAATTACAGTAGATTTTGCCAAATCATGACGCGAATAATCAAATCCTGTTTTAATAGAATGATTTGTATTGACCTGCCAAGTTAGGTCGTATTTAATATTTATATCATTAAGCTCAACTCCATTATAACCTTTATCCTGTCCGCCTGTAATAAATCCACCGCCGGATGTGCCGTAATTATCAGCAATGTATCTTGGATCAAATGGATCTTTGTAAAGATAATTATCGCTTAAGGAATGTCTATAAGAAAACTTTAAATCATGGAACATACTATTTGTAATAATATGATTTAGCTGGAATAAATAAAAATCACTGTCTTCATAATAAGTTCTTCTTCCGGTAGGTTTATATTTGTAAGCATAATCGCCTCCTCCAAATCTTTGGTGTTCACTATAATTCTTTGAATACATTGTTGAGAATTTAATGCTTGTAAAGGGTTTAATTGTAATTTTCCCCATTACGGAATATTCATTCATCCAATTTGTTGGAATATAAGAATTATCACCGGTGTGTTCGGAATAATATGTTCCGCCGTTTATAACCGCGTCCCATGGAGTTGATTTTCCATTTAGTATATTTGAGTGAGTAAAATCGGTATAATTATCTACTTGAAATCTATTGATACCATTTAAATATCCTTCATTATCCTGAAATCTAAAATTTGTAAAGAAAGTTACGGCATCTCCATAAATCGGACCTTCCAATTGGAGTTTATAATCTTGATTTCTTGTTATATCAGTGGTTTTTAATCCGTAAAAAATATCTGTGTTAGAGGTATAATAATTTGATAGAGCTGAAGAAATACTGCCATGAAATTTATTGCTTCCTTCTTTTGTAACAATGTTAACAATACCGCTCATGGCTTTACCGTATTCAGCATTGAAAGTTCCGGTTATTACTTCCATATCCTGAACCGCTTCTGTTTCAATTTCTATCTTATAATTGTCCTTAGTATAACTATCTGAAATAGATACACCGTCAACCATATATGAAACTTCGGTATTTCTTCCACCACGAAAATGACCTTGCACAACTCCTGCTTGAAGATTAACAACATCACCTATATTTTCAACGGGAAGCATTTTTATATTCTCCCCGGATATATTCTTTATGGAACTTGTTTGGTCTTTTTTTTCTGAGCTTGCGTCAACCGAAACAACTATTTCATCAAGTGCAACGTCCTTTGCGGATAATTCAGCGGTTAAGTTTGTTGTTCTGTTTACAGATACTTCTAGGTCTTTAAATATTAAATCAGCGTAGCCAACCATTGAAACCTTAAGGTTATATTTACCTGGAGAAATATTTATAATATAAAATTCTCCTTCGATATTGGTAGCTGCACCGAAGTTAGTATTTGGAATAATAACATTTGCGCCAAGCAACGGTTCACCTGTTGATTTTTCAATAACTTTGCCTGCAATTTTACCCGTTGTTTGAGCATAAACTATTCCCGAGCATAAAATTATTATTGATAAAATATTAAGTATTTTCCGAAATTTTGAATTCATCGTTTTACCTTAATTTTTCGATTAAGTTTGATGTATTAAATAATTAATAAACACTTTTTTCATTTTTGGACCTTGTTTCTGTCCGGTATATCCATCTATAATCTCTATATCATAATTAATCCCTTTTTGGTAATATCCTATCCAATATGGATAAAGAAAAGTTTTAACATAAGAGATTTCTATTATTGGAATTTCAAGCCCTTTGCTTTTCATATATAGTATTTCATTTATAATAAATCTTTTAACAATAGTTTCGGCTTCTTTTACATTTATAGCACAATTGCAAATCTTATCGTTTATATTTTGAGTACAAGTACTACTGTTCACAATTGCACATTCACCATAAAAAGAATCTATCGCTATTGGAATGATATCAGTTTTATTATTCATTTTTATCGAGCAATCAAATTGGTAGTAAGGCAGAAACATTTTCTCCGATTTGCAAATAGAAACAGGCTTACGAAAAAGATAATATTTCTTCGATAAGAATTTTTTTGCTGAGTTAAAATCAATTTGATTATTTGTATTCATTTTAATTTAAAAATATTGATAAACTGAAATAACTATTACGCAAAGCAGTATTATCCAAAATTTAAGATTCCGCCAAATCTTCATATTTGCCGCTCCAGCATAAATGTAACTTTTCTTCATTATTAGAGCAAAAATGAGAGGAATCACAAAAGTAAATGAAACTATTGCTTTTGCAAATCCAATGCTTATTCCATTTAACCAATCAAAGTTTAACATAATTTTTATATACGATTTTTAATAGCTTCTTGTAATTGTTGATCATTTAAAACTAACCCGTAAACCAATCCTCTTAAATTTTCTACCGTATGTGGTTTGGTAAATAAACTTATAATAATTGTTGATATTATTGTACCGACAAAACTCCACCATGATATATATAAGAAAGGTTCGGAAATGGTAAACAGATAATCTTTATATATGTACATTAACGCCGATAAACAAATCCCCGTAACTAAACCGAATAAACCTCCCCATTGCGTAACTCTAACAGAAAATATTCCTAATAGTAAAACGGCAAAAATGGGCCCTTGAATAAATGAATTTATTGTCTGTATGTAAACATATATTCCCGGGAATTGAGCGCTTAACGGAGAAGTAATTATTGCAAAAATTAATACTATGCCGGTAACGTACCTTCCGATATACAAATAATGTTTATCTGTCGCGTCTTTCTTTATTAATAATTGATATATGTCTTTTGTCCATATTGTAGCTATTGAATTTACTATTGCACTTACTGTTGACATTAATGCAGCAAGAAAAGCTGCAAAAACAAATCCTTTTAAACCTGCCGGCAATAATTCACGTATCATAATTGCGTAAACTTCATCTCCGTCTTTTATATTAGGAAACAAAGCGACCGCAATTAATCCCGGAAAAACAATTAATACTGGAATAAGGAGTTTTAAAAATGCACCGAATATCATGCTTGCCTTTGCATTCCATTCATCTTTTGCGCCTAATGATCTTTGAATTATAACTTGATTGCCAACGAAGTATGCGGGAGCCAGAACCAAAGCAAGTCCGAATAAAATTCCCGTCCAAGGATAAGGCGTATTGCTGTTAATTGGTAAAACTAATTTAAAGTGATTTTGATAATCAGCGCCAAGAGAAAGTATTTTATTCTGCAATTCCTGAAATCCGCCAACTTTTTCTAATCCAATAATTAAAATAAGAAGGCTTCCAAAAATCATAATTATCACTTGAAGAAAATCTGTCATTACAACCGCCATCAAACCGCCGCTTATTGTATAAAGTCCAACAACAATAACAGTAACAATAATTGAAACCATGATTGGCCAGCCCAACATTTGCTTAAGTAAAACTCCCGTTGCCCAAAGCATAACTCCCAAAGTGAATGTTATATAAATAAGCCATAATAGTGCGCTTAGGACTCTGATATATATATTGTAACGTTTGCCTAAATATTCCGGAATTGTAAAAATTCCTGCTTTCCAATAATAAGGGATAAAAACTAATCCGGCTAAAATCATGGCTGGAACCGAACCTATCCAATCGAAATTTGCGACAACAATTCCATATCGGTAAGCCTGACCGGTTAATCCGACAAAATCAACCGCGCCGATATCTGTCCCAACAATTGAAAACGCGATCAGCCAAAATGCTAGTTTTTTACCTGCGAGAAAATAATCGGAAGATGATACGATATATTTTTCGTAATAAAATCCTATTAAAATGGATACTATTAAGTAGATAATAATAATAGAATAATCTAAAAATGTTAGGGACATTACATATCCGATATTTAATATTTTTTATTTATAATTTTATTTATCAATTCTATTGAATTGTTTTTACTTTCTATAATATGTTTATCTGTTTTATTTGCCCAATCAACCGCGTGATTTTTTATATAAGCATTAAAATAACTTTCATCAAATTTTTGATTTGTTTCTAAATTCGACAAACAAATTTCAAAAAATTTTTTCCATCTTGGTAAATAGTAATCCTTAATTAACCCTGCCCATTGTTTATTTGCATAATCATGAAATTCGGGAATTTCCGGAGAACTCCACAGCGTTATTTGTGTTCTGGCATTCCATTCAAATATTTTTTTATCATTATCATCCAATGCATTTTCTTTTGCAGTTTCCAGCCAATTGCCCAATGTAAAATGTTTGTTAGTCAATAATAATTCATCCAAATCAATACATATCTGAATAAAACATGATGTATAATTTTTAAATTCTATAATATTTTTTTCATTATAAGATTTGATAATCGATTCATACAATTCATTCAATTTATTTACTAAATACTGGCGCGAAATATCTAAAAGATCAAAACTAAAATATTGATTCGTGTCATTTTCTTCAGATACAGAAAGAAGCATTAGTATTATATTCTTTAATACTGCATTATCATAGTATAATTTGGTAGAACCGTTTGAACCCGCTTTAATAATATTAAAACTTGGAACAGCACAAAGAACAGTTTCAATAGGAGCATAACCTTCAGGTCCGCTGTAGACGGAATCCAGCAGCATTAGCCATGCTTTTTCTATTTCAGGATGTTTAATTTGATATCTTCGTTCGGCAAAATCTTTAATCCATTCTTTGGGGTTTACTTCCTCATTTCTCCAATTCATTTCCCAAAATAATTCAAAAAGAAATTGATTATTTTCAATTCCTTCCGGCATAATGCCAATACCTGAAAATAAATTTTTAGTTAATGATAATTTTGCTTTATAGAAATTATCAAATATTTTTTTTTGATTGCCGCTTAAGCCCGTTCGTCCGCCGAAATTATTAATTATTCCACAAACCCAAGGTGTTTCATGAAATTCATTTGTCGATTCCCACTTTGGTTCATGTTCGCCGAACATGTCAAGAATCAGTAATTTCGATTTATCCAATAGGTTTATACTATCTTCTCTAATAGTCCAGCTTTGCATAACCCATTTTGCGTCTTTATCATACTTTAAGAGATTATCCTGAATATTTTTAAATAAATTACTCAAGCGCGTATTTTCAAATTCAGAAGAATTAATTTCATGGAAAATATCTCCGGCAAAAAAATGATAATTGCCGTAAAATGAATTTTGTATATCATAAAACTTAAACGCAAGTTCAGTAAACAACGGATCAGAAGGATCTAAGAAATAAATTCCTTCGTATCCATACCAACTCGGAAGCTGCATTATATTTGCGTCTGGAAATAATCTTTTAAAAGATTTAGGCACTCTGCCCGAAAACAATTGCAGGATGGGAGTTATTTCATATTGCTTAAATTTATTAATTATTTTATCCTGAAGTTCTTTCTGATTATCAATTCTGTTCTGAGTTGTTGGTCCGCCCCAGCCTTCAATATTATTTAACCAAGCCCAAGCGGTATAAGCCGGACCGGGTAAAAATTCAAACACTTCGGATTCAATACTACCGACATCCAGCATAAATTTTTGCCATACAGCTTCTTGTCCAACCATTGATAAAACTAAATTCACTCCATTCAAAGCCATCAAATTAATTTCCTTTGACCATCTCTCCCAATTCCACCATGGCATTGAGTAACTGAAAGTACAATAATTCAAATAATACCGGTATTGAAATTGCGATTTATAAGTTAAGGTAAAATTAAGTTTACGCAAATTTTCTGTTAAATTAATTTCGTTATGGTTCCATCCGATGTGATACTTTAAATAATATTTGAGATACCAATTAAAAGCGGCGGCTATTTCTATTAGATTTGAGCCGGTTAAAATTATTTCTTCGTCAACTGAGTTAATGCTGAATCCATTAATTTTTGAATCAAGTTCAACTTCAAACTTTTGGTAGGCATTTGGAAGAATAGATTTAAATAAATCCTTAAGAATATTAAATTTAGTAGATTCAATGTTTACTTTATTAGCAGTAGAATAAGTCAACAAAAATATTTTCTCCTAATTAAATTTAAAAATCGTATCCGTTCAAATCGATTAGTCCATTCGGGAAATTTTCATCAGAGAGCAATTTTATCATCGCGTCTATGTTTTTTTTTATTTTAATTTCACCTGAATTAAAATCCTTTAATTTAATTTCATTTGATATGCTGAAATATCCGCTTGATGAATAAAATTTTTCTTCACCGAACAGCATTACATATTTAAAACCATTTAACTTTAGCCAATCCTCTGCGGCTGATAAAAGTAGTTTTGCCAATCCCATTTTCCTAAATTCTGGCAGGACACAAACCTCCGCAATTCCGCCAATTTTAATTGGCAAATCATTAACAAAAATTTCTTTTATGTGAAGAGCTGTATGCGCTATTATTTTATTGTCATCTAAAATAAACCACCTGTAAGCTGGAATTTCTTTATAGTATCTCTGTATTTTAAATATGTTTTGATTAGGAAAGCATTCGGATAACACAGCCTGTAATTTAGCATTTAATGACTGATCGACATTTCTGTCTTCAGTAAATTCGATTTTATGCTGTATCATATAACCTTTTTAAAAAAGAATTTTAAATGAGCTTTTTGTACTTTTTACAATAACATTAATTAACATACCAACTTATTGTATTATTTACAATATAATTTTATTTCATTAGCAATTTTTTTTTCATTAAAAGTAATTATCTTTAATATTGTTAAAAATTGGTTTAAATAATTGAAAAAATCTGACCCGGCAATAATTAAAAATCTTTCAGTTGATTGCGTTATTTTTGGTTTCGATAACAAAGATTTAAAAGTATTACTGATCAAATTAGCCGAAGAACCCGGAAAGGGAATGTGGGCTTTGCCCGGCAATAATATCATGGAAAATGAAAACCTGGTTATTGCCGCTATGCGTGTTTTAAATGAGTTGACGGGCCTTGACAATGTTTATATGGAACAGCTTTATACTTTTGGTGACGTTAATAGATTTGAACTTTTTAGAGTTGTAACTGTTGCTTATTTCGCTTTAGTAAAAATTGATGATTATTCACCTAAACCCGGACCAAAAGCAATTGACGCTCAATGGTTTCAAATAAGTAAAGTTCCAAAACTTCCATTTGATCATAATGAAATTATTGACTACGCAATTAAGAGACTAAAACAGCGCGTTAGAATTAGACCTATTGGTTTTGAACTTTTACCCTCAAAATTTACTTTAACGCAGCTTCAAATACTTTACGAAGCGATATTGGGTAAAAAAATGGATATAAGAAATTTTAGAAAAAAAATATTAAGTATGGGTATTTTGCATAATCTTGAAAAACAAAAAGGTGTACCGCATAGAGCTGCTAAACTTTATAACTTTGATAAGAAGAAATATGATTCGTTAAAAGAGAAAGGTTATAATTTTGAATTATAACCATAATTATTTTTATTTTGCCTTTTTATAATTCATTAAAGAATTAAATATAACTTCGGCATCTTCTATATTTATTTTATAATCAGAATTAGAATTCAACAAATCTAACAACTCTTCTTTCGATTTTGCCGCACTAAAAATTTTATACAATGATTTTTTGGGAGATTTTAACTTCTCATATTCTTGAAAATGCAGAGGATCAGTAATGCTTAGCCATTTCTTATTATTTGAAAGATCTTTTTTAAAAGCATTTTCTTCAGATACTTTTGTGTATGAAATATTTAAACCTCCCGTTTCATGATCTGCCAGGAATACGAGTAATGTGTTTGGATTTTTCTTTTGATATTCATAACAAACTTTCAAAACTCGATTAAGTTCATCAACGGCTTTATAAACAGCACCGGCATCGTTATCATGAGCTTCCCAATCAATTCTTCCTGCTTCAATCATTACAAAGAAATTATTTGAATCCTTATCTAAAATTTGAATTGACTTTTGAGCCATTTCAACAAGAGAAGGTTCTCCCGTATTTTCATCATCACGGTCAATTGCGGCTGAAAGTCCGCCCGATGCAAAAAGTCCCAAAACTTTTTCAGTGTTGGTATCCAAATTATTTAAACCGGATTTGTCACCGATAATTTTATATCCTTTTTCCGCAAAACCGTTAATTAGATTTAAATTATCTGTCCTTTCCGATAAACCCCTGTTAAAATAATTGCAGTCTTTAAATTCTTTTAAATCTTTCAGTTTAGTATTTTGCGGAATAAATTTCAGCGCTGCGCCGCCAAAAATAACATCAAAATTGCTTTCCAATAATTGACGCGCAACTTCGTTTTCCAAATCCCTATTATGAATATGAGCATAAAATCCCGCTGGAGTTGCGTCGGTAATTCCGGCATCGGTCACTAATCCTGTTTGAAAATTATTTTTCTTAGCCAATTCCATTGAAGTTTCAAGCATATTTCCGTTTTGATCCAGACCTAAAATATCAAGTAAAGTTTTTGTACCGGTTGCAATTGCGGTTGCAGCCGCGGCTGATCCGGTTACTAAACCATTTACCGGATTTGTGAGCATAATTGCGTTACTGCCTTCATACATTATTCTTTCAAAATAAGTTTTATTTGTATCGCTTTCGGCAATTCTCATATATATAGGCAATGCCATATGATTAAAACCAAATCCATCTCCTATTACCATAATAATATTTGTTTTATCATAAATTGCCTCTTTTGTAATTTTGCCTATCAAAGTATTATCAATGATTCCTTTGATTTGTTTTAAATATTTTTCCGGACCAATTGCTCCACATGGAACAGGTGAAGACGTATGATTGCCTGTTGCCCATGCTAAATGCGATTGCCTTGATATTGCTCTGTTATAAAGTAAATGGGCATGTTTATTATTACCCTGCCAGTATACATCATTTTTATAGCCAATACTTTCATCATCCTGCGCTTTTAACAATATTGGAATTAAGAGAATGAGAATTATATATGAAATAAAAACTTTCACAAAAACTCCTTTTTAATGTTTTGATTTTTTATACTATTTTGATATTCTAAATAACATTTCATCGGGTATTAATTGTTTCTTCAAATCCGGGCCTTTAATACCTGCCTCCAGACTTTCGCCTTCATAGTCTTCAAAATAAAGCAATTTGATTTTATGGAATCCTTTTTGAAGTGGAATCATTCCTGAAGTTTCAAGAGCGGCATGAGAACCGTCGTTATCAACAACCTTATTATCATCAATAAGTAAAACAGAACCGTCATCGCTTTGTGTAGTGAAGAAATAAATTCCTGTTTTGGGAATATCAATAAAACCGTCAAATATTATTCCGAAATGGTCCACGATTTTTGCGGGAGATAAACTGAAATTATTTATGTTTCCTGTATCAATAAATTCAATTTCGTTTATATCATAAACGCTTGAAAATTTTCCTTCATAATATTTATAATTAATCCCGTGTTCAAAATTCTCCAATTCGAGAGATTGAAGATAATTTAATTTATTAAATTCAATTTTTTCAATTGAACTTTGGCGATAACCATTTTTATATGCTATTGCTTTAATTGTAATTGAGTTGGAAATTTTAAATGGTTTCAGATACTTGTTAGATTTTTGGTCAGGATCAGTATTATCCAAAGTATAATATATAATCGCGTCGGCAGTTCTGCAGCCTAATTCAACTAAAAGTGAATCGTCAAAATATGTAAATTCATTTGCTGAATATGGAGTTGAAACAAATAAATCATTTGTAAATGAATAAGGAATTTTATTAAACAAATTTGAATTAATGCCGTCAAGATTGGAAGTCAAATTGAAATTTAATTTTCCTCCTTTAGTAATGTCATCATATGTAATGTATGCGCTTTTAAATGATTTCCCGTTTAATGATACAGATTTGATAAAGCAATTTTCACTCGTTAGATTTTCTGATGTTATCACAAATTTAGTTTCGTTTGAATTGCTAATTGTAATTTTCTCAAACAATGGTGTACCCAAAACAAATTGATTTGAACCGGGACAAACTGGATAGAAACCCATTGCGCTGAAAATATACCAAGCGGACATTTGCCCGCAATCGTCATTTCCAATTAGTCCGTCGGTTTTATCGGTATAAAGATTATCCATAATTTCTCTTATTGTCTTTTGTGTTTTCCAAGGTTCTGATGTAAAATTGTATAAGTAAGCCATGTGGTGACTTGGTTCATTACCATGGGCGTATTGTCCTTTCAAGCCGGTAATATCGGATAATATTTTCCCTTCTAATTTTGAAGAGGCGGAAAAAGTCTCATCCAACCTTTTAATAAAGTTTTTATCACCGCCAAATAAATTTATCATACCTTCAATATCGTGAGGAACATACATCGAATACTGCCAAGCATTTGCCTCGGTAAAATCTCTTGTTACTTCAAACGGATTAAACGGTGAGACCCAATTTCCGTTAGATTTTTTCCCCCTCATGAAACCTGAATCGCCGTCGAACAAATTACGATAATTCAGAGCTCGTTGTGCAAATAATTCATAATCCTCTTTTTTGCCAAGTTTATAAGCAGCCATTGCAATACACCAATCATCAAATGCGTATTCCAATGTTTTAGAAACGGATTCGTGTTCCAAATCTGAAGCGACATAGTTTAGTTTTTTATAAGATTCAAGTCCAAGATGATTCATATTAGCGCTATGCAGCATTGCCTCATAAGCTTTTTCAACATCAAAATTTTTAAATCCTTTAAGAATCGCGTCAGCAATAATAGGAATTGAATGATATCCGATCATTGTTCCGGTTTCATTTGACGAGAGTTCCCACACGGGCAATATTCCGCTTTCATTATACTTTGCGATAAGTGATTTTATCATATCAATATTTCGGTCAGGCTGAACCAATGTAAATAAAGGATGCAAAGCTCTGTAGGTATCCCAAAGTGAGAAAACCGTATACTGTATATAACCATCCGCAACGTGGATTTCGTTATCCATTCCTCGATAACGTCCATCGGCATCGGATAATATATTTGGATGAATAAATGAATGATAAAGAGAAGTATAAAATATAGTTTTTTGCTCTTTGGTTCCGCCTTCAACTTTAATCTTACTAAGCACATCATTCCATGAACTTTCTGTTTGATCTTTTACTTGATTAAAATTCCAGTCGGGTAATTCTTTAGTTAAATTATTTTTTGCGCCTTGAATATCTACAGAAGATATTCCAACTTTAGCCAAAATAATTTCATTCATTGAAGTATTAAAACTTACAAATGCTTTTACATTTTCACCTTTTACTTCTTTTTTTCCATCTTGAATTTTATCTTCTAAAGCAATGCCTGAATTTATAAACGGTTTGGAAAATTCAATAACAAAATATACTATTTGATTTTCTGCCCATCCTTTCGATCTTCTATAACCTACGATTGTATTATTAGATTCAATATTGATTTTTGATTCTATAGATTTATCGGAAATTCCATGTTTTAAATCAATAATAACATTTGAGCTGTTGGACTTTGGAAAACAATATTTGTGCAAGCCAACTCTGTTTGTTGCCGTTAGTTCAACTTTAATGTTGTGTTTCATCAAATTAACCGAATAGTAACCGGGCTTTGCCCTTTCTGTTGTTTTATCAATTATCGACCTATATTGCTTCGGATCAAAATTAACTTTGCCGATCGTAGGCATTAAAAGAATATCTCCATAATCAGCGCCGCCTGTTCCGCTTAAATGTGTATGAGTAAATCCAATAATTTCCAAATCCTCATAACGATAGCCTGAACACCAATCCCATCCTTCTATTCCTGTATCGGGACTTAACTGCATCATTCCAAATGGTGCAACTGCGCCGGGAAATGTATGTCCCGTTCCCGATGTACCGATAAAAGGATCAACATAATCCGTGAGAGACTGTGAGAAATTTTGACATGTAATTAGGAATATAAATATAATGGAAGTCATTTTCATAAATTATCTGCTGTTTTTGTTTTAATAATATTTAGACCAAATTACCAATATATTGTAAATTTTACAATAAGTTATTCAAATCGTTTTTATAATGATTTTCAGATTAGAATTATACTCTTCAAAATTGTTTGGATTGCGTAGTTCTTAAAACAGATTTGAATTTTAGTATTTATTTTCAAATTCGAAATTGTAAATAACTAAAATCTTGCTGATAGATTTTATTAGTTATTATATCGATAAATAAATCAATGTAGATCAAATATTTTTTCGTCTTAGTTCGTTAATAATAGTTTGCAGCAAAATCATAATTATTAATATATTGTATTCCATCCCGTTCCTTCCGCCGCCAACAACAAACCAGCCTTCCTTATAGTGAATTAGAATTATTCCTAAAATCATAACTGGCAATGTAATTAAGGACGCAAAAATAATTTTCTTATTGAAACCGAATAAAAATGCCGCCGCTAAATGAGATAATTTTATTAACCACGCTAATGGAACCCCGATAGGAGAAAAACCAATTTTATTTAAATACTCACTTCCAAAAATATTTACACCACCATCAAACATTCCTGGCACGCTGTGCATTATCAACAAAACAAATAAAGCAAATCTTAAAAGAATTGTATGGTTCAAATCGTATTTTTCAATTAAATCAATAAATTTATACATAATTCTTTCTCTTTTGTTTTTAAAAATAATCATTTGGGTTTATATAAAAATACTATTAAAAAATATTAAATTATTCAATGCACATAGTTTAAGTTCAATTAAGATATTTTGCAGAAATGTTAAATTAATAAAGATGACATTTTAAAAAATGTCATCTCATTTAATTTAATTTTATTCATTAACTTTTATCGCAAACCACTTATATATTGCAGGCAAAACAAGAAGCGTAAGAATTGTGGAAGTAAATAATCCGCCAATTACAACTGTCGCTAGCGGTCTTTGCACTTCACTTCCGGTTCCTGTCGCAAATAACAGTGGAATCAATCCAAGTGCGGTTGTTAACGCTGTCATCAGAACAGGTCGTATTCTTAATAATGATCCTTTAATAGAAGCTTCATCAATGCCAAATCCATCACGCAATAATTGATTAAAATATGTGACTAATATCATTCCATTTTCAAGCGCAATTCCGAATAAGGCGATAAAGCCGACTGAAGAAGGAACGGATAGATTTTGTCCCGTTAACCAAAGGGCGGCAATTCCGCCGATAAGTGCAAGAGGAATATTTAAAAGAATAAGTAAAGCGTTTTTTACAGATCCAAAATTGAAAAAAAGAAGAAGGAATATTATCAACAATGTTATTGGAATTACCAAAGCAAATCTCTGATTTGCTTCCTGCTGAAGACGAAACTGTCCGCCCCAGCTAATAAGGTATCCCGGCGGAAGTTTAACTGTTGATTCAAGTAATTTCTGACCCTCCTCGACAAATGAACCAATATCTCTTCCAAAAACATTTGCCTGAATTGTTATGAATCTCTGATTATTTTCGCGTGTTATTTGTCTTGGTCCAACAACATCTTCAATATCTGCAAGGTGACTTAATGGCACATTTGTTCCGTTTGGTGATTTAACAAGAATTTCGTTTATAGCTTTTTCAGTTGATCTTGATTCCGGTTTAAATCTAACAAGAATATCAAACCTTTTTATTCCCTCAAATATTTGCCCCGCTATTTCACCGCCTATGGCAGCTTCAATCACTTGCTGTACATCTTCTACATTAATTCCATATCGCGCAATATTATGTCTGTTTATCGATATTTTTAATTGAGGAGCACCTGTGATTTGATCAACTTGAACATCTTGTGCTCCATTTACTTTCCTAATAACTGAAGCAATTTTTTCCGCTTCATTCTTTAATATTTCAAGATCATCTCCAAACAATTTAATCGCCAATTCCGCTCGTACGCCTTCCAATAATTCATCAACCGTCATTTGTATTGGCTGAGTAAAGTTAACAAGAGCGCCGGGTAGTTCACCAAATTCTTTGCGAATTAATTCTTCCAATTCAAGCTGACTCATCTCCCGCCGCCATTGATCTTTTGTTTTTAAAAGAATATACATCTCCGCGCTATTTACCGGATCGGTATGCGCGCCGACTTCTCCCCTTCCTATACGAGTTACAGCGCCTGCGACTTCACGAATTTTCATAAGTCTTCTTTCAGCTATTAAAGTTAATCTTGTGCTTTCGGTTAATGAAATTGAAGGAGCCATGGATATACGCATTACAATTGTTCCTTCCTGCAATGTAGGTGTGAACTCAGATCCTAGATGCGGAAAAATAATTATACCGGAGAATAAAATTGATACGGCTAAAAGGATTGCTGCAATTCTTTTTTTTACAAAAAATCTTACAACAGGTTCATAAATTTTTTTCAACTCAGCAACAATCCACAATTCTTTATGTTGAAAATCCCTTTTTAATTCTTTTTTGTTCCATTTCATAAAGTATGATGAAAGAACCGGAGCAATTAAAATCGCAAATATTAATGAACCAAGCATCGCGAGCGCAATGGTATAAGCAAGCGGACCGAACGTTTTTCCTTCCACACCATGAAGTGTAAATAAAGGAATAAATACTACAATAATAATAGTTATTGCAAAGGTTATAGACTGTATTACCTCTTTACTTGCCGCTGAAATAGTTTCTAATATATTTTCATTTTTAAATGATTCTCTTTTTAACCGATCTACATTTTCTACCATAACAATAGTTGCATCAACCATCATTCCAATAGCGATTGCGAGTCCGCCGAACGACATAAGGTTTATTGAAATATTAAAAAAACTCATCCCAATAAACGCAAAAAATATCGCAAATGGAATTGACAACGCGACTACAACACTTGGTCTAATAGAACCCATAAAGAACATTAGTATTATCACTACCAAGATTATTCCCTGCCATAACGCATCTGTCACTGTTGTTACGGCTGCTTCAACCAAAGATTTTTGTTCATAGTACGGAACAATCTTAACTCCATCTGGAAGTATTTTATTAATTTCCTTAAGCTTTTGTTCAACCGCGCTAATAACTGTAGATGAATTTGTTCCATATAATTTTACTACCATCCCGGATACAACTTCACCAATTCCATTTCTCGTTTGAACGCCTCTTCTTACCGCGCCGCCTTCATTTACATCAGCGAGCTGTGAAAGGTAAATTGGAATTCCTTCTTCCGCTTTGATCATTATGTTGTTTATATCTTCAATTTTTTGCGTTAAGCCAACTGATCTTACAATAAACTCTTCTGAATTTTTCTCAATAAACTGCGCACCAACGTTTAAATTGTTTGCTTTAATTTTTTCAACAATTTCTTTAATTGTCACATCATACCTTAATAATTCGTCGGGATCAACATTAACTTGGAATTGTTTTTCATATCCTCCAATGCCAAGCACTTCCGTAACGCCGGGAACTGTTTGAAGCTGATATTTAATTAACCAATCTTGTATGGTTCTTAAATCTTCCAGTGAATATTTTCCTGTTGTATCATCTAAATAATAAAATAATACTAATCCCATTCCGGTGGAAATAGGACCCATTTGCGGATCACCGAAACCAGGTGGAATTTGTTCACGAGCTTCGGTCAGTCTTTCATTTACTAACTGCCTCGCAAAATAAATATCCGTTCCATCCTTGAAATAAATATTTACAACCGATAGTCCAAAATTTGAGACCGATCTGATCAATTCAAGATTAGGTAATCCATTCATTGTTGCCTCAATTGGATAAGTAACATATTTCTCAACTTCTTCAGGAGCTAAACCTTCAGTAATGGTAAATACTTGTACAAGTGATGGTGAAACATCAGGAAATGCATCGATTGGAAGCTTATTGTAACTTATATAACCAGACGCAATTACTATTACTCCCATAACAAGTAAAAGGAGCCTGTTCTTTAAAACAAAATCGATAATTTTATTCATATCATCTCCTTTAATGTCCGTGTCCGCCACCGAAGGATTTTTTCAAAATCTCGGCTTTGAGTATGAATGAATTTTTCGCCGCATATTTAGCGCCCGCATTTAGTCCTTTAATGATCTCAATATTCTCATCATTTTCATTGCCTGTCTGAACAATTTGCGGTTTAAATTCTCCCTCGGAATTCATTATAAAAACTACATCTTTTTCTTCAAGCTTCTGTAATGCCTTCTTATCAATAACTATAGGATATTTTTTTTCACTTACAAAAACTTTTGCCGTCACAAACATTCCCGGCATCCATTTTCCAGTACTGTTATTTAAAATAACTCTCGCGGAAGCGGTTCTTGTTATTTCATCAACAATTGGGCTTACAAAAGAAATTGAACAAGTTTCATCATTTCCATTTGATCCGGAAGTTACTTTTGCTTTCTGACCTACTTTTATCTTTCCAATATCCTTTTGATAAATATTGATATTTGCCCACACTTTATTAAGGTCGGCAACAGTAAACGCATGAACCTCATTACCAATAAGCTCACCTTGCGCCATGTGCATTTCTATAATAGTTCCGTTTAAAAATGATTTTACTGCATAAGGCACAAGGCTTTCATTGCTTTCAATCAAAGCAAGCGTCTCATCTTTTGTAACTTTATCGCCAACAGTTTTATAAACTTCTTTTACAATTCCCTGAAATCTTGGAATTATGTGAGATATTCTAGACGGCTCAGCTTTAATTTCACCGGTTAGATCTAAATGATTTTTAATGATACCTTTTCCGGCAACTTTAATTTCAATTCCAAATTCCTTTAGCGTTTCTTCTTTTAGTGATATTGTTTCACCATGCTCATCACCTTTATGTTTTTCAGTGACTACAACTGATTGGTTTTTAATTTTTTCATCCATGCAGCCTGAAATCAAAAACATAAATAAATATACAATAAGCATTACGTTAATTATTTTCATTGGTGTAACTCCATTTTTCTTTTTCATTTTATAAAATTTTTACCCGTAGTTTTTTCAATTTCGATTAATGAACTATAATAATTGGATATCTCGGATAGATAACGGACTTGCGCTTCGAACAAAATCCGATGTGAATCAAGAAGATCAATAAACGCAAATCTTCCCTGCAGATATCCGTGTTTTGTAATTTCGTAAGCGTTTTCCGATTCGGGCAGAATATTTTCTTTAAGCTGCTCCGCGTTATTATATGCACCAATTAAATTGTTATATGATTTATTTAGTGAAGCGATAACAAAAAGTTTTTGTGCTTTTATTATCTCATCCATTTGATTTATCTTTATTTCGGCGGATTGAATGCTGCCTTTGTTGCTGTTAAAGATTTGCAGCGGTATTGATAAACCGGCGACAAAGGAATTGGTTTTTATTTCATTAAGATATCTTATTCCAAAGCTAGCCGTTAAATCGGGCGTACTATGCGATTCTTCCAAACGTAAATTAGCTTTTCTTAAATTGGCTTCATGATATAACAATTTTAACGAAGGAATGCTATCCAAATCAATAAAAACTTCGTCATTACTTGGCGGAATAATTAGAGAATCAAAGTAACTTGTCAAAGGGATTACTTTAATCTCCGGCATTCCCATCAGTGAACTTAGTTCAGTTTGGATTGACAAATATTCTCTTTGAAGTTTTTGCAATTCTAATTTGCTATTAATTGAAGAAATTTTAGCCCTTGATTCTTCAGCATTAGAGGTTTTTCCCGCTTTAACTCGATCCGCAATAGTTTTGGTTATTTCATCATATATTCCGATGAATTTTTCCTGCTGTACTATTTGAAGCTTTTTCAAATATAGATCAAAAAACGTACTTTTAATTTCGGTTATCAGATCGAGTTTATAAATTTTATAATTTTCCCTTTCAATAATAATTTCATTATCTGCAAAACCAGTGCGGCTGTTCCTTTTATCTCCCAACTCAATTATCTGTTTTACCAAAAGCGTAAATTGACTTCCAATAAATCCTCTCAATTCTTTTCCTCCTATAAAATCTTCGGACTCAAAATCAAGTTCTGGGTTTGGGAATAAACCTGCCTGAATTTTCTTTTTCTCAAGAGACTTTATCTCATAATCTATAATTTTAATTCTAGGATTGTTTACCAACGCATTTTCAATAGCTTGATGCAATGTTATTTTTTCCAAATTTTTTTTTATAATATTATTCTCCTGTTGCGCGTTTAAGTCAATAAGGACACAATACAACAAGAGAACATACACACTTTTAAAGCGCATAAAATCTCCGTTTGTTCTTAATTAATATTTTAAAGTTTTTAAAATTGAGAAAAGACTTTTTCTAAATGATGAGAACTATCGATTTGTTTAACTCTAATTGCCGGAATAAATTGATTTGATTGGTCTTATTATAATTTACATTTTGAACAATTTCCGTAACTGATACATTTAAATAAATTAGTTGCAGATCAAAAACAATTTGTTCATATTTTTTATAATGATAAGTATATTGATCATCACAATTTTCAACTAAAACAATATCATCGCACGAATTACATTTGCTAATATTTGACAGTTTGCTGCTAAAAAAAGTGCTAACATCAATTGTTTTTTTTGAGCAGCATGCCGCACTTTCAAATGAATTTTCATAAGATATGCTACCATCATTCTCAATGCAGATGATAAAATTTTCAAAAGCGATGTGTCCGAATACAATATGCAGAAAAAATATAATGAAAATTACCCTCTCCACATAAATTATCCATGCGGCTTTCTTTTCTATATTTTGTTTCAAATTTTTCATTTAATATAAATATATAAATATTTCCAACGCATTACCATTTTTCAATAACAAAAACTTAAAAATGCTAAAAGTTAAATAATAAATTTTACTAAGCGAGAAAGTAGTTTACATATTATAAGTATTTATATGTATTTACAAATTGATAAAACTTTATCTCTATTTTTCCCATTCGCATTGAAACAAAATTACTGCTTCCAATATTACACTTAAATTTACATTGTAAAAAAATAATAAATAACATTACAACTGTAACGAATGAATTGCAAAATGCCTTAATTTTTTACTATTTAGTAAATTTTATCCTCACTAAATGGCTTATTATTAGTAAATAAGAAATTAATTATAAACGAAGGTTATAATTCAAATAAAATTATGATCCTGATTTTTTTGACTAAACTTATCCTTTGCTGAGACAAATCATATTTTTTCTTATTTTTAATCTAATTAAAAAAGTCAATTAATAAATCATACGGATCCTTTCAAAGTTTCCGCACTAATAAATAACCTATATTAAATGATCCTAATATGAGTTTGACAAGAACGAGTAAATATTTTGTACCATCTATAACTGTACTTCTTGCGTTTCTAACCGCAATGTCGCCTTTCGCTACCGATACATATTTATCGGCTATGCCGAGCATGGCAAATTATTTTGGAGTCAAAATAAATTTAGTAGAACTGACTTTGACTTTATATTTTTTAGGTTTTGCTACCGGTAACTTTTTCGGAGGACCACTTTCGGATTCTTTCGGCAGAAAAAAAATTGCTCTGCTGGGAGTTATACTTTATGGAATATCAGCGGCTTTAATTTCCATCAGTTCAAGAATAGAATATTTATGGATTTTTAGATTTACGCAAGCTTTTGGCGGGGGATTCGCGTCAGTTACAAGTATGGTTTTTGTAAGAGACTGGTTTGAAGGCAGGCAGGTTGCAAAAATGGCTACAATAATTGGAATGATTATGATGCTTGCGCCATTATTCGCTCCGGTTATTGGCGGCGCTTTACTTCTTCTTTTTAATTGGCAGGCTATTTTTCATTTTATGATGTCTTACGCAATATTGCTTTTTACAATTTTTTATTTTTTAATGCCTGAATCAAGAGACAAAAAATTAATAACAAAAAAAATTACGATTCATCAATTTGTTAATAGTTTTATAATATTTTTTCAAATAAAAAAGCCGTTTTTATTTTGCTTACAATAAGTTCTGCAGTTGCCGGAATGTTCACGTTCTTAACGGGTGCGTCTTTTATGTATATGGAATATTTCGGGATAAGTGAAAAAATATTCCCATTGCTGTTTGGAGCAAATATTGTACTTAATGTTATTTTATCCCTCCTAAACACAAATCTTTTGAAAAGGCATGAACCGGAAAAAATGCTAAAGGTTGGTTTGGCAATTCAAATTGTCTCCGGCTTCATTATGTTAATTACAATTCTTATATGCAAAGTTCCATCTTTTTGGATTGTTTTTATATCCGTCGTATTTTTTATGGGTAGTTTGGGATTAATTTTTGGAAATGGAACCGCAATCATTTTAAATTTACTTCCGCAAATCAGCGGCTCTGCAAACGCATTGATTGGCGTTTCCCGCTTTTCTTTTAGTTTTATTACAGGCTCACTTCTTGCAGTTTTTCATGCAAATAATCTTTTGCCAATAAGCTCAATAATGTTTACATGTTCTGTTATTGCAAATATTTATTTTTTGATGTTTTTAAAATACAATTCAAATTAAATCTAATTCTCGAATAATTAAAATTATTTTATTTTAACAAATTGTTCCTCAACATTCCATCCGCTAATTGAAACTTCATAGTTGTTGATTTCATCTAGATGATTATTTTCGATAAATATCGATTTTTCATCTCCGGGCAAAACTGAAATATAATTATCACTGTAGAAAACCGGAAGAATTCTTTTCCTAGTTCTTTTATCGACCAGTGAAATTCTATTGAAAAACGCAATTGGACTTTTGTCAGAATTACTCATCTTAAATTCAATTTTATTTTTGCCGACTTGCTTAGCTGAAACAATTATCTTTGATTTTTTCATTTCCTGCAATCCGCTGTAATTTCCGGTCGAATCAGGCAGCCAATAAAGGTTTTCGTCTAATATTTGTTTTGAAGAACTAAATAAACGAAGTGATAAAAATCCTCCATTAACTCTGAATAATTTGTCTAAAAATCTTTTTACGGATTCTATTTTTTGAACCGTAGTCGGCGCAATTTCAACAATCCATTGCAGAGCCAAAGTATCTTTTCCATAAATATCATAAGCTTTTGCCTGAATCATAATATCATGCTGAGTAATGAATGTATGATTGACTATATTTAGCATTCCATCTATGGGATTATACATTACGTGTAAATATTTATTTGCGTGATTAAGCCCGTACAAACCGCCATTGGGATCGAGATAATAATCATACATTTGACCGCGTAGCGCTGTCCATGGATTTTGTGTTTTCCAAATAATTACTCCCGTATACCAATCCCACATATGCGAGAAATGTCCTTCCATCAAACCTCGGTACTGATCGTAATTGATTAATTGGGCTTTATCGGCAAAATCTTTTAAATTTTTTGGTTTGCCATAATTATTAATAAAATTTCCATACCAGCTTGGTTTATGGTAATTCCAAACGGAATCATCATTATTTCTTTTTGTATCTTGTAACATTAAATTGTTATTAGGAATAAATCTTTCAAGTGATTCAAAATCCCCAACACCAACAGAACCGACTTCAGAATTAAACGGGAAAGATCTTTTTTCCCAAAAATAGCTCAACGGCTGAAGATGATATGTGCCATCTCCGTTACCTCCAATAAAATTATGCGACATGCTGTCTGCATTAGAATATTCAAAGAAATAACGCGTGCCGTCAATTTGAGGAAGTAAAGAATCTACCATTACGGATAATATATCTTTGGGCGGAGGAATTTCGTTTCCGCCACAGTAAAATGCCAGAGAAGGATGATTACGAATCATTTTAACCTGATCATCTATTGATTTTAAAAATAATTGATGATCGTCGGGATAATTTCTTCTCGTCCATTGATCTTCTTTTTTCATTGGATCATTCCACTTACCGTTGCAATCACCCGACATCCAAAAATCTTGAAACACTAGAATTCCATATTTATCACAAGCGTTGTAAAATTCTGGTCTTTCGGTCAAACTGCCGCCCCAAATTCTAATTAAGTTAAGATTCATATCTCTGTGAAAACGGACTTCCGCATCATATCTTTCATCTGTAAATCTTAGCATCGCGTCAGATGTAATCCAATTCCCTCCTTTAATAAATATTTTTTGTCCGTTGACCAGTACTTCTCTGCTTTGAGTATTAGAATTCCATTTCGTCGTTATTTCACGTATTCCAATTGACACAATTTTTTCATCCAGAACACTTTTATTATTATCATCAAATTTAAAATTAACATTGTAAAGGTTTTGTTCTCCATAACCATTGGGCCACCAAAGTTTTGGGTTTTGAAAAACATATTCAGGAAGTTGAATTTTTTGAGTTGAAAATGGTTTGATAGAGATTTTAGTTTTTACTTCTTCATTATTTATAAACAAATGCAAATTACCATTTATGTTTGATCCGGTTGGATTTTCAACTTCGATACTTGACTTAATAATTGCGGGTAACTGCTCATTAACCGGAAATCTTTTACCCGGAACAATTGTAATTATTTGGGGATCTTTGAGTAGAATTGAATTTGTTCTTTCAATCGCAACTTTATCCCAAATTCCCGTATTTCTGTCTCGAATCGGTTGAATCCAATCCCAGCCGGCTGTATATTGGTTTGTAATATTTTGTGCAATCGTTCCATCACCGCCTTGTCCGCCATTTGGATTTCCCGGAGGATCCGGCGGAAAAACTATTACCGCTAATCTATTATTGCCATCTTTTGTCAAGTATGAAGTTATGTTATAAGTTTGACGTAAAAACATTCCATAATGTTTTTTTTGATTTAACTTTTTTCCATTTAGGTAAATTTCACAAGAGTAGTTTATACCTCTAAATTTTAGCCAGACTTGCTCAGAATTAATCGGAAATTTTTCTTTGAAATCATTAACAAACCAATATGTATAGTGTTCATTTCCTGTATTATAAATGTCAGGTATTTTTTCATTGTTCATTCCGTAAAATGGATCAGGAATTAATTTATTATTTAATAAAGTTGTTAAAACTGTTCCGGGAACTGTCGCAGGTATCCAGTCAATTAATTGAAATGAAGGAATTGATATTTTCTCTCCCGATAAATTTACATCATTTATATTTTTGCAAAGCCACCCCGAATTCAAATCTATGACATTATTACTGTTTTGTTCAAATGTTTCAGCAATAGCAATCACATTAATTAAACATTGAATTAGAAGGATAATAATAAAATTGATAACTAGTTTAACTATGCTCATAACTTTACCGTGTATTTATTTAAGAGAACAGAAATAAATATTAAAAATATGTTATTAAAGATAGAATAAAATGATGATGAGAAAAATTGAAAATGTAAAATTTTCCTTCATTTTGTTCTGTTATACTTTATAAATAATTTATAAAATTATTAATAATTTATTGTTTTCGTCTGCCATAAAAATTCCGTAATTTTATAATAATTATGTCATCATTTTTTCACCATCCAAAGAGAGAAACATCAATGAAATCAGCATACTTACTAATATTCGTATTATTTTTTTCTGCCGCAAATTGTACTGAAAAAGTAAAAGTTTTGCAGGTTCCGGGAAAGAATGAATATTGCAAACTTGATTCAACAAAAAACTTCGCAGTTCTTGCCAGCGGTCGTTATGTAACTCCGGCGGGTAAATTCTTACGCATTACAAACGATCCCTACGGAATGTCAATTTCACCTGATGGAAATAAAGCAGTAACGTTGCATAACGGTGTATTTACTATAATTGACTTAGGTTCGCTAAAAGCCACAAGAGTTCCAAGTTATGATAAAAAAATCAAATCGCCATTATCGAAAGGCTCTTTTCTCGGAGTCGCATTTTCAACTGATTCCAAAAAAGTTTATTTAAGCGGAGGAGATAATGGGGCAATAATAGTATATGATATAGAAAATTTTAAAAAAGTTGATTCAATTTCTTTAAACGGAACTGTTGACGGAATGGATTACCAAGATAGTTTTACATCGGATTTATTATTAAATGTAGATAAAAATGAATTGCTTGTTCTTGACAGAGGAAATTTTAGAATGGTTCGAATTGATCTAAGCAATTCTAAAAAAACAGCTTCAATTAAAGTAGGTCGTCAGCCGTTCGGTATTGCAATTAGTCCCGATAAAAAACAAGCTTTTGTCGCTAACGTCGGTTTATATTCTTACCCATTAATTGAAGGAGCGACTCCAAAGAATTATGATTCACTAATGATTCCGCATCATCCTTATGGACATAATACAAAAGAATCGATTGAAGGAACTATTGTTGAAGGTAGAAAAATTCCAGGACTGGGAAGCCCGCTTCATCCAGATGCAATGAGTGTTTTTACAATTGACTTAGAAACAAACAAAGTAATAAATAAATTTAAAACCGGATATCAAATTGGTCAAACCGTTGAAGACGCAGAAGTTATTGGAGGAGCAAGCCCCAATTCTATTGCTGTTGGTAAACAATTTGCTTATATCACAAATGCTACTAACGACAACATTTCAATAATTGATTACAATAAACAGGAAATTGTCGGTCATATTCCAATTACAATTGATCCGAGAATTGATAAGCACCGCGGCTCGCTACCGTTTGGAATTACAATGAGTAAAGATGAAAAAAAGCTTTATGTCGCTCTTTTAGGATTTAATGCCATTGCTGTTATTGATATTCCTACAAGAACAACAAAAGGATTAATTCCTTCTGGCTGGGGACCAACAAGAGTAGAACTTTCTAAAGATGAAAAAGAAATCTATATTATTACCTGTCGAGGTTTAGGAGCTGGTCCAAACGGCGGTCAAGGTTTTGTAAGTCCGGTTCAAGGCAGTTATGTAGGTGATATTCAATTAGGCAGTTTTCAAATTGTAAATGTTCCAACCGATGAAGAACTTACTAAATATACAAAACAAACAATTGATGATACATTTATTGAAACTGAAATTGAAGATGATGGAACTAATCCACTTCCTCCGCTGCCGGGTTTACGTCAAAGTCCTATTAAACATGTTGTTTATATTACAAAAGAAAATAGAACGTATGACGAAGTTTTTGGTCAAATGAAAAATGCTAAGGGCGACAGTACACTTGCAAGATTTGGGATTAATAACGAATACACATTACCGCCGGAATATAGAGACAAATTTCCTAATTTAAGAATTTCACCAAATCATATTAAAGCAGCAAAGCAATTCGCGTTTTCGGATAATTATTACTGCGATAGCGACGCATCTGTACACGGACATCATTGGCTTGTTGGTGTTATTCCAAATGAATGGGTTGAATCAAACGCAAGCACAAGTAAAACAGCAATGCCTTTTTCAAAAGCAGAAGGAAGAAGATTTCCGAAAACGATCGGCAGTGTTGATCCTGAAGATTATGCTGAAATTGGAGGAATTTGGGAAGCTATGGAAAGAAGCAAAGTTGAGTTTTATAATTTCGGGCAGGCAAATGAAAGCGGACACGAAAGAGAAGAATGGTATGATACCGCAACCGGAGCATCACATGGGGTAATGATTCCAATGCAGAATGCTTTGTTTAAACGAACAAGTCATAATTTTGCCGGATTTAATACTTCAATTCCCGATCAATATAGAATGGATCAGTTTGAAAAAGAATTTACAAAAAAATGGATTGAAGGAAAAGAAGAAATGCCTCCATTGGTTACAGTAATGCTTCCCAATGATCATGGAGCCGGAATTAGACCTGAAGACGGTTATTTTTATCCACAATCATTTATGGTTGATAATGATCTTGCAGTCGGCAGAATTTTACATTTTCTTTCCCGTACAAAATATTGGAAAGATATGCTTGTAATTATTACGGAAGATGATCCGCAAGGAGGCGTTGATCATGTTGACGCTCATCGTTCAATTTTAATGATGGTGGGTCCCTATGTTAAAAAAGAATACGTTTCTCATACTCACGCAAATTTTGGTTCAATATTAAAAACAATTTACAATATTCTAAACGTTCCGTATGTAAATCATTTTGATGTTACAGCTTCGCTACTTCAAGACTTTTTTACAGATAAACCTGATTTTACACCATATACTTTGGAAATGCACGATGCAAGAGTATTTGATGCTGAGCTTTCTATGAAAAGGTACAATAAAACGATTGATTGGCGAAAAATTGAAAAGGGTCCGGATATGGACGATGTTGATGATATGAGGGAAACGCATTATAAAAATGAAGCAGAAAAATAAAATTATTTTAACAAAATAAATTTTTTGGAACTCGTGTAACCCGTTGAAGTTCTTAAAATGTAAAAATATATTCCGCTGGACAAGTCAATTGAATTAAACTCAATTGAATATGCTCCGGCGGTTTTATTTTCATTTAATAAGTTTTTCACTTTTTTCCCCAACGCATCATATAAATCAATTTCTACGTTACAGTACTCTGAAATGTAATAATTTATTTTTGTTTGAGAATTAAACGGATTAGGATAATTTTGTCCAAGCTCAAAATCATTTATAATGTTATCATTATTTTTAATCGAATTTGCGTTGCCGAATTTAAGAATTTTTAATCCTTCAAGATTATTTGCGACAAATATTTTTCCATCTGAAAAAAGAAATCTTTGCCCTTCATCATTTAGTGAATATGTATTGATAAGCTCAAGATTATTATTATAAATATCTAATTTATCGTTTATCAAATAGTAAATATAAATACCATCGCTGTATAGATCATGCGGTGTTCCTTTAATAGAAGCGCTTAAATTTATTATAGGTAAAACATAATCGGTAATATCCAATATATATGTGGTTCTGTTATCGGAAGCAAAAGCAATATCGCCTTTGGCATAAACTAAATTCACATTGTCAAGAAAACGTCCTTGAAGTAAAGGTTCATTAGAGTTTGAAATATCCAAAACATAAATTCCGCCTGACCACGAGGCAACAAATGCTATGTCATTTTCTAAATCAAATCTTGTAAGACCTAAAGACGAGCCTGGCAACGACAAACTTCCCGTTATATGTATTGAGTTATCTTCGTTTACGTCAATTATATAAAAATCATAAGAAGTGATTGCGTAAATCTTATTATCTCTATAATAAATATCCGTTATAACTGAATTGAGATCCAATTCCGCAACTGAATCAGGATTTGTGGGATCTGCAATATTGTATTCATATATTGATTGATTGTTGGCAATAAAAATTAAATTTGGATTTCCGACAATATCATTGCATGGGAAAGATGTACTTAATTTTATTTGATTAATAAGCTTTGGCGACGTTAAATTTGAAATATCCAGTAAATCTACATTATTGCCGTTTCCCAAATATGCATTATTTCCCGAAATAAATACGGCTTTGGCTTGTCCATCTGTTTTCCATTGACCAATAAATTCAATTGAATTGACGAATGTATTTTGAGAATTATTTTCCTGTGCCAAATTTTGTGAAAAGGATTCCGCAAATATAAATATTGCTATAAGTAATTTTATTCTAAATTCCATGAGTTTACGTTTTTGTAAAAATCAATTAGTTAATGATTTCCAATATCCGTCAACAATTGGTTCAGCCAATCGGTTGACTCCCAATTTCATCAATTGAATTGAGATACCTTTTGCTTTTGCGGTTTCGTCAACTTTTAAAGTATCGAGCATTGCATAATTTACGTAGATATTATATTTACTTTTTAACTGAGCTAAATCATCATTTATTATTTCTTTAAGATTCTTATCATTCGGTAATTTTTCATCATTATATTTCTGCATCAATTCTTCAAACGCGAATTTTGACGTCCATTTCATATATTCATGCTCAAACCAAGGTGTTTCATCATAATTTTTTTCTTCGGCTTCTTTTTCCAGAAAATAGTCTCTCATTGATTGACCAACCAAAAAATTCAGATGTTTTTTAAATTCAATTTTTGTGTTGAATTCTTTTGCAATATTATTCATGAAAAAGGACTTTTCAAATTCCGCAAGTGTAAATGAACCGCCGTTATAGTTTATGAAAACTGAATCACGATAAAAAATATATTTTTGAACTGAAGGATAATTTAAGGCTGATTTAGACCATTCATAAAAGTTTTGTGAACTTTTGTTTGGTGAATTATACCAGTCAATTACGGCATCAGCAAATACATTAAAGACTCTTGCTTTAGTTCTAATATTCTTTGGCGTCATAAGTTTATCTACATATGATGCTACGCTATCTTGAAGCTTTGAGTTAAAAATAATTTTTTTGAAATGTCGGCGCTTGACTTAAATATTCTTCATTTCTTAGTGTTTCTCTTCTTATATCCTGAACTTGAAAAACATAATAAACATCGTCAATTTTAATCGGGTTAGAAAACTCGTTAACTTTAAGGTCTTTTATCGCTTTAAAAGTTTCTTCGGGAATATCCTGCCATGTTTTATAATCCGACACATATTTGGAATAATCAAAATGAAAATCGGATTTTTTGCCGCTTAACTTTTTAAATGTATCATCAATTCCATTTTGTTCAAACATTTTTTTTATGATCATCGCATTTTCAAAATCCGTTTCAGGCCAGAAAAAAAATTTAAAACTAACTTTGGATTTGTTAATTGCTTCCTTTATTTCTTCGGGATTAACTTTAATCTTATTTTTTATATCATTGTTAATTATACTTTCTAACAGCAGTTCCCTTCTAATTTGTTCAGTTTGATATTTTACTTCGGAAGATAGATTCAAATTCTTTGATTCGGCGTCTGAAGCAAAAAGATATTCATTAATCATAAATTGAAGATAATTTCTTTTTCTTTCGTTTAATGTACTGCCGATCTTTAAATGCGGAAATCCGAATTCATAATTGAGAAGAAAGTCATTAGGTGTAATAATTTTTTGCCCGACTCTAGCAAGAACGGGCAAATCATTACTATTGTTTCTGAAGAATAAAAAAACAGTAACAATAGCTAAAACCAGACCTAAAAATATCGATATATTTTTTTTAGTTAAATACTTATTAAAACTCATTCACAGTTTAATTTAATGCTTTTCCAAATTATAATAATTAGCATCTTAAAATACAATTCCAACGGAGAATCTTTGAGCGTTCTTTAAATTTCCCCAATCAGCCCAAGAATAATCAAATCTAACGCCAAATCCGTTATCATTATTATAATAATCTATTCCTGCGCCTAATGTTAATCCGTCAATTGCAGATTCGTCAAATAGATTTTGATATCCGGCTCTTACAAAAAACATATTCGTAAATCCGTATTCCAAACCCAAATTAACAGCTTCAGGAGAATGGCTTGGATGAAGAACGTCAGCCGCAAAAATCGCGTTTCCAAAATCATCAAGATTTAATTCATAAGAAATTCCGGCTCTGAAAAGAATTGGCAATGGATAAGCATCGGTTTTATATTCCGCGGGAACTCTGTCAAAATTTTCAACTTCCTTATCCGGATCGATTGTTGAGTCAAGGTCTCTGCCCGCAAATTTAATACTTGATCCAAAATTAGCCATGCTGAAGCCAAGTCGGAGTCCTTTCAATTCAGTATTGTAAAAAATTCCAAAGTCAAGCGCAAATGCATTTGCGGATTCGTGCCAAATACGAGATGTTAAATACTTTGCCGAAAGACCAAATGAGAATCTATCAGTAACTGCAGTAGCCCAAGAAAACGCAACTGAAAAATCTCTCGCATCATACATTTCGCCAGTTCCGGTCGGTCGATCAACTGTTCTTACCGGCTGCTCATCAAACCCTAATGTAACAATACTTAAAGCCATTGATGAATTAAACTGCGGCAACGGAATAACACCGCTAATTGATTGCAATTTGGAATCCAAGAACCATTGGTTATGACTTATTTCAACTTGTATTTTATCAGCCCAAACAATACCGGCAGGATTCCAATATGTAGCAGATGCGTCATTTGCGACTGCAACAAAAGCGCCGCCCATACCCATTGCTCTAGCTCCAATGCCGATTTCAAGAAACGTCATCGATGCGGTTCCGATACCGTCTACATTTGTAGAAGTATTTACCGGATTTTCACCGGCAAAGCTGATGGTTAAGAGAAAAATACTTATCAGAAAACTTTTACCAATAAAATTTATTTTTTTCATAATTATTCCAATAAAATTCTTATTTAATTATTGCAAATCTACCGGTGCTTTGACCAACGCCAGGGGCTTTTACAACAAAGAAGTAAATGCCGGGAGCAATTTCCAAGCCGTCCTTTGTTCTTAAATCCCATGCCATTCTTCCGTTGGAATTTGTGGAAGAATGGAATAATTCTCTTACAAATCTTCCGGATGTTGTATAAATTTCAATCGAACATTCATTCGGTAAATTCACAAAATCAATTCTTCGGTCACCTCTGCCTTCATCAATATTTATTACTTTCCTTTCCAGAGAACTGACCGCTATATAAGGATCGGGAACTACATAAACTTTGCTTAAATCTTTTTTAACTTTACTTGCTTCAACGTAATTTCCGTCAAGTGTGAAAGTAAATTTGTCATTTCTGTCAAAAGGTTTCTTACTAGTAATTTTTAATACATCTCCGGCAGAAGGATATATAATCTCATCAGCGGAAAGAGTATCAAATCCCGGAACATTCACATCAAAGAACCATGTTCTTTGTCCTTGATTGTATTTTGAAACCATTTGAATTTTATCACCGTGACTTAAACTGCCTCTTTTATTTGCGGTTTGAGCGCCGTCTCTAAATCTAAAATCAACTTTAAATGTACTGTCAGGATTAGTAACGTCCCATATTTGAAAATCAGTAACAGTAATATTTGAGTAAACCGAGGTATCTGCTCCGACACCGGTTACCGGATCAATTGGAGCAAAAACTCTAATTTCGTAATCTCTTGCTACCATTTGACTTCCAATTTCAATAGTGCTTGAAGTAACAGCCAAATTTGAATTGCCAACAACCCAATTTGCAGAATTAAAATTAAGCGAATCATTTTTCAATTTTATTCTAAATCCGTCGGCAATGAATTCATCAACTTTTTCACTGTTATCCGGATCATCTATGCTATTCATTATTGTGTTGGTAGTTTCATTGAAAATAATTGCCCTTGTTGTTATTCCTGTAAATGAGCTGTCAAATTTTTGCTGTGAACCATCATCTAAAAATTGAACTGAATAAGTTGTGTTTGGTTTAACTTCTTTTGGACTGAATATTTCCAATTCAACAGTTCCTGTACCGAAACCTGAAACTTTTTCAAATCCTTTTTCACTCAATGCTGGTAAAACATATCCGGCAGGATATTCATAAGGAGTAATTATTACCGTATTCTTATCAGTTTTAACAGCCCTGCCCAATAAATCCGTTTGAATAATTGCAGAGCATTCTGTTGGAGAAGCGTTTACCAATCCTTCGCGCGATGATATATCAGGGTAAAATGAATCATGATAACCTTGATCAACAGAAACAACCGCATAATAATATGTTCGTCCATTTGTGACATCGGTATCAACATAAAAGTGTTTCAAACCGTTATCTGTTCCCATATTATAAGAAACACCCAAATTGCTTTCAGGTCCAAGTTCCGCCCCAATATTTACAGGATGAATTCCTTTTAATCCATCAATTTTATCAAAAATTGCTAAAGGTTCCATCAAAATTGGATTATTATACGCATCTGTAATTGTTTTAATATTATCAAAAGTTGGATCGGTGCTTTTATAAATATAATAACATTCAAAATCCTGACCATAAAGAGGGTCCCTTGAAAATTCCGCATCACTGTTCCAATGTAGAATTACTTTTCCATCTCCAGATGTAGCAGTTACTATTGGTTTTCTAGGAGGTTTTGAAAAATTATAATCCGCATCATATATAACCTGCATAGTTCTTTTATTTCTTACAATGTCTGTTGCATTATTACCAAATACCAAAGCAATCGCGTATCTGTGTTTTCTTTCGGTTCCTGCAAATTTTACGTAGCCGCTGCCGTAACTAAACGCTATATCACGCTGATACCCAGGACGAACATTAAAAACGCCCGGTTTAATTTCAACATTCCAATATGTTTCATCATCGCCCATCGTGTTATCACAATCCCTAAGATAAAAAGATGTTAAACCTACCTGATCTGATTCATCATTATCGGTAAAATCAAAATTTGGTTCGCCTTGATCAGGAATTCCGTTCCCTTCAGTTCCATCTGGATCAGGTCCAATATATCCTTCATCTCCAGGTCCTAAACCATCAGAACCAACATCATTATTTAAAGGTTCAACGTCAAGAATTTCATTATTGTTAAAATCTTCTTCCGCCTGTAATACTCCGTCATTCTCCCCAGTATCATTAGTTCCGGGAATTCCATCAATTCCAACATCTTCCCAATTCCATTCTCCGTTAAAATTTTTATCTTCAAAGCCAACCCAATCACCGTCATCATCAATTCCATTATTTTGACTTTCATCAATTAGACCATCCTGATCATTATCAACTCCATCAACCAAACCAGGACTTTCCAAAAACGCAAACCCGAAATAACCAACTGGTAATCCTTGCAATGACACGCCTTCTTTTGTATATGCATAAGTTATATCATCTTTTTCATCAAAATCTGCGTCATCGCCGGATAATGAACCTCCCAAATCGGGATCAACATACATTCCTACAGTTGCTTTATCAAGGTCTTTACCTTCATTTTCAATATCATAAATTGAAATTAAAAGATCCTCAGCTAATCTAGCACTCCACTGATAATTTCTAACTGTAACCTTAACTCCTAATCCTCTTCGTCCATTTGGCCAAGGTAATTTCGATTGTTCATCATCAAATGGATAATAACTAAACTCATCATTTTCCCTGTCATCCATAACATAGTATGATTCTTGGTCAGAACGAATATAGGCGCCAAATTCACCATTCCATCTTCCTGCACGTATGCCGGGTCTTTCCTCCCCTTGTACTCTGCCGTCACCTGGATAAGATCCAACAGGCCAATATCGCGGCCATGTTTCTTTTCTATGGCTGATTGCAAACCAACCTACACCATTTTGTAGATGTGTATCCAATTGTCCATTTAGATTAAAATCTTCTTCATCTTGCAAAACTCCGTCCCCTTCACCAGTATCACCGGTATTTGGGATTTCATCAATTCCAACGTCTTCACTCAGTCCGTCCATATCTGGGTCTAATGCACCAGGCTGATCATTATTGAAGTATTTTCCAAGAGGCATAAATGCCCACCAGTGAGACTCATCAAGCGAAGCTTCTACGTTGCCTCTTCTGAAATTGTCTGAAACAATGTGAATAGTTGATCCTTTTGTATCAGTAACTTCGGCTGCAACAAAGAAAACGGCTCCATGTAAAATTGAAACGGATTTTGGACCTTTAGGCCAAGCAATTGTTGGAGAACCGCCTACATAATGATATGATAATAAACCGGAATTTACTATTCCGCCTGTAATTAAATTTCCATCGTGAACCGTAAACCTAAAATATTTTGCATTACCTTCCGCTTGTGCTTCCGATATTTTATTAAAAGCACCGGTATAACCGCGAGATCCGGTAATTGTTTGGGGCTTTAAGGTTATTGGTTTGTTTTTTTCATCATCTTCAGTTTGTGCGGTTAAATTTATCGCAAAATAAAGTAAAAAAACCAATAGCATTTTGGTAAAAAAATTATTGAGCATAAATTCTTCTTCTCCAAAAATTAAAAATTGAGTACGAATCCAAGTCTTACTTTTCTTGGACTTGAAAACCATTCGGGTTTATTGTCTATTTCACCTAATGTAAATAATCCAGCTTGCTGCAATCTTTCTATTTCAATTCTTTCAACAGACGGTAATCGTGCGTTATCGTAAGCGGTTCCTGTTGAACTGTAAACATAATTTTGATTTAAGTGATCAAATAAATTATCAACTTGTATAAATGCTGTAATTGTTGACCATCCAACCTCAAAATCATATCTTGCTTTTAAGTCCACAGTCCATTGAACTGGTTTAACATCGGCATTATTATATTCTTGCGCAAGAATATCATATTTTTCAACAAATGTTGGGCTGTAAGGCTGGCCTGACCAGTATGTTCCAATAACCGACATGAAAAAACTACTTGTAAACTTAAAATCAACTAGGGCATTAAGTGTATGGGTTTGATCCCAATTCAATGCAATAACCTGCCTATCTAAAAACTCGACCGCTTCTCCGCCAATTTGAGTTGAGGCTTGTACAAGAGCAATATAATCCGGATCCGACGCACTTCCATTTGCTGTAGAATATGTATAATTCAAACTTCCGTTAATATAGTTACTGCCAAACGCGTTAATTCCAATTGTAATTCCTTTAGAATTGCCATAATCTCTATTTATATAATGTAAAAATCTAACATTATCTAATGTTGTTAAATATTCAACCCCAAGCAGATTACTCATATTTTTATAATAAACAGATACATCTACCGTAATTCCCGGAAAGACTTGCTGCTGTAAACCTAATTCATATTGAATTGTTCTTTCAGGATTTAAATCCGCATTTCCAAGTGTAAGTCCTTCAAGTTGAAGCGGGGTAAGTACATAAATAGGAACACTGAACATTTTTTCGAAACTCGGCATTTGATAAAAATGTCCGTATGCCGCGTGGAACGCTCCATTTGCCGAAATTGGGAAACTCACACCTAGTCTTGGACTTAAATTTACTTTAGTTGTCGCCTCTTTTAAGTTTACTTGTGAAGTAAGCTGAGAAGTTTCAACTCTATAATTTATCGGAACAAGTTCATTTGGCATAAACATATCCAAACGCAAGCCTGCATTTATAATTATTTCACCCAATTCCACTTTGTCTTGAACATAAGCAGCTCCTTCACTTGGAGTAATAGTATAATCACGCCAAAGTGTATATTCATCTTCATTATATCTTCTATATCTTACTGTATCAAATAAACTTTCCCAATTTTTCCAATAGTCAACCATTGTATTCCAATAATCATTAAATGTTAATGTTGGATCAGGGTCAAAATTTATCCATTTTTTTGTATTCCAATCAGGTGTTGAAATATATCCCCAAGAATATGTATTAACTTCATGACGTTTATACTCAAAACCTGCTTTTATAAAATTATATTTATCAACCTGCCAGTTAAAATCGCCGTTAAAAATATATAATTTTCTAAAATTCTTTCCATCAGCATTGGAATAAAAACCATCTGTATTTCCAAGTGAAAATCCATCACTTGTATAACCAATTAACTGAATTCCCGTATCTCCAGGATATAAAGCCATTTTATTGGATTTATCATACCACGAATCACCTCTATTATATTGATAAGAACCGGAAATATTGTAATAAAAATTATCGGTTGGCGTATGTCTTAGAGTTAAAAAATGACTATGGCTAAAACCCTGACTTTCACTCATTCCGTCCGGTTGATATCTATAGTATGAACTTGTGGATCCTTTACTTTTTGAATAATCACCAAATGCTTGATACGCAATTTTAAAACGTTCGAATGGATAATAATTAACCTTAACATTTCCTGAAAATCTATCTCCTGTTAACAGCGGACCCATAGAACCGTCACCGGTTTTTAATGAATCAGGAATATATATTGCCTGTGAAGCTGAAGCCTCGGCTGACCTTTGCTCTCTATACCACCTTTCATAGGCGGCAATTCGCCAACCGTCAATCACATTATATCTTTTTTCGTACCAATTTATACTTTCATAATAATTGTATCTTCCTACAAAGGAAACCCCCAATTTATCCGTAATAATTGGAATACTGATATTCCCTTGAATGTCTTTTTCTGACATAGGATTAATTTTGTTAACTCCTAAAAAAACATCGCTTTGATTACTTATCCAATCTCCCGCAAAAGCATTAATGTTACCGGTCAATTTTGATGAAATTCCTTTAGTAACAATATTAACAACACCCGACTGAGCAGAACCATATTCAGCATTAAATGTACCCGTAATAACTTCAAGCTGCTCAATCATTGAATTTTCTACTGTTACGTTTGAACCGCCATCTTGATTAAAAGAATTTGTTACAGAAACACCATCAACTACGTATCCTACTTCTCTTGACCTTCCACCTCTAAAATGTAGTTGATCTCCGGTTTTAACAACGCCCGGCTGTAATGTAATTACCTGACTCATTTCAGTTACAGGCAATGCTTCTATCGCTTTTGAATTAACAACAGCCGAAGAATATGTCCTATCCTTTTCTATAGGAGGTTTTTCTGCCTGTACAACTACTTCAGTAATTTCAATTGAGGAAATTGATAATTGCGCGTCAACTTTTGTCGTTTTATCAACGTTTACCATAACGCCTTCAACTCTGTAATCAGCATAACCGATATTTTTGAAAATAACATTATGTGTTCCCGGGCTAACGTTTAAGATAGTGTAATGACCATTTAAATCGGAAGCAGTTCCTTGAGTAGTTCCTTCTATCATTACATTAACGCTTGGCAATGGTTCGCCGGTTGCTTTGTCAATTATTGTTCCAACAATTTTACCAGTAGTTCCAGCATATAGAGGCGAGGTTAAAAGTAATAAAAATAGAATTTTAGTTATTGTAGTTCTGTAAAAATTCTTAATATCCAAGTTATCCTCAAGCTAAATTAAAACATAGATAAATTATTTTTTTCTCGGTCCACTAAAACTTCACAAAATAATTTTTATATAAAAATATTATAAAAAGCAGTTAATATTTACATTCAAATTATAATCCTCCAAGAATCTTTTAAATTCTTGGAGGAAGTTTTACATATTTTTTTTTATTACTTACTATTTAATCAACATCATTTTTTGTGTTTTTGTAAATTCACCGGCTTTTAGTGAATAGAAATAAATACCGCTTGATAAACTGCTTGCATCAAACTGATATTCATAGTTTCCGGCATTTTGCTGTTTATTAACAATTGTAGTAACCAGCTGACCAAGTAAATTATAAACCTTCAAACTAACATTTGTTTGTTTAGGTATGGAATAACTAATGATGGTCGTTGGGTTAAAAGGATTTGGATAATTTTGATTTAGCGCGAAAACTTCCGGCAAATTAGAAACGTTATCTTCAACACCTACAACGTGTCCGTAACCGCCAACAGCAGCAACTTCTTCAGCAGATAATACTCTATTATATAAGACAACTTTAGATACATTAATTAAACCGTCATCGTTGTCATTATCGCCCATTAAAATTAACTGATCTGTATATCCCGCGGGACCAAAAGAAAATCTATTATCTATTTTCTGATATCCGCTTTCACCGTGAGGAACTGCTTGTCCATCTATATAATAATTAATTGCATGCTGTGTTGTATCAAGTAAATCAACCGCAATAATAAGTCTATACCATTCGCCAGGAGCTACAATTACGCTATCGGAATAACTTAAATCGCCAACTCCAATTTCACCGGTTTTCTTAATAAAGAATTCAGCGTCATTTTCATTTAATGAATCAGTTTGATAAAATGCTCTCCAATTTCCTAATGCCTCAACACTAAAATCAAATTGAATTGTATATCTGTTTACTTTTAAACCGCCGCCGTTCGGCTGCATATCAGGATTTGCAATAAAATGGTTTCTTGGTCCAATTTTAACTGCACCATCGCCATTTGCTGGACCTGCTGTAGCTTCAGCAACCGGCTCAGCACCGTCTTTATTTGCTAATACTAAATCATTACCTATTGTTGCAAGCTCTAATGAATCAGGATTATCAAAATCCCATTGAGCAACAATTGATTCTTCAACGGTACCATGCTGATATCCGCCAAAGCCTGCTACATCTCTGCTTGTTAAAGAAGAGTCATATACAGCAATTTTAGATACTTCAATAGTGTTATCTTCACCATCATTATCAGCAAAGAAAAGCAAAGTATTTTGTAGAGCAAATCTGCTGTCAATTGCCTGTCTTTTACCTTTAAGAACTCTAACACCATCCATATAAACATTAAAATCAACTGAATCGTTTGCAACCGGAGTGCTTACCAAAAACATTCTATACCAATCACCCTCTTTAATAATATCAGGATCAGAATAGCCTAGGGCGCCAACACCAATATCATGGTCGCTGCTTAACCATAAATCGCCGTCATCACTATTGTCAGGATTGGTTTGTAATAAAGCAACCCAATTATCAAGAACATTAACTTTTATATCCATTGTAACAGAATAAGCGTTAACTTTTGTTCCGCCGCCGTTTGGGGCAATTGCTGTAAGCGCTTTTAAGTGATTTCCAACGCCGATAGATACCGCACCGTTTCCGGCTTCCGGACCTTCAACAACTTCAACATTTCCAACCAATTCAAGCGGTGAACCGTGTGTTGCAGCTGTTAAATCTGCAGGGTCATCAAAATCCCACATTCCCACTGCTGTTAATACTTCTTTTTCTTCATGTTTGAAACCACCGAGAGCAGCGATTTCAGCTGGTGTTAGTGCTTGTTCATAAATAGAAACATTTGAAACTTCCATTACTGCGTCTTCTTCATCATTATCTGCAAAAAGCAATAATTGAATTGCTTCATCTGCACTTCCAACTGAAAATCTATTATCTATTGTTTGTTTATGATTTGCAGTTGCAATAGATTGGAAAACACCGTCAAAATAATACTTAACACCGCTGTTATCATTTGTATCTGCGGTATTAACAACGATTGCCAATCTGTACCATTCCAATGGAGTAATAGTATTTTTGGTATAACCTGAAGAACCAACGCCAACGTTCCCATCACCCGGATTTATAAACCATTCACCATCACTTTGATTTGTTGGATCGGTTTGACCGAAACAATGCCAACCTTCTAAATCCATTACTCTAAAATCTATTACCAAGGTATAAAGATTTACTCTTTTTGCGGTATCAGCTCCACTTGGCAGCATATATGGATTTGCGATATAATAACTACCAATACCAATTGAAACTGCTCCGTCTCCCGCTTCCGTTCCAGCCACAGCAGAATCAACACCGACAAGAATTAGGTCTTCACCTATGTCGGCTTTTGTCAAATTGCTAGGATCATTAAACGACCATTTAGCAACCGGCGTTTGCGCAACGGATAAACTAAGAGCAGTAATCAAAAATAGAAATAATAATTTTGTCTTCATTAAAGATACTCCTTAAGTTAGTTACTGATTTTACTATTTAGTTTTAACATATAGCATTTTAATATTATTTAGTATTGAACGTTCTTACTTTAAAAGCAGCATTTTTTTTATATCGTTAAATCCGTTTGCGCTTATCCTATAAAGGTAAACGCCACTGCTTAAATCTATTCCATTAAAATCAATTGAATGACGTCCGGATTTCATATTTTCATTTAACAATTCTGCAACTTTCTCCCCAATATTGTTAAATACGGTTAAATTAACATGACTAGTTTCTACTAAATCAAATTGTATATTTGTAGTTGGATTAAAAGGATTGGGATAATTATTATATAATTTATAATTATCTACCATAACATCATTGTCTTCAATATCTGTTGTTTTGCTAACCGCTAAATCAAGTTCATCCGACCAATCTGACCATTGCAGATTTTTATCACGGTATCTAACTCTAGCCCAAACATCCCCTTGAAAATTCAAATTATCAATTTCCAATTTTTCAAGGTTAATTCCCGCATTCAAATCAATAAACAAAAAGTTCGGCGGTAAAGGTTTACCATAAACATTTTCATAATCTCTTTTTACATCCAAAATTGGATTATCATAATTGCCTTTATTACTCGTTAATTGAAACTGCGAACTCATAATTTCATAATCACCGTTGTAGACTGAAGAATTTAACACAAAAGGTACACTTACTACATCATCTTCATTAGGTGAAACAAATGAAGGTTTTGCGGGAGGAGTTTCATTTTCTTTATTTCTGATAAACTTATCTATAACAATATTGCCCAACGGATTATCAGGATTGCCGATACTGTATGTTGTAATCTCACATGACTTATTCTCAATATCAATATCAACAATTGCATAGCAGTGATGGTCAACCGCTTTTTGAATTTCAGGATAATCTTCCTGGTTTCCATACATTTCCCATCTATCTAATGCACCGCCGGCGCCTCCAATACACATTAATCTAAAGTTACTATTAAGCGCAGTTCCTCTTTCGTAATTGTGGGAGTGACCATATGACAGCATATCAACTTTAGAATATTTACCGAGAGTTGGAATTATTCTGTTCTGTACATATGTTGTATTGCCGTCAGGCCAAATTTCACTGTGTCCCGGGTGATGGTTAAATGTAAAAATCCATTCAATAGTATTATCGTTTTGAGCATCGGTTAAAACTTGGTTAAGCCAATTTATTTGTGAATCATTTCGATAAGCCGAGTTACTGTTCATTGCGACGAATAAAACTCTTCCTATTCTAAATGAATAATATTTTTCACCTTGTGTTCCGCCAAAATCTTCATATTTCATGAAATCATAAAAATATGGTGAGTCTCCTTCATGATTTCCAATACTAACCATATAAGGGACAGAAGTTGCAATTTTATGTGAAGGATTAAAAAATTCATGGACGAATAAAGAAAGGTTCCAGCCGTCTGTTACAATATCTCCGCAATCAAAAACCAAATTAAGGTCATCTTCAATATTTGGACCGTATAATGACTGAGCTTTACTTTTAAGAGAATCATTTATTTCTGTAAACTTTTCGAAATATGTTTGGTTGTCGCTGTAAATAGCAAATCTAACATGACCGGTTGAATCCGAATTTTCCGGTTGAGTTTTAAATTTATAAATTTCCGATTCAACACTGTCAGTACTAACTTTATAATAATAAGTGGTATTTGGTATTAAATTTTCCAATTTTGCAGTGTACCAATTAAGACTTACATTTTCGTCATTGATATTTACTTTTTCTGGAATAACCTGACTGCCCAATGATTGTGATGTTCCATATTCGGCTATTGGGTTGTCACCTTTGTAAGTCCAGCAAACGTATATTGAAGTTGGCGTCGGTCCTTGGAGAAACGGATAAGTTATGGTTTTCAATTCTATTGCTTTGTGTTCAAACCCGCCAAGACTTTTAATTTCTTCATCTGATAAATCTTCAGAATAAATTTGAATATCGGAAACATCAAAAATATTGTCTTCACTATTTTCATCCGCAAAAAATAATACTTTAGATGCTAAGGCAAATCTGCCGTCAACCGTTCCTTTATTACCGCTTAAAGCTTTATCTCCGTCAATATAATAATCATAACGAACGCCGTTTGAGACGCTAATTGCAATTCTATACCATTGCTCAATTTGTAGTGCTTTGTTAGTATAACCAACTTCACCGATGCCAATATTTCCACTTGGACTAACAAACCAGTCGCCGTCGTTTTTATTAGTTATGTCGGTTTGATAAAGAGCATACCACATAGATGAAGCCGGAATTTTAACATCCATGACAATAGTGTAATTGTTAACAAGACTTCCGCCTCCGTTCGGGGTAATTCCGTGAGTGGCAGCAAAATAACTTCCTACACCAATACGAACAGCTCCATCGGATTCCGCTGAACCTTCAACAGCTAGACAATTTCCTACCTTAGTCAATCTATTCCCAACATTTGCTTCAAGTAAATCTGCAGAGTTATCAAAAGTCCAGCGACCAACAAGACTCGACGGGAAGTTTTCACTAATTAAATTTAGCGAAAAGATTTCGGTAGAAAGGAGTAAAATTATAATTGAGCAAAAAATAAAATTGGTTACTAAGCGCATGCAATCTTTCTGATTTTCATTGGTTTAATTTTGTTGTTTCTACTACAATAACTTAATATTCTTGTTACAGATACAACATAGTTATATTTTTTTTTATTGTCAATAAATTTTTAATTCAATTTTCTAAATAATAACTTGCAAAGCTGGGACGGTGATTTGTAAATTATCAATTGGCATAAGTTATTTGAATTATGTACTGCGATACTTATCGAAAGCTTCTTTTCTAAATGATTTTATGCATCTAAAAATAATAAGCAAAATGATAACTATTGTTAAAGCATTGTTAAGAAATTGTTATCAATATCCAATTTGTTATTTTTATTATTTTTTCGTTAAAATCCTGTTGTTATTTTAGATTTAATGTTTAACTTTAAAGAACTATTATAATGTTTAATAGTTTATTGACATTAAAATTTTTTATAATTACTTTTGTAGTAGATAGTACATTATAAATATTTTTTTGTAGTAATTACAACATTTTAGATTGCCTGAAGATAGTTGAGGTTTTATAATGAACAGTCCGTTAAATTTAATAAACAAAAGATTTAATCATCTTAGTAAAAGTGAAAAGACTGTCGCAGAATTTGTTCAAAAGCATATTGATGAAGTTGTTGTTTTAACAACTCAAGGCATAGCTGAAAGATGCAAGACTAGCGATGCAACTGTTATAAGGTTTTGTCGTTCACTTGGATATCAGACGTTTAACGAATTTAAAACTGCTTTGGTACCTGAGCTTTTAAGAAGCGGCAAAAGTTTAATCAAAGAAATTGAATCGAGTAAAAACATTGAAAGCGCTACTCAATCTTTTTTATATAACTTAAAACAACAAATAGATTTTAGCGTAAATAATATAGAAACAAATCAATTGAAAGTAATTGCCGATAAAATTGTAAAAGCAAGGAGAATGTTAATCGTCGGTATTGGCGGCGCGGCAGGTGTAGGTTATATTTTTAATGATTCATTATGTGTACTGGGAGTTTACAGTAATTACACTAATGATCGCTCAATAATTCAAAGCATAATACCTACATTATATAATGGCGATGTTGTATTCGCGATTTCACATTCTGGTGAAACTGAAGAAATTGTTTCCGCAATGAAAGCAGCAAATGAATACGGTTTGGTAACAATAGCATTAACAAATTTTTTATCATCGCCTTTGACACAATTTGCCAAATATGTTTTGCACACTAGTGTGCCTGATAATCTTTTAGGAAGTTTTTCTTGCCAGTCAAGAATTTCTCAATTAGCTTTATTAGAATTGATATTACTTGAAATAAAGAACAAGCTCTCTAAAAAGAAGAAATAGTTTTTTCGGTTTAAGCAAATTGAGTAAAACTATATTTAAAATTTCTTATGTAATTGTTTTTTTGTTTTGAAAAATATATTGATCTTAAAAATTGAGGTTTAATTACAAGGAATTTGTTTATGGAACAAACATTTAAAATTATTTCACCAATCGACTCCAGTGTTTATTATGAAGGCAGACTTCATAATTCAAATGATATTGAAAATGCACTAAAATTAGCCGAAAAAGCTCAAGCAGCTTGGAAAGACACTCCGCTTTCTCAAAGAAAAAACTACATCTCAAAATTTGCGGAAGCTTTTAAAAGTAATGAAAAAAGAATTTGTGAAGAACTAACTTGGCAAATGGGCAGACCAATTAAATATTCACCTTCAGAAGTTAGAGGTACAATAGAACGAACTTTAGGAATGCTGGACTTAGCCGAAGTTTCATTAACCGATATTTTTGTCGGCGAAAAAGAAGGATTCAACAGATATATTAAACGTGAACCGCTAGGCATAGTATTCGTTGTTCCGGCTTGGAACTATCCGTATTTAATTGCAATTAATAGTATTGTCCCTGCCCTTCTTGCAGGTAATGCTGTTGTTTTAAGACATTCAGCCCAAACGCCTCTTGTCGCGGAAAGATTTTTTGATGCTTTCAAACAAGCAGGCTTGCCCGAAGGTTTATTCCAATATTTGCATTTATCTCATGAAGATACTTCAAAAGTTATTTTAGATCAAAGAGTTAACTTTGTAGCTTTTACCGGATCAGTCAAAGGCGGTTATGATATTCAAAAAGTCGCAGCTAACAGATTTATCGGTGTTGGGTTGGAATTAGGCGGTAAAGATCCCGCATACGTTATGCCGGATGCTGATCTAAATTATGCCGTTGAAAATTTAGTTGATGGTTCTTTTTTTAATTCCGGACAGTCTTGCTGCGGTATTGAAAGAATATATGTTCATGAATCGGTTTATGATAAATTTGTTGAAGGTTTTGTCGATTTAACAAAAACATACAAATTAGGCAATCCGCTTGATCCTGAAACAACATTAGGTCCGTTGGCAAAACGCAGCGGCGCTGAATTAGTGCGTGAACATATTAAACAAGCAATTGATGCCGGCGCAAAAGCTATGATAGATGGCTCTTTATTTCCTTACGCAAAAGAAAATACAAATTATCTGGCACCTCAAGTTTTGATTGATGTTAATCATAAAATGAATGTAATGTATGATGAAACTTTTGGTCCTGTTGTTGGAATTATGAAAGTTAAAAATGATGAAGAAGCGTTAACATTAATGAATGATAGTCCTTATGGATTGACCGCATCGATATGGACAGAAAATGAACCGGCTGCTGTTAAGATTGGCAACCAAGTTAATACCGGTACTTGGTTTATGAATCGATGTGATTATCTTGACCCATTCTTAAGCTGGGTTGGAGTTAAAGATTCCGGAAGAGGCTGTTCCCTTTCAAAAGTTGGATACGAACAGTTAACAAGACCAAAATCTTATCATTTGAAAATTAAACATTAGAATTAAATTTTATTTGGAGCAAAATTATGCCACTTTTAAGACATACTTATAATTATCCGACCAGAATTGAATATGGTCCGGGTGCAACCGCTGATTTACCGAAAATTATTAAAGGTAAAGGTTTAAAAAAAGGTTTATTGGTTACAGATCAGGGAATTGAGAAAATTGGATTGGCAGAAAAATTAAGATCATATTTCACTGCACAAGACATTGAGATTTTCAGTTATAGCGATGTTGTTTCAAATCCAACAGAACAAAATGTAATAGAAGCAACCGATATTTATAAAAAAAATAATTGCGATTTTATTGTTGCTCTGGGCGGAGGATCACCAATCGATGTTGGCAAAACAATTAAAGTTACAGCCACTCACGATGAGCCGCTTGAAAAATTAGATGATTCAAAAGGCGGTGATAAATATATTATAAATGAAATGCCTCCTTTTTATGCAATTCCAACAACCGCAGGAACAGGAAGTGAAGTCGGTAGAAGCAGTGTAATTACCGTAAAATCAACAAATAAAAAAACAATTATTTTTGCGCCCAAAATGATGCCTGATATCGCCGTACTTGATCCGGATGTAACTTTGCTTTTACCAAAAAAGCTTACTGCCGCTACAGGTGTTGACGCATTTGTTCATAATCTTGAAGCTTATATTATGAATGTTTATCACCCAATTGCTGACGCTATAGCGAAAGAAGGTATTTACAAATGTTTTAAATATTTGCCGATAGCCGTTGAAAATGGGAATGACGTCGCCGCTAGAGGTGAAATGTTATTGGCTTCAGCTATGGGTGCAACCGCATTTCAAAAAGGCTTGGGAATAAATCATTCGATTGCTCATGCATTAAGTGTTTTTTATGATACTCATCACGGTTTGGCAAATGCCGCTGTTCTTGTTGAAGTAATGAAGTATAATTCAACAGATGAAATAGTAAGTAAAAAATTAGCTTCGCTTGGTTCCATTCTGGGCGTTGAAAACGATGCTGATGCCGTGATTGATGCGATTGAAAAATGGTTGCTTAAAGTTGGTATGCCGACAGACCTTAAAGGCATTGGTGTAAAAGAAGAAGATATTTCCGGATTGGAAGCTTATGCAATGGAAGATCCTTGTAAACCATTAAATCCAAAACCGGTAATGCCGGGCGATGTATCAAAAATTATTAAAAATCTTATATAGTGAGGAATTCAATTTATGATCAAAGGTATAACATTTGATCTTTGGGATACCGTTTTTATCGACGATTCCGATGAGCCAAAAAGAAAGAATGCAGGCAGACCAACAAAAGCTGCCGAAAGAAGGTTATTAGTTCATCAATTTGTTAATAAACATCAAAATATTTCTCAAGAAAAAGTGAATGCGGCATATGACGCGCAGGATGCTGCCTTTAGAAAAGTTTGGCATGATCATCATATTACTTGGAAAGTAAAAGAACGTCTTGAAATTGTTTTGAAAGGAATAAACGTAACTTTACCTCCAAATGAAATGAATGAACTTGTTAAACTTCATGAGGAAATGGAATTAGAGTATCGTCCTAATTTTATTGATGGCGTGCATGATGCAATTAAAGAATTAAGTAAGAATTATAAACTTGGCGTTATTTCTGACGCGATATTTAGTCCGGGCAGAGCTTTAAGAAAACTTTTAGAAGACGAAGGTTTACTTAAATACTTTTCAACATTTGTTTTTTCAGATGAAGTTGGATGTTCAAAACCTGCCGAAGGTGTTTTTCATGCTGCAAAGAAAGGACTAGAACTCGAATTTAATGAAATCGTGCATATTGGAGACAGAGAGCACAATGATATTTTAGGTCCTGAAAAAATGGGTATGCATTCTATTTTATGTTTAGCCGCCCTTGATCGCGGTAGCGACAGAAACAGAGCAGACGGATATTTTGAACATTATAATGAATTACCAAATCTTATTGAAAAATTAAAGGATATATAAATTATGGGTCAATTGCATTTTCTTATTATTGATGGCTATCCAAAACCAAGTAGAGATCAATTTGAAGAAGTAGGAATGACAAAAGCCGGCGAATTATATGGCAAACTATTACTGCAACACTTGCCAAACGCTAAATATGATGTATATTATTCCAGCGATCCAGGAGTTGTTTTGCCTAAGGGTGATGAACTTAAAAAATATGACGGAGTTTTGTGGCCTGGGTGCAATTTAACTGTTTATCACGATCATGATGAAAGAGTAACAAAGATGGTCGATATATGTAAAGATGCATATGAAGTAGGTGTTCCTCAATTTGGTAGCTGCTGGGCTGCACAGATTGCTGTTTATGCCGCAGGTGGTGAAGTTAAACCAAATCCAAAAGGCAGAGAAATGGGATTGGCAAGAAAGGTCTTTTTAACAGAAGAAGGACGTAAGCATCCAATGTACGAAGGCAAGCCTCCTGTATTTGATGGTTTTATTAGTCATGATGACGAAATAACAAAACTTCCCGAAGGCGGCAAATGGCTTGCGTCAAATGATTTTACAAATGTACAGGCAGTAGAAGTTAAACATAAAAAAGGGATTTTCTGGGCGCCTCAATATCATCCTGAGTATGATCTGCATGAAATTGCACGCTTAATTATTGCAAGAGAAGAAAAATTAATTAAACAAAATTATTTCGCTTCAAAAGAAGATTTATTGAATTATGCCGAGGACTTGGAAAAAATCTATTCTGATAAAAACAGAAAAGATTTAAGATGGAAATACGGAATTGATGATGATGTTATTGATGATAAAATAAGACAAGTTGAATTCGTAAATTGGTTAAATAAAATAGTAATTCCTTATTCAAATAAAACAGAGTAATTTTGCTTAAAAATATATCAATCAAAAAAAATCCGCTTTTACATTGGCAGGTAAAAATCTTTAGTGCTACATGGCTGGCTTACGTCGGTTACTATTTTGCGCGAAAAGCCTTTTATGTTGTAAAAAGTCCTTTAGCAGATTCATTAAATTTTTCGGCACTTGATTTAGCCCATTTAGGCACCGCTTATTTAGTATTTTACATGATTGGTCAATATTCCAGCGCATTTTTTGGAAGAAAACTCGGACCAAAATTATTACTGCTTATCGGAATGGGAATTTCACTTATATGTAATTTTGTTTTCGGTATTTCAAATGGGTTCTGGACTATTTTGTTATTCCTTTCATTAAACGGTTTAGCGCAAGGTACAGGCTGGCCGGGATGTATTGGTTCGCTGGCGTTTTGGTTTACAAGAGAAAAACGCGGAACAGTTCTGGGATTTTGGGCAACTTGTTATCAAGTCGGTTCAGTAATTTCGACTTCATTTGCCGCTTATATGCTTGGTGAATATGGGTGGAGATGGTCATTTTTCGGCGCTTCACTAGTGCTGCTTGTAATATGGTTTGTCGTTTTATTTTTACATCCAAATAAACCTGAAGATGTTGGACTTGAGTCAATAAAAGATGAAGAGGATTCATGTGAAATTGAAAACGATAATACTGAAAAATTAGGATGGAGCCGTGATACATGGTTAACAGTAATTACAATGGGATTAATTTATTTCACTATTAAATTTTTACGTTATGCCCTTTGGAGCTGGGTACCGTTTTTCCTGAATAAAAATTTTGGGATGAATGAAAGCAATGCTGGATATCTATCTGTTGTATTTGATCTTGCGGGATTTGTCGGAGTACTATTCGCGGGATATATTTCCGATAAAGTATTTAAAGGCAGAAGATCATTAATATCAGCTATTATGTTAAGTTTTATGGCGCTTGCATTTATTTTAATGTATGTAAAAGGTGAATCTAATCTGATGTTTTTCACAATCTCAATGGGAATTGCCGGATTTATGCTTTACGGTCCCGACTCACTTATTTCCGGAGTAGGCGCAATAGATGTTGGTTCAAAAAGAGGCGCGTTAACCGCGGCAGGTATAATAAATGGTACGGGATCAATTGGACCAATTTTCCAAGAAGAAATAATCGGCTGGCTCTATACAAAATATAACAACGAACTAACCCCAATTTTAATTTTATTAGTCTTAATGGCCGTTGTCAGCGCTTTACTAACATTTTATTTATGGTGGAAATCCAAAAAAAGGAAAAGTAAATTTGTAGATCCACTATATTCTTAATAAATCTCTATCATCCTTTGAATCGATAATCTTGCTTTATCCGCAAGTTCTTTGTCGACTTTGACTTCAAATTGTTCATTTAAAATGGATTTATATAAATTTTCCAAAGTGTTTAATTTCATATATTCACAGACTGATTTTTCGTTTGCAGGGTGAAATATTTTTTCAGGACTATTTTTTTTCATTCTGTGCAGAATTCCAACTTCGGTTGCAATAACAAATTCTTGCGAATCAGATTCATTTACTCTTCTCAACATTCCTTCAGTTGAATAAATATTCAATTTTAAATTTGGGTTTTTAGCAGACTTTAACATGCACGATGTAGAACAGCCGCATTCAGGATGTATTAAAAATTCCGCATTCGGGAACTTCTCTTCTGCTATATTAAAATCCATTTCGCCAATTTTTTCATGAACATGACAAGAGCCGTTCCAAATTTTTATATCACGTTTTGTAATATATTTTACATAGCTGCCTAAATATTGATCCGGAAGGAATAATATTTGTTTATCTAACGGAATTGAATTAACTATCTTTACTGCGTTTGAAGATGTACAGCAATAATCTGTTTCAGCTTTGACTTCGGCAGTTGTGTTAACGTATGAAACTACAACCGCATCGGGATTTTCTTTTTTCCAATTTCTAAGTTCTTCAGCCGTTATGCTATCGGCAAGCGAACATCCGGCGTTTAGATCGGGTATTATTACTTTTTTATTAGGTGAAAGAATTGACGCGGTTTCCGCCATAAAATGAACTCCGCAAAATACAATTAGGTCAGCATTCGTTTTTGCCGCCATTTGACTCAAACCAAGTGAATCTCCAACAAAATCCGCAATGTCCTGTATTTCACCGATTTGGTAATTATGAGCAAGTATAACCGCGTTTTTTTTATTTTTTAATTTATTTATTTCATTTACTAACTTTGAATTTATCATGTCTCTCTTTTATTTTTTAATGTACATCCCAATATCAAATGCATTTACTGAATGAGTTAAAGCTCCAACTGAAATAAAGTTAACTCCGGTCTCAGCAATTATTTTTAATTTTTCTAAAGTTACATTCCCCGAAGCTTCAGTCAGTATTTTGTTATCAATAATAATAACAGCCTTTTTCATTTCTTCAATTGACATATTATCAAGCATAATAATATCTACTTTCAATTGCAGAGCCTCTTTAACTTCGTTTAGGTTTTTTACTTCGACTTCAATTTTAAATTTATTTTGATACTTATTCCGAACTTGATTTACAGCATTTGTAATACTTCCAGCAACGTCAATATGATTATCTTTTATCATTATCAAATCATACAATCCGAATCTATGATTGGTTCCGCCTCCCATTTTAACGGCATATTTATCTAAAGTTCTAAATCCAGGAAGTGTTTTTCTAGTATCAAGTAATTTCGTATTTGTGTTATTCAACTCATTTACAAACTTAGAAGTTTTGGTGGAAATAGCCGACATTCTCTGCAAAAAGTTTAACGCAATTCTTTCCGCTGAAAGCAATGATTTGTAGTTCCCTGTAAAAACTGAAATTATTGAATTTTTATAAATTTTATCACCGTCTTTAAAATTATTTTTCCAAACAATGTTCGTATCAAATTTTTTAAATACTAATTCAGCGACTTCTAATCCGCAAATTATTCCCTCATCCTTTGATTTTAAATAACCCTCAGTAATACTAACAGAAGGAATTATTGCTTCTGTTGTAATATCACCGGTATAAATATCTTCCGCAACCGCAAGGTTTATCAGTTCATCAATATTCTTTAAATATTCTTCTTCAATTTTCATTTTAATTTTGTGTTAGTTGTGTTTTTCAAATTTAATACGATGTCCATTTTGGAAAATATACCGACCAAGAAATAAATTATTTGTTTCGGCAAAATCACTGCGCTGGTGTGTGCCTCTGCTTTCTTTTCTGTTTAAAGCCGATTTAATAATCAATTCACCTATCTCAATAATACTTTTTATTCTAAATGAATAATATTCAAATTCTTTATTCGAACCAAATTGTTTAAACATTTCTAAATTTTTTAATCCGGAAGTTAATAATTCTTCGTTTCTTATTATTCCAGCATTGTTATTGAGCAAAGTAGCGATTTTATTTTTGATACTCATAAATTTATCAACTATAAAATTATTTATCTTGTAATCTATTGTTTGATCAAGAACCGTTTGAATATTAAGAATATTACTGTTCTTTATAGAACCGCTAATATCAATACATCTTTTTCCAAAAACCAAACATTCCAAAAGTGAATTACTGGCGAGTCTGTTAGCACCGTGAACACCTGTACAAGTAACTTCTCCGCAAGCTAATAAACCCTTAATATTTGTCCTTCCATTTATATCTGTTTTAACACCGCCGATCATATAATGAGCCGCAGGTGAAACAGGAATTAAATTTTTCGTAATATCGATATTGTATTCTAATGCTTTTTCATAAATTGAACTGAATCTTTCTTTTATTTTTTCAGCATTTAAATGTGTAAGATCTAAAAACACAGATTTAATCTTGGAATTCTGTAATTCATAAAATATAGCTTTAGAAACTATGTCACGCGGCGCTAATTCAGCATTTGGATGAATATCCAGCATAAATCTTTTTCCGTCGCCGTTCAATAAATATGCACCTTCACCTCTAACAGCTTCAGAAATTAAAAATGTTTGATCATTTTCTGAATAAAAGGCGGTCGGATGAAATTGTAAAAATTCCATATCGCAAATTTCTGCTCCGGCATTATAAGCCAAAGTAATTCCGTCACCGGTTGAAGTATAAGGATTCGTTGTTCGCGAAAAAATTCCTGAACCGCCGCCTGTTGCCAAAATAGTGACCGGTGAAATAAATATAAACTGTTTATTGCTATCCCAAGAAAAAGCATTTGCTCCTAAACATTGTTCATCATTATTTAAAAGTTCAAGAACCTGTGTGTTTTGATAAATTTTAATATTACTTTTCTTCTGAACAATACTAGCAAGAAATTGAACGACTTTGCTTCCAGTGGCATCGCCGCCGGCATGAAGAATTCTTCGGTTTGTGTGTCCTCCTTCTAAACCTAGTTGAAGTTTTCCGTCCAATTCATCAAATTCCATTCCCCAATTAATTAGATCGTTAACTCTATCAATGCCTTCATTAACTAAAATTTTAACCGCATCATTATTACAAAGTTCGCCGCCGGCAACTAAAGTATCTTTAAAGTGAATTTCGGCAGAATCCGACTTATCAATAGCTGCGGCAATTCCGCCTTGTGCCCAGTATGTACTGCTTATACTTAATTTACTTTTAGAAACCAAAGTTACCGTACCAAATTCTGAGGCATATATTGCAGATGTAAGTCCGGCTAAACCGCTGCCGATAATTAAAAAATCTGATTCAACTATTTGTTTTGTCATTTTACCTTAAATTATTTTAACATTCTTACTTTATTTTAAATAAAAACAATTGAAAGAATTTTTATAACAAACAATATAACTTTAACGAATTAATATTTACCTAAAATTATCTTTAATACGGCAACAGATTCTAACGGATTTTCATCAGACAAATTAATGATAAGCGAATCATTTGTCTGCTTCCATTCCAACTTATTTTCTGAGCCCAAAAATTTTATTTTTTCAATTTTTTGACCATTGATTAAATCGGAATGTTTACCGAGCGATTTAATATTCGCAACTTTGCTTTCAGAACAATTCATCATAAAAGCATAAAGTGTGTCGCTCTTTGACGTAAACCTAATATCCTCATTTGAAAAATCCTCCAAGTCACTTTCATTGAACATTCCGGCTTTAACTTTTGTAGGTCCTTCTCCATAAACTTTCCATGGTCTAGTTCCATAAATTCCTTCGCCATTTATTTCCATCCATTTACCTAAATTTTCTAAAAATTTCACTTCCAAGTCATCAATCGTACCATCACCTCTAATTGGAATACTTAAAAGTAAATTTCCATTTTTGCTGACAATATCTATTAGTGAAAGAATAATTTGCTTAGGGGTTTTATATGAATTACTTTCATAATCTGATCTTCTATAATGCCAATTTCCAATACATGAGCAAGTCTGCCAAGCGAAAGGCTGAATTTCACTGCTGAAACCTCTTTCAATATCTTCCACAATACCTGATTTCTGTTCAGGTTTTAGTTGTTTTGCGGTTACAACAGCTTCGAGTTTGCCATTGTTTAACTGAATATTTGAATTGTAAAAATGTGCTACAATATCCAATCCAGCTTGTCCTAAAGGCAATTCATAATCATCAAAATAAACTAAATCTGGTTTATATTTATCTACTAGATCTTTACAGCGCAGAAACCACATATTCGTAAAATTTTTATTTTGCAACGGTGGTTCTTCGGTCCAAACTCTGTCGTTTTTTTCGTGCCAGTCATTTGCGGTTTTAATATCATTAATTCCATCGGGCATAATAATATTTGGACCAGTATAAAGTTCTTGGGGATCAAGACCTTCCCACCATTTTCCTTTTCCATCTTCTTTCGTTAAAGTTGCCGCGTCATAACGAATACCCGCAAGAGGTCCTTCCTGATCATAGCCATAAGCCGTTTGAAACCAGTGCCAAGCGTGCGCGGAATGATTACTGACACCGAAATACATTCCATTCTTTCTGGCAATTTTTTCCCAAATTCCAACAATATCTTTTTTTGGTCCTACATTTACAGAATTCCATTTGTGATATTCTGAATTATAATTATCAAAATTATCATGATGATTTGCCAAAGCGACAAAATATTTTGCCCCGGCGTATTTATATAATTCCATAAGTTTTGCGGGATCCCAATTCTCGGCTTTCCAAAGATTATCAATTTCCATAAATCCAAACTTTGTAGGATGACCATAATTTTTTACGTGAAAATCATAATATTTATTACCTTGCTCATACATTCCCCGAGCATACCAATCTCCTTGCTCAGGGACGCATTGTGCTGTCCAATGAGCCCAAATACCGAACTTTGCGTCTCTAAACCAATCTGGACATTGATAATTTTCCTCAAATGATTTCCAAGTCGGTTTAAATTTTCCATTTAATATTTCATTCTCTTGCGCAAAAATATTATTTACACTAATTAATATTAGATAAACTAAGGTTAAGGAAATGTTTTTAGAGTTATTGTACATAATCATCCAATTTGATATTCTATTATTAAAGCTATCAAAATAATCAAAGTTATTCCATTTAAAAGAAATGAATTTCTAAATTAGATTTTAATATTCTTATTTGAGCCTTTTTAAAAAATAAAATTGTGTAATTATTTCCCGATACTTTAATTATAAATAATAAATATAATTTAATTTCGTTACAGACTATTTAGAAATTACAAAAAGCTTCGATAATTAGGTTAAATATAAAGTGTATAAATTTTTTGGGGGAAAAATGAAAACACTTAACGATCTTGGTATTGTTAAAAAGACAAGTTTTGCAGTAATTGGAATTTTAGTTTTTACTCTTTTCATTTACTTAATTGTTTTCTTTTTTAAAAATGATGCCAACGTTAAAAGTAGAATAGAAGAAGACAACGATCAGTTAAGCACACTTCTAACCGAATCTATAAAACTTGCCATGGCAGCCGGAGCCGATAACACAAAACCGTTTGTTGAAAGTTTAGAAAAATTTGAAAAAATTAAAGAAGTACGAATAACCCCAACCAATTTAATTTCGGAAAATTCTGAAACCAATTTAGACGAAATTGAGAAATCCGCATTAAATGGTTTGAAAGAAGCAAATTATTATGAAGATTTTAATGACTCAAAAATTTTACGTTCAATCAAATTTTTAACTGCAGACAAATCATGCGTTGACTGTCACGATGTTAAGGAAAATGATGTTCTGGCAATAATTAGCATACGACACTCACTCGATGAAACATATAAGGAAATGGCATCTCAAAAAATTGACGCAGCGTGGATTGGTCTTTTAGCCGCGATTATTACATTTACACTGGTAACTTTATATTTAAACAAATATTTGGGAAAGCCAATTCTAAATTTAACTCATGCAGTTAAGAATTTTGCCGACGGTAAATTTGACGAGCCTTTGAATTGCAGCAGCAAAGACGAATTTGGAATTTTAGCAAACAGTTTTAACGAAATGGTAGATAAAATAGAAATGCAGCTTCAATACTTAAACAGCATCTCCTTACCTGTTACAGTAATTGACAAAAATTTTGAAATTGTATACATAAATTCAAAAGGTGTAGAATTTTTAAAGAAAGAAAAGCATAACGTTTTGAAAACAAAATGCTATGAAAGTTTTAATTCAATTGACTGCAGATCTCAAAACTGTTCTTGCAATATCGCAATTCAACGTGGTGAATCCATTACAAAAGAATCTGTAGCAAAACCAAATAATGTTGAAGTTCCTATAATTTTTTCCGGAACACCAATTAAAAACAAAAAAGGAGAAGTAATTGGAACATTAGAGGTACTGACGGATCTTTCAGATGCAAAGGAAAAAGAAATTTATTTGGAAAGAAATGTAAAAAAAATGCTGGAAGTTATGTCTAAAGTTTCAAACGGTGACTTCACCATAAACTTAATTCCTGAAAATAAAAATGATGTTATTGGAAAACTCTATATTGGCTTTAATGATACAATTGAAAATATTAAGAAAATGATACAGAAAGTTATAGAAGCAATTTCCGCGACCGCAAACGCAAGCAGCCAAATAAGTTCTAGTACTGAACAGATGGCAGCCGGTTCGCAGGAGCAAAGTATGCAAGCATCTGAAGTTGCAAGCGCAATTGAACAGATGACAAAAACTATAATTGAAACCGCGCATAACATTTCTATTGCGGCTGAAAAATCAAAAGACTCGGGAATTTTAGCTACAGAAGGAAATGTGATTGTTTCAGAAACAATAAAAGGAATGAATAAAATTTCACAAGTAGTTTCATCCGCGGCAAACACCATAACCGCACTTGGAAATAACAGCGAAAAAATAAATGAAATTATACAAGTTATTGATTCAATTGCCGGACAAACAAATCTATTAGCATTAAACGCCGCTATAGAAGCCGCAAGAGCAGGAGAACATGGAAGAGGTTTTGCTGTTGTTGCAGACGAAGTAAAAAAATTAGCCGAACGTACGACAAATGCCACAAAAGAAATTTCCGAAATGATTTCATCAATACAAAACGATACTAAAAAAGCGGTAATTTCAATAAACTCCGGAACTGTTGAAGTCGATGCCGGAAAAGAACTCGCTGTAAAAGCCGGTAAATCTTTAGAGAATATTAATAATTCCACTATTGAAGTTGTTGATTTGGTGAATCAAGTTGCAACAGCAAGCGAACAGCAATCGTCTACTTCTGAGCAAATTTCAAAAAGTATTGAAGGCATCAGGAAAGTTACACAGGAATCTTCTTTGGGAATTAATGAAATAGCAAAAGCAGCGGAAGAATTAAATGTTCTTACAGAAAATCTACAAGCAATAATGAATAATTTTAAAGTTTATGATGATGATTCAAGTTATACAAATATCAAAGCTTCAAAACCGAAATTAGAATATTCAAATGTTCAAAAGAAACAATATTCATTACATTAGTTTACTAAATAAATATTACTGTCTAGAAAATAATGATTGATTAAAATTTTTTATATTCACTTTTAGTAATTTCCGAATCACGTATTCCTTTAATGTTTTTCAGAATAATATTTTGACTTTTTTTAATGATAAAATTTGCGGCAGAATTTGTTTTAGAAATATCATTATTTATAAATTCAGCGTCGTTTACATTGTCTAGTACAAAGGCAGGCCTTTCATCATTTTCGATTGTTTTTATAATTATATCTTTCACTTTTAAACCTTTTACATACCTAAAGTAAAAACCGTAAGCAGGCATTGCGTTCCAGCGGTAAGGATCGGGATAAGAATCGATATTTTGCGGCACTTCCTTGTCAACAGATTCTTTCTTTCCGCCGCCTCTAAAATAAATACGAATATTGCTTAAACTTAAATCTTCAACATAATGCTCCGGAATGCCCATAATCATACATGCTCCAAGTTCAGGAGATTTTGGTCTTCCTCCCACATCATAAACGTTTAAATTGCTGATTGAAATTCTTCTGCAAACACCAATGGGAACATTTTCCGGTCCCCTCATTCTCGCACTTAATCGTATAAAAAAAGGAGTATCTGTAATATCACGCATTGTGATGTTATCAATAACAATATCCTCAATTATACCTCCGTCAGCCGATTCAAGACAAAATCCACGCGAATGTTCGAATACACAATTTGAAACAGCAATGTTCCTAAAACCGCCATTAGATTCGGTTCCAAATTTTAATCTTCCGGTTATGCAATGATTAACATTCGGATCTTCATCTTTAAATTCTTTGGTAAAAGTTCCATTTAAAAGTGAGCCATGATCAAAACCAAATATTTGGCAATTTGTAATTGTTACATTCTCTGTAAATCTGGCATAACCTAAAGCAAAAGATGATTTTAAACATAAACCGTCATCCGTCGGAGAATTTATTAAGCAATCTGAAATAATTACATTTTTACAGCAGTCAATGTCAAATCCATCTCTATCAGCATCAGCGCGAACATTATTAATTGTAAGATTATCAACGCCGGTGGCAAGAATGCAAAAATGTCCGCCGTGCAAAATAGATATATCTTTAATGGTAACATTTACACAATTTTTAAGCCCAACGGCTTTATTTCCGGAACCTTTAATTTCAGGTTTATCATAAGAATATAAACCTTTTCCCCAAATGGTGCCATTTCCCATTATTGAAATATCGTGCAAACTATCGCCGAAAATCAAACTATTTTTCCAATAACTATGTCCAAAATCCTGATATTTTTTATACCAAGCGTTTTCTTCGGGCAAATCATAACCTTCGGTATCTGTTTCTTTATTTGCAATAAGTCTTGCTCCTTGCTCCAAATAAATTGTTATTTTACTTTTCAAACGAATGGTAAATGATAAATAATCTCCGGCAGGAAAGTATATAGTTCCTCCGCCGTTTTTTGATGCTGTCTCTATAACGGAATTTATTATTTCAGTATTATCAGTTATGCCATCCCTTTTTGCTCCAAAATCAACAACGTTATAATTTATATGATCCGCAAAAATAAATGATACTGAATTAAAGAATAAAATTGCAAGAAATAATTTCATTTATTGATTTTCCTTCGTTGTGAAAAATATTTATGTGAAAATAATTTTTAAAAGTAATAATGTTTATATCAAGAATGAAATAATTTTACTGCCTACATATGTTTTAAGACTTCTTGAATATAAACATAAAAGTTTCATTTCTTATTTTTGAACAAGACATCTCATCCTTAAATATTGAAAATAATTTAACGATGATTTAAATCAAATTTTAATTGGAAAAATAATGGACCTTTTGAAAAACTTTAAATTAGCATCTAAACTGCGAATTATCATTCTTATGCTTGTTGTTGGAAGCTTAATTTTCGGCATAACTGCTTATTTAACAATCGAAAAACTGCGTGTAAATGGAGAAATGTATTCGGAAATTGTAGAAGGAAAAGATTTAATTGCCGATATACTTCCACCGCCAAATTTTATTGTTGAAACTTATTTGAATTCTTTTCTTATGCTCCGAGCTGACAAAAACGAACTAAATGAGCTTGTTGAGAAATCAAAATCTTTAAGCGAAGAATATTATACTCGGCATAAGTTTTGGGTTAAAACGCTTGAAGATGGCAAACTTAAAGATGACATGGTTGAAAATTCATTTAAGCCAGCCAAAGAATTTTTTGAATTGAGAGACAGTAAATTTATTCCGCTGATTAGAGAAGGAAATATTGCAGAAGCTGAAAATTTATTAAATACAAAGATGAAGGAATTGTTTCACGCACATAAAGTATATATCGAGAGTGTTGTTGAACAAGCAAATTTAAAGAATGCATCGATTGAAACTCACGCCGAAGAAATTATTTCATCCAGAACAATAACGTTAATAATTCTTGAGTTTATTATAATTATTGGACTTTATTTTACAATTTCCAAAATTTTTAAAAACATTTCCGTTCCAATTAAAAAAGTCTTAGAAGTCTCTAAAGAAATTTCAAAAGGTCATTTAAAAGCTAGAACCAATATAAGATCTAAGGATGAAGTTGGTGTAATGGCTGAAACTATTGATAAAATGGCTTCTGATTTGGATAATTATTCATTGTTGCTCCAGTCAATCGCAAATGGAAAAGTAGATGTCTGCTCGCAAGCTTTTGATTCCGAAGATGTTTTAGCCATTTCATTAAATGAAATCACAAACACTTTAACCGAATTGACAAAAGAAATAAATAGTTTAACACAATCTGCATTAAGCGGAAATTTAAAACATAGAGGAGATGAAAGTAAATTCAGCGGTGGCTATAAAGAATTGCTGCGTGGAATAAACAAGACACTGGATGCTGTTATAAATCCGATTACCGAAGGTTCGTCGGTTCTTAAAAAAATGTCTGAAGGAGATATAACAAATAGAGTTAACGGCGATTACAAAGGAGACCATCAGCTGATAAAAAACAGCATTAACCACCTTTCAGAATCATTTACATCTGTTTTGTCACTTATAGGTGATTCAATTAACTCTACGGCTTCAGCGGTGACACAAATACTAGCTAGTTCCGAAGAAATTTCGACTGGCGTTCAGGAGCAAAGCTTGCAGACTAATGAAGTTTCTACCGCAATGGAGGAAATGTCCAAAACAATTTTTGAAACAACGCGGAATATAATTAAAACAAACGAACTTGCTAAAGAATCAAAAAGCATTGCTGCAAACGGTCAGGCAATTATAGAATCAACAATCAGCGGAATGAAACAAATTGAATTGGTTGTTAAACAAGCGAGTGAAATTATAATTGGATTAAGCAATAGAAGTACAAAAATCGGCGGAATTGTTAAAGTAATAAACGAGATTGCGGATCAAACAAATTTGTTGGCGTTGAATGCCGCAATTGAAGCAGCAAGAGCCGGCGAACACGGTCGAGGATTTGCTATTGTTGCCGATGAAGTAAAAAAACTTGCCGATAGAACCTCATCTTCAACGAGTGAAATTGTTGAAATGATAAATTCAATTCAAAGCGACAGTCAAAATGCGGCAAAAGCAATTGAACTTGGAACTTCGCAAGTTTCGGTTGGTATGGAAAATTCAATTAACGCCGGCAATTCAATGCACGAAATTGTAAAATCTTCCGATCTTTTACTTGAAGCATCTTCTCAAGTTGCGGCTGCCAGTGAAGAACAATCTGCAGCAGTTGAACAAATTTCAAAGAATGTAGATTCGATAAATTCAGTTGCAAATTTAAATGCGGCAGGAATAAAAACAGTTGCTGATTCAACTAATGATTTGATGTATATGGTTGAAAATCTCCAAAAATTGATTGGAAAGTTTAAAATTAGTGATAGACAAAATGAAGATTGGTCATGTGAAAAATTCACAAAGAAAAAAGATGCGAGTTATGTGAACTGAAATAATAAAAGTAAAACAGCTATATTTTTTGTTAAATAAAATTTCTTAAATTATTTTATTACAAATAGTTATATAATTTCATTTTATAATTTTACAAGTACTTAAAATAACCGGACCAACTAAACCGGAGCTTAACGGCTCCCAATTTATTGCGGTAAAAATTCCGTTGGAATCAAGATTTTCTTTCTTCCCTGCCGCAAAATTTATATTATAGAATTTCTTATAATTTTCTCCTTCTTTATCCATTTTTATAATTCTATTAGCCATAAGGTTTGTAACAATAACTTCGAGTTTATTATGATATTTTAATTTATCAGAACTGATAGTAATATTGAATTTAGGACCAAGCAAAGTTCCAATATTTTCTCCATTTAGAATAATTACAGCCGATTCATGAACTCCGCCCAAATCTAAATTATAAAATTCAGATTCCAAATTATTTAGTGTAAACTCGGTTGAATATTTAGCTGAACCTGAAAACCATTTTAATTCTTCAGATAATTCCGTCCATGATCTTAATTTGGAAATTTTTATTGGGTTCGGCAACGAAGCACCGCCTTTTATAAATTCAATTTTCCATTCTCCATTTATTTCTATTTGATTAACAAAAGATGAATACATGGGGTAGAATTTCAAATCTTGCTTATTGGGAAACCACTGAAGGATAAGCGTTTCACCTTTATCCAATTTTAGAAATATCTCTGATTCTTTATCCGAAATTTTTCTAATTAGAACTTTACCTATTTCTTTTGTCATTGGATTAAACCAAACCGCGTCTTTGCCCGTAGAATTTAATTTAATCCATTTATTTACTTCGCTGTTTCCCCAGTTACTAATGAAATAACAAGTCCCATCTTCCCTTTCTACTTTATTGAACCATAAATTTTCTTTTGCCAATGCTTCCGGAATTACTCCAACTTCATCAAGAAGCAATTCAATTTCTTTTCCCTTTAGAATTTTTCCTTTTCCGAATTTACATGCTTCATAATCTTTAAATTTTTCGAAAGTTAACTTTGACTTTAACTTTGAATAAAGTCCTTGTCTCTCTTTCAGATTGTACATACCTGAAATATCAGTCGGCATATTATCTTCAAACAATATATTAGAACCATTTTCCGCCAAGTCAATTAATTTTTCAAAAGTAGATATAGGAATAAATTCTGATTTAGGAACAATAATAGTTTTATAAGCCGATTTACCCGAATATATTTTACCATCTTTTAGCGACAAATTTTGTAATTGTCTGTCGGAAATAAAATCAAATGTATAACCTTCTTTTAATAATAATTCACTAATTTCTTTTATCAATGTATCTTTCGAGCCGCCAAAATGCTGGAGCATCGTGCTCCCTTTTGATGACCAGCTGTCATAAATTGGATAATAAAGCAAAATATCGTTTGACGGTTTAGAGCTTTGTAAGAAAGATTGGCAGTTTGCTATATAATCATTTAATATTTTAAGATCGCTCCACCACGTGTTAGTTGGCGCAAAATGAACCGATGCATAGAAAAGCCATCCCGGCCATTTTTCATTAACTGGTGAATAAGGAGTTCCATGATAAACAATATGATTTATTCCATTTGCAAAAAATCTGTCAATATTATTTTTAACATCTGAAAGTTTTGTTAAAAAGTGTTCATTCAACCACGTTGAAGCTTCACATGCAATTAGTGATTTTCCAGTTACATGTCCGGCTGAAGATGCCATTTTAATTCTAATTGGAGTAATTCCTTCGGTTTCGGGGATATCGCTTGCAGCATATAAATCTAAAATATTAGCAGGTGAACCGTGAGCTTGGTTTCTAATAATCGAATTATATTTTCTTGACCAATTTCGCCATACATATGTGAATCTATCCAAAAGCAAATCAGAAATTGTTTCTCTGTAATCACATAAAACCCTTTTATTGTTTTCTTCGGTATCATATCCGAACAATGCGGGTAAATAATCTTTTAGATCATAGCCTCTGTAATTTTTAAACTCTTCAAACATTAATTGCGTCCAGTCGGCTTCGCCTTGAGAATCATCGACTTCATAAGAATCGTTAAAAAAGGCTCTTATTCCTGAAATGTCAAAACCTTCAGAATGTTTATCAAAATAATTAAGAAAATTTTTTGTCGAACTTTCTGAAAAATGGTCAATAACATTTCCTTCTCCTCCTTTACCGGCTCTTTCAACCATTTTACCATGCCAGCCTTGAAAAACCGCAATCAATTTCCATTCACCTTTGGGAGCAATCCATTTTAATTTACCTTCATTATCAACATTATTAGTAAGTTCTATTTTTTTTCCGGATTTATCATACGCGTTTAATGTTTGCAATGGCAGCTTAGTTGCAAATCTCACTTGATCCAAAGCCAACTCCTGCAAATTTTCATTTCTGTTAATCGGAAATTTTATTTGATCTATATTTACTTCATGACCAACGGCTCTTACGAATGGTTCTTGAATAAACTCAATTTTTTCATTTAGAAATTCACCTTCACGTAGAGTATAAAATTTATACTTTACTTCTTTACAAGCATCTTCATCGGTAACCCAATTTCCTCCGAAAGGCCATCCGGAAGCATTTGAAAGATCAACACCCAAATCCATTTCCTTTCCAAATTCCAAAGATTTTTCAAAAATTTGAAACCATTTATTAGAGAGAAAACTTAAATCATTTTTTTCATTTCCTTTTACACCATAAATTGGTGTTATTTCAATTCCTCCAATTCCGCAATTTTTAAGTTCTTCTAAATTTATTTTTAAGTCAATTTCATTAACTGCGCTTCCATGCCACCAGAATCTTGTCCATGGTTTTGTCGCATTTGTAATTTGAGGCCATTCTGCTCTATACTCAATTGATTGCGCAAAGGATTCTGAGAAGTTAATAACACAATAGATAAAAAATAAAAAAATGGCTTTATTAGAATTAGTTATGCCGTATTGGTTTTTCATAATTAAATTTGGGTTTGGTTTGAAAAAATACAAGCAAGTAATAATGTTATAAAAAAATTATATTTATTTATTTTTTTGCTTCAAATAATATTTTATCATATTTTGATTCAGCCGGTAATTCAAAATATTTGTTCATTTTTAATATTTCCGAACCCGCGCGTAAGACCGGACCTTCGCCCATTGGAATGTTTGATTCAAGAGGTCGTTTATAATAAAAAGCTAACGAAGGCATTATTCCGGTGCCGACACAAATATTGTTTACATTTCCTTTTTGATCAATGTTAGATAGAACTCCTTCCCACCCAATATCAGCAACATATGAAAAGTCTTGATTTAGCCAATTATTATTAACTCCTTTAGCCAAACCAAAAACAAACATTGCAGAAGCGGACGTTTCCAGGTACGAATCATTTTTATCTAATAATTGATGCCATAATCCGTTTTCACTTTGCCATCTGGCGACACCTTCCGCTTGCTTCTTAAATATTTCTAAAATTTCGTTCCGTCCGGAGTAATTTAACGGCAATACGTCAAGCAAATCGGCGATAGCCATGAATATCCAACCATTAGCCCTGCCCCAATGCACAGCTCCGTTTTCTTTTGTATCAGTGTGATAACAATGATAATACAATTGTTTTTCATTATTCCATAAATATTTATAATAATTTTTCACTTGAAGTATTGCGTCATCAAAATATTTCGTTTCACCTGAAAATTTACCCATCCGCGCTAAAAATGCGACGCTCATAAAAAGATCATCTGCCCAAATGGTATTTTCATGGGGCCAATACCTTGCGATTGTATTATCAGCTAAACGCGGTTCTTTATAAAATAGATGTTCGGCAACAAGTTCAATATAATTTTTATAATTTTCCTGCGGTTTACTTTTATAAACATCAATAAGACTAGCGCCAATTGTACCGCAGTCATCTAATCTTACCATTCTAAAAAACATATGCCAGTTAACTTTCCTAACGCTCATCCAATCTATTTTCTTTTGTTCATCATACAAATTTTTAAAGTAATCTAAGTCGCCATTGTCGAAAACAAATGCAAAATTTTTATCAACGTATTTTTTATATTTTACATCACTTAAGATATTGCCAAGTTCATACATTCCAAAGTTGAGTACACCGTTAGTATAATGCCAATCATTATATTTGCTTTTGACCTTTATACTCAATTTTGGTTCAAGCCCTTTGGTAGAATTGTATATTTGGCCTGTTTCCTCATCTATAAATTGATATGTTGTTTCGGAAAGAATTCGATCAGCTATTTTTTTTAGAACTTCTTCTGATGATTTTCTAAAATCTTTAACTTGGTTTTGAGCTTTTGTCAATGAAGACAATGAACAAATCAGAATTAGAATAATAATTATAATTTCTTTTTTTTTAACCATTATCTTCACTTTCCAAATTCATTACCAGTTAGTTTAATTTACTAAATATCCATATAAATAAAGGTAATAACTAAACTAATTTGTAAGAGGCACAACAGTAAATGAATATTCATATCCTCTTTTACTTGGATGTATTAAATATTCTTCATGAGGTTTTGCGCCCCAACTGTCGTCACTTCCCAGCCCAATCATTTTATAATCAATATGAAGCTGAATTAAATCTTTTTTGAATATATCTATCGTATGTTTTAAGTCGGTATTTTTATCTAAACCGGCATCGAAATCAGAAACGTAATTATTCAATACATTAAATTCGAAAGGCTGATTGGATTCAATACGCAAACCTGTTCCGTTGCTGTTTCTCAAATTTAACCAAGCTACATCTGTCCTATGCCCATTTTCCTGAGGTCTAATATATGGGACATAAAAGTCATTGACTTTTGAATTATATAATCCAAAATGTGTTGAGTAGTTTCTGTCAATATAATTTTCAAGCGGTCCTCTTCCAAAATACTCGGCGTTTTCAAATTCCGCGGGCAGTGTCATTTTCATACCAATACGCGGAATTATATCATTAGATGTTTCTTCGCTGTAAAATTTATTTTTAATATTTATTTTACCGTCTTCATAAAAAGTATAATCTGCATTCCAAGTTGATTTAACATTATCAAAATAATATTCCAATGTAACTTTTAATGAACCATCGTTGTTTTTTGAAACTTTATAAGATTTAACATTTAATTCACTTTCGGAGGCAAATTTCCACTGCTGACATTTTTCAGCCAATTTCCATCCGTAATCGTTATCTGTTGGAGCTCTCCAAAACGTTGGCTTAAATCCTTCTTCATTCTTTATTAATTCTTTATTTCCCAAAACATACGATGTAATCAAACCTTTTTTCAAATCTAAAATACACTTATAGTTTTTGCCGGAGACAGCAACTATATCATTATTTTCATCAACAGTAAGATTATTATTTTTAATTTCAGATTTTTCAATTTGTTTAAGTATAATAGGAATTCTAAATTGCTCTTTCGCAATTTCATAATTATCTGGAAGTATGGATAATTCATCTTTTGTTAATTTTACTGAAAGATTCAGAAAAACATTACTGCCAATATTTTTATTCAAATTTTCGAAGTCAATTTTAATTTTCTTTTTGGAGTTAGCATCAATTGCAATATTTGTTTCAGTACCTTGTTTAACAACTCTTCCGTCAATTTCAATTGTCCAATCAAGATAACAATTATTTAAAGTTTTAAAGAAATAATCATTTGAAATCTCAATTTCGCCGTTTGTAAGATCAATTGGATTGAAGGAAATATTTTGATAGACTTTTTTCACTTCATAACTATGCGGCTTTAATGATCTATCGGGAAAAACAACTCCATTAATTAAAAAATTACCGTCGGATGGAACGTCTTTAGGTCCATAATCACCACCGAAAGCCCAGAAGCTTTTATCTCCAACTTTTTTAACAATTCCTTGATCAACCCAATCCCAAATAAATCCGCCTTGTAGATTTGGATATTTTTTTATCATATCCCAATAATCTTTTAAATTTCCCAAACTGTTTCCCATAGCGTGGGCATACTCGCATTGTATTAAAGGTCTATCGTGATAATTTTTAGCGTAAGTTTCCATATCCCAAATTCTATCATACATTGGCACATAAATATCAGTATTCCATTCCATTAAAGCTCTTTCGTATTGAACCAATCTAGTATTGTCTCTTTGTTTAATCCAATTATAAACGTTATAAAAATTATATCCGTTTCCTGCTTCATTTCCCATTGACCAAATTATTACGCTTGGATGATTTTTATCCCTTTCAACAGAGTTCTTGGTTCTGTAAAGATGTGCTTTTAGCCATTGAGGATTATTGCCCAATGTTTGTCCTTTGTCCAATTTATAGCCCATTCCATGCGATTCAATATTTGATTCGGCAACCAAATAAAGTCCGAATTTATCGCATAAGTTATACCATAATTCGGGTTGAGGATAATGACTTGTTCTAACGGCATTTACGTTTAATTTTTTCATTGTCTGAATATCTTTCATCATTGTCGCTTCGTCAATTACCTGTCCCGTATATTCATTGAACTCATGAAGATTTACACCTTTAATTAGAATTGGCTTTCCATTTACTAATAACAAACCATCTTTAATTTCAATTTCTCTAAATCCAATTTTTGAAGGAATTATTTCTTCAATATTACCATTAGAAGATTTAAGGTAAATTAATAATGTATAGAGATTTGGAATTTCAGCCGACCATTGTTTCACGTTTTTAATTTCAGCTTCAAAGCTAATTGTTTGCGTCTCGTTTTTATCAATACTGATATTTTTATTCTCAGAGATTAATTTTTCGTTATTATTGTTAAATAATTCAAAGGTTACGTTTCTTTTTTCGTTTTTATTCAAATGATTTTTTAATTCAATTTCAAGTTTCAGTTTGCCATCAGAATAATTATTTACTAAAGAAGGTTTTACAAAGAAATCTCTAACTCTAACTTTTGGTTGCGAATAAATATAAACTTCTCTGGTAATTCCGCTTAATCTCCAAAAATCCTGACATTCCAAGAAACTTCCGTCTGTCCATTTTATAACTTCAACCGCTAAATTATTTGATCCGGACTTAACAAAATTTGTTATGTCAAATTCGGCAGGAGTTTTTCCATCTTTAGACATACCGACTTTAGTTCCATTTATCCAAACATATCCCGCAGATTTGAGTGAACCGAAGTGAATAAATATTTCTCTATCTTTCCATTCCGCGGGAACGTCAAAATCTCTTTTATAATATCCGAAATAATTATTTTCCATATCAACCAAAGGCGGGACTTGTGAATTATCAAAAGCCCATTCATATCTAATATTGGTATAGATTGGAATTCCATATCCTTGAATCTCCATATCAGAGGGAACAGGAATTTTTTCCCATTGGATTTTATTAAAATCCTGTTCTCCAAAATTTTCAATTCTGTTAACTATGCCTTGTCTAAAGTTGAAATCCCAAATTCCGTTAAGTGAAATTAAATAATCAGAATTTTCTTTTCTGTTTGCTAATGCCTTCTCATAATTTTTAAATGTCATGAATGACGCGTGTGGTTCTTCTTTATTGATGCTTTGAATTTGCGGATCTTCTATTTCAGAAAGTGGAGCTCTATCATATTTATTTTTGTTTTGTCCAAATACCGCAACGGCAAATATTAAAATCAGTACTACAAATATTTTCATTTATTGCTCCGCTTTGAATTTTTTTTACATTTTTAATAAACAATTTATTTTACTGAAAATTTATAAATCGTCCTTTGTTTATATATTTCATTTGGATTTAATCTTGCGTTGGGGAAATTTGCTTTATTCGGAGAATCAGGAAATACTTGAGCTTCTAAACATAAGCCGGTTCTGTAATTGTATTTCTCACCGTTTTTACCTGTTATTGTACCATTTAAAAAATTACCGGAATAAAATTGAAGACCCGGCTGATCGGATAAAATTTCCATTAATCTTCCAGAAGTGGAATCAAACAAGTTTGCAATTTTTTTTACTTTTCCATCAAAATTATTAATTACCCAATTGTGATCGTATCCTTTACCAAAATTCAGTTGTTCAAATGAATCATTTATTCTTTTACCGATTTTTTCAGGTAGAGTAAAATCCATTGGCGTGTTTATAACTTTAACCAACTCACCCGTTGTAATTAGTCCTTTATCAACAGGAGTAAAATAATCGGCATCAATCATTAAATCATGATTTAATATTGTGTTTTGAAAATTTCCGGTAAGGTTAAAATATGAATGGTGAGTAGGATTCATAATGGTAGGTTTATCCGTAATTGCCGAATAGTCTATAATTACTTCGTTGTTTTCGGTCAATGTATAAATAACCGAAATATTTGCTTTCCCGGGATATCCTTCTTCTCCGTCAGCGCTTTCATATTTTAATTTTACAGATTCTCCAGAAACGCTTTTTGAAAATTCACCTTTCCATAAAACTTTATTAAAACCGATTTTACCGCCATGCAAGTGATTTTCACCGTCATTTATTGTTAACTGATATTCTATTCCGTCTAAAGAAAATTTTCCTTTTCCGATTCTATTTCCATATCTGCCCACAATTGCGCCAAAATATGAAGTGCCGTTTACATAATCTTCGAGTTTATCATAGCCCAGTACTACATCATCAATCTTACCTTTTTTATCCGGAACCAATATAGAAATAACTGTTGCTCCGAATTCTGAAATCGTAATTTTCATTCCAGCTTTGTTCTTCAATGTAAAGTTATATACTTCACTTCCGTCAGATAATTTTCCGAACAGTGTTTTTTCAGAAATAGTAATTGAATCTTTTTCTGAATTACAAGAAATAATTAGGGACATTAAAACTAGATAAACAAAAAAAATTGTTTTTGTCTTCATAAAGTTACAACCACTATTGATTATTGTTAAATCGACCGAATAAAGTTTGCCAATTATAGAATTAACTTTTATCTAATAATTGTATTATGAAAAATTACAATAATTTTACAAAATTATTTCCTGCTTAATCTAAATAATTTCGCACCGTGTAATTTAATTTCACAATCTATTGAGTTTGTTATTAAACCGAGATCTTTTTTCTCCCATAAATCCCGTAACGAAAATTTTGCTTTATCTAATTTCAATTCTTCAAATGCAATTGATAATACAGTATCAGCGTCGCCGGTATTAAAAATTCCGAAATAAACGTCATTAGAATTTTTGGGATTTGCGGTCCATACAATTATTTTATTTTTATTGAAAATCTCTTTATTGTTAATGCTGTTCTGATTAACATAAAGAACTTCCTCATTTGTAATTAACTTCAATGTCCAATCATCATTATCAGGTAAATTTCCTCCGAACATCAAAGGTGATTTAAACATAGACCAAAGAGAAATCAAAGTTATTTGTTCATCTTTTGTAAAGTGAGTAAATCTATTTTCGCCTCTTTCTGCTCGAATACCGATTTTTCCAATTGGAAGCATATCGGCATCAGGCCAAGAATTAGGGCCAATATAGTTTTGCCAAGTTCTCATATAATCAAACATTTGCAGAATGTCAGTCCATTTATCCCAAAAGTCATCTGATATTCTCCAAAGCTGAGCGCTGTTTTGTAGAAGTTCAACTTGTTCAACGCTTGCCGGACCAGGTGATAAACTTAACGTAATAGGTCTTTCAAAATTATTTATAGCATTACTCAACATTTTGATATTTGCCATTCTACTTACATCCGCAGGTTTACCAGAAACCGCGGTCATATCATCGGCTTTTATATAATCCACGCCCCAAGAATTATATAATTCAATTATTGAATTGTAATAAGATTGTCCGCTTTCGTTATTCTTTAAGGCATACATATCTGTATTCCAAGGACAAATACTGGTTGTATCCGCAGCGTCTTGAGCGTTAAATTTACTATTCTTAATCTTCAAGTTATTTTTAACTGCTTGTCTTGGAATTCCACGCATAATATGAATGCCAAATTTTAGACCCAAACTATGAATATAGTCAGCAAGAAGTTTAAAACCATTTCCGTTCGCTGCTGAGGGGAATCTGTTTTCAGCGGGAATTAATCTGCCGAATTCATCAATATCTAATTCTGCAAACTTTCTATATCCGTGTGATTTTGCGTTCGGTTCATACCATTGAATGTCAACAATAATATATTTCCAACCATAATCCTTTAAATATTTTGACATGTAATCCGCGTTGGCTTTTACCTCATCTTCGGTTACAGTAGTTCCGAAACAATCCCAACTGTTCCATCCCATCGGCGGAGATGAACATATAGTTTTTATATCAGAATTTTTAATCTGTCCAAACAATAAATTAAATGAAAAAGACAAAATAATTGTAAATAAATATTTTTTCATAGTTATCATTATTCGGCTTCATGAAAGAACATACTTGCCGGAATTTCTTGCTTTTTCAATCCACCGCCTTCAATACTTACAGATAATTCTAAACCGCCTCCGGATTGAAAAAATTCAACTTCAATTTTATGAAATCCTTTTTTCAATGATGCAAATCCCTGAACTTCAGTTGGTGCATGCCTTCCATCGTTGCTTATCAATAATTTACCGTCGATATATAATTTTGCACCATCATCAGAATTTGCGTAAAAATTATAAAATCCATCTTCATTAATTTCAATTAATCCGGAATACAAAACAGCGAAATCAGAACCGTCATTTGTTTGTGGGATTTTAACTTGTTCTATTAGTCCTTCATTTACCGGTTCCAATTCTTTGAAATCAGGTAAGTACATAAGTACTTTTTGATAATATTTAAAACTTAGTTTTGCTTTAGGATTTTTAACATCAATTGCTTTACCTATACTTGAATTTAGTTCACCTTTTAGTTCAAGCACAACAATAGATTTAGAAGGCAATTCCACTGTTAAATCATTTTCGGATAATTTAAAATTGTTAAAAACTTTTGGTTCAACATTTTTTGGATTATCAAATGAATTTAGATCATTCATTTCATCTGAAGTTAAAATTTTGCCGGATATATTTTTACCAATATATCCCTTTAAATTTATTTTTACATTTTCTTCACTAATAGGGTTTACATTACACAAAGATATATGCACAATTCCTTTAGAATTAATTGATGCGGTTGCGTTTACAGCTGGAATAGATTCACGCGCGTAAGTATAATTTGGACTTTGCAGTTCAAGAGGTAAACTTATAGCACCTTTATGAACTTTATACATTTCAAAGACATGGTATGTAGGAGTTAAAACCATCTTTTCATTATTTGTTAAAATCATTGCTTGAAGAACATTAATCATTTGAGCAATGTTTGTCATTTTTACACGATTAGTATATTTGTGAAAAATGTTTAAATTACTTGCGGCAACTATTGCGTCTCTAAGTGTATTTTGCTGATATAAAAATGAAGGATTGGTCCCGGTTTCAACATTGTGCCAAGTTCCCCATTCATCAACAATTAATGCGACATTTTTTGCCGGATCATATTTATCCATCACTTTTATATGCATTTTGATAAGATCTTCCATTTTCAATGTTTTTTGAATAACAGAAAACCAACCGCTTTCATCAAAGTCTGCAGCTGTTTTTGAATTATTTGTATAGTAATGCATTCCGATACCGTTTATAAATTTACCGGCAACCTGCATTACACCGTCAGTCCATAAAGTATCATCAACATTTGGTCCCGATGCAATTTTAAATATTTGATTCCCGGCATAATTTTTTGCGTATGTTGAATAAACTCTCGCAACATCTCCATAATAAGTAGGTCTCATTCTTCCGCCGCATCCCCAGCTTTCATTCCCTATTCCCCAAAATTTAACTTTCCAAGGTTTTTCTCTACCATTTTTTTTTCTAAGATCGGACATTGGATTGCCGCTTTCCGAAGTTGTATATTGAACCCAATTTGCAAATTCTTCAACAGTTCCGCTTCCAACATTAGCGCTGATATAAGGTTCTGCGCCAATTATTTCGCACAAATTTAAGAACTCATGCGTACCGAAACTGTTATCTTCAACTACTCCGCCCCAATTTGTATTTACCATTGAAGGTCTGTTTTCTCTCGGACCAATTCCGTCCATCCAATGATATTCATCGGCAAAACATCCGCCGGGCCATCGTAAAACCGGAACTTCCAATTTTTTTAAAGCTTCTAGAACGTCATTTCTATATCCATGCGTATTTGGTATTTTAGAATTTTCTCCAACCCAAATTCCACCATAAATACAGCTTCCCAAATGTTCTGCAAATTGTCCATAAATATTCGGGTCGATTTGGCTACCGAGTTTGTCCAAGTCTAAAATAATTTCAGCTTTCTTTTGAGCTACATTTATTCTTACAAAAAACATAAATAAGAAAATTGTTAAAAAGAAAATTGGACTTTTGAACATGACTGTATTCATTATATTGCCTTAAATTTTAGAGTAATAATAATTTCAAATTATTTAATAATATGATTAATTTTAATATATTTTAATTACAACGAATAACGTACCAATAACAATAAATGCGACTAAAACTGATAACATAAATCCAACAATATCTTGTTTATTCCATTTATAAATTTCCAATTGCGTATTAGGAAACAATAAAACCTCTTTAGCTTTTTCAGGATTTGATAAAGACAATTTAATATCTTCATTATCTTGATTTAAACCCAAACCTCTAACTCTTGTTCTCATTTTCATAAAGAAATTATAACTTACTTTTTGATCATCAGGTTTAGTAATCAATGAAACAAATATCAAAATAATAAATGGAAATATTAATCTAATTAAAAGTCTTAATGTTTCATTTAGAGCATAAGGATATTTGTTAAGTTCAAAACCGAGAGATTTTAAAAACATAAGTTCAGGAAAAAAATAACCTCGAGCTTCTAAAATTCCATCATCATTTAATTTTGGCTGTTTTGACCAAAATATTGCTCTTGATGGTTGTGCAAATTTTTTTGTGAATTTTTGACCCACTATAATTTTTTCCGGAATACTTAAATTTGTTTCGCCATTTCCAATTCTGTGCATTACCGAATTAATTTCCAAATCTCTATCAACAACGTCAATTTCACGTGCGGTATAAGTCCTAACAACCGGCTCCGGCTCTGTCTTTGAAAGCATCCATTCATTTCTTGAAATATCCGAGGATAAACTTGAAACTAAAACCGGAATTATATAAAATAATCCTAATGTAATTAAAATTGATGCCCAAGCGCCTTTTTTATTTGCGCGTCTCCATTTTAGTCCTAACCAAAACGCGGCGCCAAAAATGACAAAGAATTCCCAAATGAATTTTAATATTTCAAATATATTGCTGAATTGAGTAGCAATAATTGCGCTTCCAATTAAAAATGCTGCTCCTAAAATTCTGCCGACCCAAACATAATGGACTTCACTTTTTCCTTCAACCAATGGACGATAAACATTATGAAGAAGCAAGCCTGAAACTGTTAACATTAATGCAGTTGCCGTTGACATAAGTGCTGCCATTAGCGAGGCTATCATTAGTCCAACTAATCCATATCCAACAGGTCCTAATAGATCATGAGTTGCATATCCCCAAATTAAATCGGAGTCTTGAATTTTTCCGGTGTAAAGCAGAACTGCCGCTAATCCTAAAAGTCCCCACAGAATTGTGCAGAATCTTTTAATAAAAACACCTGTAACAAAACCGAATCTTGCTGCGTGCTCATCTTTTGCCGCACCATTTGTAACTAACTGGTTTGGCTGTGTAACTACCGTAATTCCGGCAACTAATGCGGCTGCAAGAATATAATACCAAGTAAAATCAATTAAAGTAGGCGAGCCAAATATTTCAAAGAAAGATTCTGGCAGTTTTTGGTGCAAAATCTTAAGCGCAGATTCATTTGCACCCGATCCAAATACAGTAGTAATCTTCATCCAAGAAAAAGGGATTAATATTATAGATAATATTATAATAAATGATCCTTGCAAAAGATCGGTGTAAAATGCGGCTTCCAAACCTCCCATAACAGCATAAATCAAACTGATGATACAAACCAACCAAATAAGTGATTCTTCGGTTAAATGAGAAAATAAATTATTAGGATTTAGCATTCTCAATTCATGAAGTCTTTTAGTTTCAGCTTCAGTAAGTAACTGTGCATTTTTATTTTCTAAATTAGAAAGTTCGGCAGCAAGCTCATATTCTTTCTTTTCTTCAAATGAAAATTCATTTATTGTTTTAGGAGTTATCGCTACAATAGTTTTACTCATTGCGGAATAGCCTAGCGAAACCAATCCCATCATTCCAATGCTGGCGACTAATGCATAAGTCGCGGCCATGTTTTTACTGCCGTATCTTTCTTCATAAAAATCACCCATTGTTAAGATACGCATTCTTCTTTGCCATGGCGAAGTGATCCAATAAAGCGGAGTTGAAAAAACTAAAAGTAAAGCGCTCCAAATTCCAGCAGCTCCGTTATGGAATGTTGTAGTTGCGGTACCAACTGGTCCATCTGCCGATGTTGCCTGTCCGAAACTAGCAAATGTTTGAATAAGTTTACCGAATTTTCTTCCGCCAAGAAGATAGTCTTCTTGGTTCTTTATTCTTCTACTAGACCAAACGCCTATACCAATAACAACGATAAAGTATACAAGAATAATTATTATATCTAAGGTCTCTAAACCGAACAATATAAACTCCTATTATTTGATATTAATTTCTCCGCAGTTATTGAATTTGTGAGGTTCAAACTGATCTTGAGCTGATTCGCCGTTAAAGTTTACAATATTTATATTTGATGCATTGTTAAAAGCAAGTGCATGACTAAAATACGGTTCGCTATTTTTTCCCCATACTAACCTGCAGTTGCTAAGTAATATATCATCTGCTGAATCAATGTGAAAACCTGAAATGTTTGTTTCCATTAACCCTATTGTATCGGATGGTCTCAGATCGTATACATTGCCTTTGTATTTAGTTGATTTTTCAATTTCTAAGCTTACATTATACAAACTTATGCCGCTGATTTTATTTTCTTCGCCTCCAATGAAAACTCCGTTTTCACTTTTGCAGAAAATATTGCTGAACTTAATATTCCTAACTTCGCCGACTTTTCCTTCTGTTTGTCCTTTGGCAAAGCGCCAGTTGGAATCTTTATTATTTTCTGATTTTCTTTTATATGCTGTTATATAAATAGGCTCGGCTTTACCCCACCAAACATCATCAAATAATCTGCCTTCAACAATTATATTATCAAAAATAATATTTTCAACAATTCCTTCATCTCTATTTTGAATCCCTATTCCTCTATTGCTATTTTTAATAATACAATTTGAAACAATTACGTTTCTTATCGCGTCCATATTTTCGCTGCCCAATTTAATTGAGCAGGATGTCGATGTCATTATACAATTTGAAACAACAACATTTTCTGTTGGTCCTAATTCATCATATTCTCTTCTGGTCTTAAAACAAATGCAATCATCTGCAGATTCAATATAACAATTGCTAATTCTTACATTTCTAGAATGGTCAAGATCAATCCCGTCGCCATTTCTTATTTTTAGATTATTAAGAATTGTTACGCTTTCAATTTTTACATTATCGCAACCGACAATATGCAAACACCAGTATGCGGAATTTTTAAATGTAACATCACGAATTAATAGGTTTTCAATATTAACTAATGTAAGTAAATGCGGTCTTGGATCTATAACATTAAATTCTTTTAAGATGTATGCCGCTTTTTCTTCGGGACCCATAAACGCGATTCCGTTGCCGTCTATGGTTCCATTTCCTTCAATACAAATATTAGTTTCATTTTCACCGCCTATCCAAATTGTACCTTCACCAAGATTTTCACGAAATGCACTTTTTGTATAAACTGTTTCATCAGGATTGGCAAGAATCACAGCATTTGTTTCAACGTACAGAGTTACGTTCGATTTTAAACTAAACGGTCCGGTCATAAATTTCATGTTAGAAGGAACAATGACATATCCACCACCATTTTCTGCGCATCTATTTATAGCTGCTTGAAAAGCCAGGGAATTGTCATTTTCCTCTTCGGCAACTGCACCAAAATCTAATATGTTATATTCAACCATTTTAATTTAAATTATTTCAGATATTTTTACCGGTCTACCTTCCATAACAGATTTTTTTGCAGCCAATCCAATAACAACTGATTTTAAACCATCTGTACCGTCGACTGAAATTTCCTTATTATCAATTACCGCCGAACAAAATTCTTTCATTTCCAAGGCATAAGCTTCAATATATCTATCCATAAAGAAATTTAGCGGAAGCGAAGCATGTACGCCGCAATCGCTGTAAAATTGATGATTATCAGGCGCGTTATTATCAACTTTGATCATTCCTTTTGAGCCGAATATTTCTACGCGCTGATCATATCCATAGACTGCTTTTCTGCTGTTATCAATAACACCTAAAGCGCCGTTTTCAAATTCAAGATTAATGACAGCCGTATCAACATCGCCTTGTTTCCCAATTTCAGGATCAACAAGAACAGCCGCTTTGACAAATACTTCTTTAACTTCGCTGCCTACAATATATCTTGCCATATCAAAATCATGAATTGTCATATCCAAAAACATTCCACCGGAAACGGCAACATATTCAGCCGGAGGCGGAGCGGGATCTCTTGAAGTAATTTTCAAAATATGAGGTTCGCCTATTTTACCTTCTATCACCATTTGTTTTATTTTTCTAAAGTTAGAATCAAAACGTCTGTTAAATCCAACCATAAGTTTAACACCGCATTCATTTACAACATCAATTACGTTTTGAATTGTTTTAATATCTAAGTCAACCGGTTTTTCGCAAAAAATATGTTTCCCGGCCTTTGCCGCTTCAATAGTGTATTGAGCATGAGTATTTGTTGGCGAGCAAATTACTACAGCATTAATATCCGGATTGTTTATGATATTTTTATAATCTGAAGAAAATTTCGCAATGTTGAATTTTCCGGCTAATTTTTTTGCTTCTTCAATATTAACATCCGCAATTTCAAGTATTTCCGCATCGGGTATATTTTGAACAATTGTTTCTGTATGCACCTTGCCGATTCTACCGGCACCAATAATTCCAATTTTTAATTTTTCCATTATAGTTCCTAATTTTATAATCCTAAAGATTTTATGTAATCTCTGTTATGTTGCGCGCATTCTTTTGGTTTTCCCATACCCGGTAAAACATCCTGTTCAACAACAATCCAGCCGTCATAATTCATATTTTTTAATTCTTCAACAATTGAAGGAAAATCAACTGCTCCTTTTCCTAACTCACAAAAAACACCATTCTTTACTGATTCAAAATAATCCCATCCTTCATCTCTAGATCTTTGTGCAATATTAGTTTCACAATCTTTAAAGTGAATATGCCAAATTCTTTCTTTGTGTTTTTTCAATGCTTCAAGCGGATCACCGCCGCCAAACATAAAATGACCCATATCTAAAACTAACCCTAACAATTTCGGATCCGTTAATTCCATTAGTTTATCAACTTCATAAGGTGTTTCAACATAACCGGCGCAATGATGGTGAAATACAGTACGCAGTCCGGTTTCATCCTTAACAGCTTTTGCCAATTTGTCCGCGCCTTGCGCAAAGTTTTTCCATTCTTCATCTGATAAACTTAAATCACGATTTACTCTTCCCGCATTTTTTGTTCTTTTTTCAACAGAGCCATTATTATCAGCTAGCACAATAAACGCATTTCCATAACCCGCGTTTTTCATAAGCGAGGCCGTTTTTACCGCAACTTCAATTCCATCTTTATGTTTTGATACATCTTTTAAAGATACCGGAACAAAAGCTCCAACCATTATTAAATTTCTTTGTTTTAATTCATTATCCAAATCCTGTGGATCAGTCGGCATAAATCCCCAATCTCCAAGTTCTGTCCCAACATAACCTGTTTCCTTAATTTCATTTAGTACTTGAATATAATCCGGCGCTTTTCCATCCAGATCAAATTCTAAAACTCCCCATGAACATGGTGCATTTGCAATTTTAATCATAATTTATCTCCAATAAATATTAAAACCTTCTTGTCCATTCACTATACCACCTTTCTATCACTACTTTCGTTTGCGTATAGAATTCAACTGCATGTTTTGACTGACCATGCAGATCGCCAAAAAATGATTCTTTCCATCCGCTGAAAGGAAAAAATGCCATTGGTGCCGCGATACCAATATTTACACCAATATTTCCCGCAACTACGTCATGTCTAAATTTTCTCGCAGAGGAACCGTCGGAAGTAAAAATACATGCGGCATTGCCGTATTTACTATTATTTATAAAATCTATGGCTTCGCTTAAATTATCCGCATATTTTAAATTCATTACGGGTCCGAAAATTTCAGTCGTAGCCGCGTCAGTGTCGATTGGGGCATTTTCAATAATTGTAGGAAAAATGTAATTCCCGCCTTCGTAATTATCAACATTTTTATTTCTTCCGTCTAAAAGAATTTTTGCTCCTTTATTTTCCGCTTCACCGATGATTTTTAATATTCTTTCTTTACTTTCTTTAGTTATAATTGCCCCCATTTGGGAAGAATTATCCAAACCATAACAAGTGGTTTTTGATTTAGCGGCATCAATTAATTTTTTTGTAAATTTTTCTTTTGCTTCGCCCACTAGAATTACGGTAGAGGCAGCCAAACAGCGTTGACCGGCACAGCCGTAAACACTATCAGCAATTATATTTGTAGTTGTTTCCAAATCAGCATCCGGCATTATTACAACGGGGTTTTTCGCGCCGCCTTGTGCTTGAACTCGTTTACCATGTTTTGTACCTTCAGAATAAACATATTTGGCAATATTTGAAGAACCGACAAAACTAATTGCTTTTATATCGGGATGTTTAAGAATTCCATCTACAGTTTCTTTTCCGCCATGAACTAAATTCAATACGCCTTCAGGAAGTTTTAATTCCTCTAGAAGTTCAAAGATTCTTGTCATTGTTTCAGGAACTTTTTCCGAAGGTTTGACAATATATGTATTACCAGCCGCTATTGCATAAGGCATGAACCAAAATGTAATCATAATTGGAAAATTAAATGGTGCGATGCATGAGCCAACGCCTAATGGCTGGCGAATTACATATTCATCAATTCCAGCAGAAATATCTTCTGAAAATTCACCTTGCATTAAGGTTGGAATACCGCAAGCAACCTCAATATTTTCAACTGCTCTTACAATTTCAGCTTTTGATTCACTAAAAGTTTTGCCGCATTCTTTTGTGCTTATTTCAGCTATTTCATCTGCATTATTTTCCAAAATTGTTTTCATTTTAAATAAATATTGGATTCTTTTTTCTGCAGGAGTGTTTCTCCATTTCAGAAATGCTTCGGCTGCTGCAGAGGCGGCTAAATTTACATCTTCGAAACAACCTTCAGGAACATTGCTTATAATTTCACCGCTGCCTGGATCTTTTACATTTAAATATTTATTGGATTTACTTTCCGTCCATTTTCCATTAATATAATTTTTTAATTTTTTCATCTTATAGGTTTCTTCCAATTATAAATAATATCTTTGCTCACTTTTATTTTTAACATAATCTTTATATGCCTCTTTAACCGTCTCCATTTCAGAAATTTGAGATATGGCAACTTCCCACCAGCTGTAACCTTCAACGGTTTTTTCAAGGTTTGTTTCAACATAAATTAATGTTGTTTTATTGGCTGTTTTTGCCTTTGCTAAACATTTAACTAATTCGTCAAAACTTTTAGCTTCCAAAACATTTGCCCCAAGACTTTCGGCATTTTTAATAAAATCAACTGGTAAAATCTCACCATCCAAATTACCAGACTTGGTATTTCTATATCTGTATTTAGTTCCAAATCTTTTACTTCCAATTGATTCAGATAAACCACCGATGCTTGCAAATCCGTTGTTGTTCAAAAGGATTATTGTAAATTTTATACCTTCTTGAATTGCCGTTATAATTTCATTATTATTCATCAAATAATTTCCATCGCCAACCATAACGTATATTTCTCTATCCGGACAAGCCATTTTAGCGCCAATTCCTGCGGCAAGTTCGTAACCCATTGTTGAATATCCGTATTCTAAATGGAATCCTTTATTACTTGTTGTGCGCCATAATTTATGAAGATCTCCGGGCAGACTACCGGCTGCACAAAGTACAACATCTTTTTCATCGGCAAAATTATTAACCGCTCCAACAACTTCCGCTTGAGTTAAAGGGAATTTATTTGTTTTTTCATAATATTCTGTAACTTTAATATCCCAAGATTTATTAAATTCAATAGCTTTATTTCTCCAGTCTCTTTCAATTTTATAATTATCTAATAATTCTATCAACTCCTGCAGAACAACTTTTGCGTCACCAATTATAGGTAGTGCAGAATGTTTATGAGAATCAAAATCGGTGATATTAATATTTATGAATTTTACATTTGGGTTTTTAAACGCTGTTTTAGACGATGTTGTAAAATCACTATACCTTGTTCCTATGCCAATAATTAAATCCGCTTCGGCAGACATTTGAACCGCACCCGGAGTTCCGGTAACGCCGACCGCACCTAAATTTTCGGGCTTATCATATTTCAGGGATCCTTTACCAGCAAAAGTTTCTGCAACCGGAATTCCTGTTAAATCAACAAGCTTATCGAGTTCATATGTTGCATCACTGTATATTGTTCCGCCTCCGGCAATTATTAAAGGTTTTGTGCTTTTCCTTATCATGTTCGCCGCGGTTGATAATAATTCTTTATCCGCTCTGGTTCTTTGAATTAACCATGTTCTTTCTTTGAATAAATCTTTTGGAAAATCAAAAGCTTCGGCTTGAACATCCTGAGGAAGAGCAAGTGTTACTGTCCCCGTTTCAGATGGTGATGTAAGTACTCTCATAACTTCAGGAAGTGCTGTAATTAATTGCTCTGCTCTATTTATTCTGTCCCAATATTTTGAAACGGGTTTAAAGCAATCGTTTACAGAAACATCTTGTGTATATTGTAATTCAAGCTGCTGCAGAACAGGCGCAACGTTTCGCCTTGCGAAAATATCGCCGGGAATTAATAATACCGGCAATCTATTAATTGTTGCGGCAGCGGCTCCCGTAAGCATATTTGTCGCACCCGGACCAATAGAAGTTGTACAAACAAACGTACTTAAACGATTCATCATTTTTGCGTAAGCAGCGGCAGTATGCACCATTGACTGTTCATTTCGGGTTTGGTAATATTTGAATTCTGGGTTTTCATGAAGAGCTTGACCAATACCGGCAACAATTCCATGTCCGAAAATGCCAAAACAGCCCGCAAAAAATTTGTTCTTTTTACCGTCTCTTTCAACATATTGATTCATTAAAAATTTAATTACTGCTTGAGCAACCGTTAGTTTAACTGTTTCCATTAAAATCCTCCATATGATTCAATAAATTGCATTACTTCATTGTAAGTGGGATTAAAATTTGCGCATCCATGTTTTGTGACTAATATAGCACCGCAGGCATTTGCTAATCGGCAGCTTTTATACCAATCCCAATTATTTAGAAAACCAAAAATGAAACCGGCTGCAAAAGCGTCACCCGCCCCTAAAATATTAATTACTTCAACCGGAAAACCGGGCACGTCAATTCGTTTTCCATTTTGCAAATAATATGAAGCACCTTTAGATCCACGTTTTACAATTAATGCTTCAACTCCGGTTTTAAGAATATTCTCAATTGCTTCATCAATGTTCCCGGTAATTTCAGGAGCAGAGATTTGCTGATTTTTAATACTGATCTGCGTCGGATCTTTTAACATTGTAGCTAAAATTTCTTCTTCGGTTCCTATAGCTAAGTTTGCGTAATTCAAGAAGGCTCTTGTAGTAACGCCAAATGCTCTTGCATCATACCACTGATCAGCTCTAAAATCCAAATCAATTAAAATCGGAATATTATTTTCTCTGGCTTGTTCGGCGGCAAAAAACGCGGCGGATCTGCTTGGTTCAATATTCAGCGCAGTTGCGGAAACTTCCAATAATCTAGTGCTTGAAATGTCTGCATTAATTACATCATCAATATTAAATTTTGAATCAGCGCAGTTATCACGATAATACACTAACGGAAAATTATTAGGCGGTTCAATTCCTAAAATAACCGCGCTTGTTCTTGAACCATCTTTTATAGGTATAAATTTAGTTTCAACATCTTCCTTAGTTAAAAAGTTCAGAAGAAATTTTCCAACCATATCATTTCCAACCGCGGAAAGAAGAGCAGATTTTAATCCCAAACGTCGTAATCCAACCGCAATATTTAATGGCGAACCGCCGACAAATGCGCCAAATTCTTTAATGTCAATAAATGGCGCGCCAATATTATTACTATAAAGGTCAATAGATGAACGACCATAAGTAAAAACGTCATATTTTTTTTCTGTATTATTCATTATTCATTTCCAAAGTTACTAAAGGAAGTCTCTCATCCATCTTTTTCCAAGTTCCGTAAATCCATTTATGATCAGGGTCATCTGTATTAGCCAATGATTGATCCGATCCTGCAAGAAAATTTAAATAATAAGTATTATAACCGTGTCCTGCTGAAACAGGATGATAACCTCTTGGAATTAATACTACGTCATTATTATGCGGCTCGGCAATTTCATTTAGATCTCTACTATCTGTATAAACTTTCTGTAAAGCAAAACCCTGCTGTTTTTCAAACTTGTAAAAATATATTTCTTCAAGTTCAGCTTCAATTATTTTTCCATTGGGGGCCACTTTTCTTTCATCGTGTTTATGTGCCGGAAAAGAACTCCAATTTCCAGACGGCGTATAAACTTCAACACAAACGAGTTTACCACATGCAGATCCAGGAGGCAAAATAGAATTTATTTGTCGTGATGCATTATCTCCACCTCTTAGCTCAATGCCGAAATCTTTTACCATTTTAGGTGTAATAAAATATCCTACATGTTCACTTTGCGATTTAGTATAGCCAAACGCAAAATCAACTTCATCACTTTCGCCTTTCAGACTAAATTCAGTATGCGCAGGTAAGTAGACTGCATGCGGTAAACCGTTAAAAACATTTTTTCTGCCGTTTTCTGTAAACCAATTTCCATATTTAGATTCAATTGAAAATTTCCCTCCAAGCAGTACAATACAAATTTCAAATTCTTCAGAATTACTTTTCCAGATTTCACCTTTTGATATTTTCCTTGCGCCGAAGTTTAAATGTTTCCACCCAATATTATCAGTAGTCAAATCATGGTATTGTCCACTTTTAATATTATAAGGGTGAACTAATAATTTACAATTAAGATCTCTAATCATTGTAATCCATAATATTGTTTGTATTTATAAATAATGCATCTAAGTTATTTCCTAAGAAAAATGAAATACATTTTATATAAACCAATTTTGAAATTTCGTTAATATATTTTTCTCCAGGAATTGTAGGATCAAAAAGTTCTGGTGTTTCCATAAAAAATTCGCGGTGAACTCTCGTCCATAATAATCTTAAATCTGTTGCTATGTTAATTTTTGATATGCCGAGTTTAATTGCTCTTCGAATTTGTTCAATCTCAATTCCTTTTGCGCTGTTTTGCAATTTTCCGCCAACGTCATTAATTCTAATTATTTCACTTTTAGAAACATTCGACGCGCCATGAAGAACAATTGGGAATCCAAATTGATTATTATTTATTTTTTCAAGAATGTTAAATTGCAATCCATCAACATTTTGTAATTTATATGCGCCATGACTAGTACCAATTGCAACAGCTAATGAATCGATATTTGTCCTTTTAATAAATTCAGACGCTTGATCCGGATCAGTAAATCTAGAATTAAATTCTGAAACATTAATATTATCTTCAACTCCGCTAAGTACTCCCAATTCAGCTTCAACCGCGATTCCTTTTTCGTGTGCTCGATTAACAATTTCCGAAGTTATTGAAATATTATTTTCAAATGTTTCGTGAGACGCGTCGATCATAACCGAATCATAAAAACCGCTGTTAATTGCATTAATACAATGATCGATATTTCCGTGATCTAGGTGTACTGAAAATTCAACATTGGGATAAAGAATAGCAGCAGCCGAAATCATTGCCTGAAGCATTTCATGTGAAATATAATTTCGAGCTGCCGGCGTTATTGCAATTATTATTGGAAGTTCCGCTTTATTAGCGCCTTTAAAAACTCCCATTACTTGTTCAGCCGTAAAAACGTTGAACGCAGGAATTCCATAACTGCCGTAATATTTTTCGTATAATTTTTGTAAGGATATTTTCATTGATTTATTCTAAAACAAATTCCAAAACACCGCCATTCATAATTTCAGAATGATCTATTGTATTTTTTCCCAAAACTTTATTATTAAGTAAAATTGATTTTACAATGAAATTTTTACTTGTACCGGTTTTAAAAATTTTAAATGTTTTACCATTTCCCAAATCAATAATGCTTGAATTATTTTTTGGTAAAAATATAGCATACTCAGTTGAGCCCGGACAAACCGGATAAAATCCCATTGAAGCAAAAACGTACCAAGCTGACATTTGTCCCGAATCATCATTCCCGCTAAGTCCGCCTGGATCGGCGCCATATTCTTCATTCAAAATTTTATCAACAATTACATTTGTTTTATCTAATTCACCACTGTAAGCAAACAGAAATGGAATTTGATGACCTGGTTCGTTTCCATGCCAATAATTTTCACTTTGAAAAAAATATTCAAGTTCTTTATTGAATTCATCTTTACCGCCCATTAAATTTATTAGTCCGTCAATATCTTGAGGAACATACCAAGTATATTGCCAAGGCGTTCCTTCAGTAATATAGGGCATCCTTTTATCTTTGATAAATTCATTCGTGAATTTACCGTCTTTAAATTTTCCTCTTACACATTTTACGGAAGGATCAAAAACATTTTTATAATTTTTCGACCTATTATAAAATTTCAGGTAATCTTCAGTCATACCCATTTTTTTAGATATTTGACTCAACGCAAAATCATCATACGCATATTCCAAAGTTCTTGAAACTTGTTCTTGCTTATGGAATGATTGTTTTACGCTGTCTTCAAGTGGAATATACCCATATTGCAAATATGAGCTTAAAGCTCTTCTGCCTTTTCCATCATTATATTCCTTAAAATCTATTGGTGATTGGGTAGCATTTTTCACTAAAAATGAATACTGCTTTTGATCTAAATCTAAAATATTTTTAACATATCCGTCGGCTATTAATGAAATAACATGATCGCCTATCATAGCAGAAGTATAACTATTCCAGCAAGGGAAAATTGGAAGCCAACCGCCTTGTTCTGCCATAAGCAGCAAAGACTTCAACATACCTCGACTTTTCTCAGGAATTATTATATTAAATAACGGATGAAGCGCCCTATAAGTATCCCAAACGGAAAAGTCGGAATAATAATTATCATTGCCAGAATTCTTTGTTTCCTTTCCTCCATTGAAAGAAGGATAATCACCATTGAAATCGCTAAATGTCCGCGGGTGTTGAAGAGAATGATAAAATGAAGTATAAAATTTTACTTTTTCTTCATTACTGTCTGTTTCTATTTTTATTTTGGATAGATAGTCATTCCATATATTCTTTAACCGAAATTTTATTTCATCAAAATTTTTGTCCCCAATTTCGGCTTCTAAATTTTTTCTTGCATTTTCAATGCTTACAAAGGATGTCCCGATTTTTACATTTATAATTTTTTTTTCAGATTTTGTAAAATCAACATAAGCGCCAATTTTTTCAAGGTTCGCAATTTCATTTTGATTTTCAAAAACATTATTACCTTGATAAATACCGTAATTTAAAATTTGTACATCAAAACGTAAAACGAAATAACCGCTGAAACCGGCTTTTTCTCCCCAGCCCTGGTAAATTCTATTAACTGGGTTATAACCGACAATTTCATTTTCTTCAGGAATAATTCTAATAAAGCCTTCATTTTCATCGCTGTTGGGTTCTACAATTACATATTTATTTTCATCGGCAATAAAAGTAAATTTTAAGAAGCCGCATCTTTCGGTAGCTGCTAATTCGCAATCAATGTTGTAATTATCCAGATGCGTTTTATAATAATAGGGTGTTGAAATTTCATTATCATGATTATATACCGAACCTCTATTTTCAGGCAGGTAAATTAATTTACCTGAAATCGGCATAATTGTAAAACTTCCATAATCTTGAGTGCAAGAACCGCTTAACCAATGTGAGCCTCTAAATCCGGTAATCAGCGAATCCTTATAATAATAAGGTGCCACACACTTTGTTTCAACGTTCTTTGTTTGAGCCGTCCAATTTGTCATCCCAAATGGAACCGTAACAGAAGGAATTACTTGAGCGTTATTTTCAGTTCCTTCACCATGTTTTAAGGCGCTTATTGTTCTTGAAGGAGCTGTTCCAATCAATGGATTTACATACTTTACTAAATCATTTTGGGCAATTATTAGTGAATAATTATAAAGTGAAATTATAATTATAGTATGATATATTTTAATAATTGTCTTTTTCATTTTAATATTATTAATTATAAATTAAACTTATATAAGATATTTAGATATTATTAATATTAACTATTGTAAATTTTTATTTTAACTTGGTTAGCGTGATAAATTAAATAATACAGCTTATATAACAAATAAAATAGTTCTTAAAATTTCAGCTCACTAAATCGATTCATAATAAAAATGATTTTGTAACATTAAGTAATTTATAATGTTCCGGCATTACTGATTATTCTTACTAAAACGCTTTAGTTATTTAACGAAATTTGAGGTCAAAATCAAGATTTTTCTATGCGGGCTTGTTTAAATATACATTATTTTTGAATAATTAATTATTCCTTAGCTTGATACATTCTTTTAACCTTAGAGCATGTATTTCTTATTACTAATTGATGTTCCAAAATTACTTTTTCATTCCTTATTTCACCTTTTGATTGAATAACTCTAATGAGCAATTTAGTGGCTTCTTCACCAATTTTAAATGCGGGCATGTCAATGGTTGATAAAGGGAACTTTAAGTATTTACCGAAATCAATGTTATCAAAACCAAAAACAGATACATCTTCCGGTACGCTTATTTCTAATTTTTCTAACGCATTTATTACACCAATTGCAGCAAGATCATTATAACAAAATACTGCGGTTGGTCTATTGCCATTGCTATTGGAAAACAATTCATGAGCAAGATTATAACCATCTTCTATGTTTGGTCCGACTGTAAAAAGTAGCTCATCATCAATTGGAATTAAATTTTCATTCAACGCGTTTTGATAACCATATAGTCTTTTTTGAGCATGTCCCGAATGCGGCGGACCGCCAAAGTAGGCAATTTTCTTATGTCCTAATTTTATTAGATGCAGCACTGCTTCCTTTGCTGCTTTACGATTATCAATATCCACACTATTAACAGTATAATTATCAATCATGCCAAGAATTACAAATGAAACATTGTCACTCATCAAATTTGCCAATGAAAAAAAGTTTCTTACGTCATTTTGAATTGGAGAAATAATCAACCCGTCAACTCTTTTACTTAACATTGTATTGATTATTTCAGCTTCTTTTTCAGCATTTAATTCCGAACTTCCCAACAAAACAGAGTAACCAAATTCCGAAGCGGTGTCATAAACGCCTTTCATTACTTTGGCAAAATGCGGATTATCAATTTCTTTAATTATTAAACCTATACTTTTCGTTTCCTTTAACGCAAGAGATTGCGCAATTTGATTTGGATTATAATTATACTTCTCAATTACTTTAAGAACTTTTTCTCTAGTCTTTTTAGAAACTCCTGGTTTATTATTAAGTACTATAGATACGGCAGAAACCGAAACGTTGGATAATTTTGCAATGTCTACAATTGTCAACTTCATAAAAATTCCTAACAGAACAATTCAATTATTTTATAATTGCAAATTTAATAATCTTTAAAGAATAATGTTCATTTAATTATAAATAGTTCTTTTTCTAATTTATCATCAATGAAATAATCTTTAACATTAAATAGAATTATTTGATGCTTATCAATTTCATCTTCCAAAATATCAATTTTTTCTAAATTTAATTTTTCAACATCATCAAAAACAAAAGCCGGTCTATAATCTGGATTCTCTGCAACAATGATGAAATTTTTCATAGTCAAATTTTTTACATGCCGAATATAAAATGCCCAAGAAGGTAATTCACCAAACATGTGAAATTCAGGGTACTCCTTTTCATTTTCCGGAACATCTTTTAATTTAAATAAGGGTAGATTGGCTAATCCATTATTGCCTTTACCTGGATAAACTATTTCAAAATTCTCTAAAGTAACATTTTCAATAAAGTTTTCCGGAAGCCCTGTAATTGATGCGGGAAATGGATTGTGAATGAATGATAATTCCGGTCCGCGAATTTCATAATTTAAATCAGGTACATTAAATGGAATATGAACTTTTATATCTTTTATTACAATATTTTTAAGGGTTCCTATTTTACCATCAACGTTTCTATGTCCTAATTTTATAAAAACCGCATTTCTTGTATTATATGCAGTAATGTTTTTAATATAAACATCTTCTAAAATACCGCCGTCGACAGATTCTAATGCTATTGCTGATCTGAATGTATCAAATACTTTGATATTTTTAATTGTAATATTTTTAAATCCGCCGGATGATGCAGTGCCGAATTTTACCGCACTTGCGCTTGATCTTATCGTATTATTTTCAATAACGATATTTTCATTTAATGCACTACTATCTTCAGATTTTAAACAAATTCCATCATCAGCTGAATTTATATAACAATTAAAAACATGAACATTTTTACAGTCAACGATATCCAAACCGTCATTATTCCAATAAGCATCACTTATAACTTTAATATTATCTATTTTCAAATTGCTGCATAATTGATAAGTCTGCACCCAGCATGAAGAATTTTTAAGATTTATATTTTTTATTTCAATAGAATCACATTTATAAAATTTGATTAATTCAGGCCTAATATGTTCATTTGGTCTTTTTCTGTTTTTATTATAATAAATAGAATCTAATTTACCGGCATAAAATAAACTGTCAATTTTTAATGCTAAACTTCTTCCCTGACCGTCAATTATTCCATCGCCTGTAATTTTTATATTGCTCTGATTTTCAGCTAATATAAGAGCTTTCCAATCATCTATATTTTTATAATCGCTAATATCTGTAGAGCCGACTAATACAGCTCCTTTATCAATTTGCAATTCAACATTTGATTTAAGATAAAATGATCCTGTTAAAAATATTCCAGGTGGTACAATAACCTTTCCTCCTCCATTTTTATAGGCATCATCTATTGCGGCTTGAATATAAATATGATTTAAAGTGTTACAATTTGATTTTGCACCATAATCTAAAATGTTATAATCTTTTACTTCTCCTAAAACTAAATCTTGCGGGAATAATAAAAATGCAGAGTATATAATTGAGAATTTAAAAAGAAGGTGTATTTTATTGAAATTATTAAGAAATGATTCAATATGATTTTTCACATAGCGCAAAGTTTACCTAAATATTATTAAAAAAGTTTCTCCATAATTTATATGGAGAAACTTAATTGAACAATAACTAATATTATTTTAAGAACATCATTTTCTTTGATGCAGCAAATTTCTGTCCTGCTGCATTTATTGTACTAATTGAATATACATAAATTCCGCTGCTTAATTTTGACGCGTCAAAATTAAATGAATGACTTCCGGCTGCAAGATTATGTTCTGTCATCTCAAATACTTTTTGTCCCAAAACATTATACACCGATACTGTTACGTTTGCTTGTTCTGGAATTCCAAATGTAATTTTTGTCGATGGGTTAAACGGATTTGGGTAATTATTTGATAAATAGTAATCCTGTGGAATTACAGAACCTTCTTGTTTAACCGATACCATGTTTGGTGTAATCATTGGTGTGGCTGAGCCAGGAACATATAAAGCTTTTGCATTTGCAATTGAATCTCTTAATGAAGCTATAATTGCAGTTTTATTTGTCAAAAATTCTGCTTTCTTTGATGGGAACCAGTTTAAATCGCCTAAAGGCAATCCATCAGTTCCGGCTTTCTGCAAATATGTGTTTGTATAGCTTAAATCCATAGCAGGAGGCCAAGCGGCGATTGATGGAATTCCGGTTGTTGTATCCCAAACTACTGGTGATGGAACTCTCCAATCCGGCCAATCTGTTCCTCTGTGTGCCGAATACCAATATTCATCTAAGAACTGAATTTGTTTTGCGAGAATATCAGGATAGTTATTAAATCCAATTTCAAATTCAGCATAATTAGTACCAATTTTATAGTTGTTATCAATAGTTACAAAAGAATCAACATTAGCATGTTCCCACAATAAGCTCGGTAAAATTGAATCTCCGCCTGAAGTTACAAACCAATTATCAATTTCAGGTTGGCGATAAAAGAAGTTATTGCCAAGGTACAATGATATTGAATCCAATTTTGCTTTTGCATCTGCGAAATAATTCCATGTTGTAAAATATGAATCATAAACGTTGCTTGTTGTTTTACGACCAACAAAATGATAATTATAGAAAATATTATTGGCTTGAATCATTTCGTATGCACGCTGTTCGTGTCCGTTTACTGTTTGATTTACATATGTACAATGTAGTTCGTGAACTGTAGCATTAAGCCAGGGACCACTATTTGCAATCAATCGTCCTGAGTTGAATACTGTATTGTTTTCAAGTGTTACATCTGTACAAGCAACATCCATTCTTAATGGAAAACCGCCCCAAGGTGAATAACTTAATCTAACACCATTTAAGAAGACGCAGTTTGTAAGAGAAATTACGGACCCTTTAAATTGATTTCTAAATGCAAAATCCTGCCAGTCAACCGCGGCAACATTGTCTGCTACAAAGCCTTCTCCGCCAACATTTGCAACAAAAGTGCCAACAACAGCGCCATTGCTGTGCAACCCGCTTAGCATGAGGTTTTTAAGTGTAACTTTTCCCCCAGTACCAATTTCCATTAATTGTCTTGCAAGACCATCATCGCCAGGAGTATTAACCAATACCGGCGGATTTTCCGCTGAACCAATCCAATCTACTGCAGGACCCTGGATTGTAATATCCCAAGTTACATCTAGTCTTCCGTCAAATGCATATATCTTGCCAGTTTCAACTAAATAAACTCCAGGACCAGTAATTTGATCATTTACAAATTGGTTTGCATCCAAAGTTGTTTGAGCCATTAATGTTGTTCCAAATGCGATTAAAAACAACATAGATTGCATCATTTTTTTCATTCATTCCTCCCTTTTTATTTTAGGTATGTTTTATTTTTTTTAGTTATAAATAATTTTCAATACTGTTTTTAAATCTCCTTTTATTTTTTTAGGTAAAATTTTTAATAATTAAAATTCGTACTTTACTCCCAAATCAGTTGTCATCCCATAATATTCAACAGAATTTAATTTTTTCAAGACACTTATAAAACGGCGATCCGGTTCATTTGAAATATTATTCACATTTAAATAAACCTGTAACCCTTGCACCCATGGTAATTTTTGAATCGCAGTAAAATCCCATCGGTATGAAGCGTCGGTATAAGCATCTCTTTCGTCAAATGTCCTATCTACTGAAATTAAAACGTTATCTTGGAACACGAATGAAAGACGCGCAGAAAAATCACTGTAATCGTAACCAATTGTTGCATTGAGAATATCATTTGGTTGATCAGGCATACGACCTGCTCTTGATGAATCTATAAAAACAGTTTTAGCAAATGGTCCTGTTCCTATCTTCTTTGATGTTTGGAATGGGTAGCTAGTTTCTGAACTGATATGTGTATAATTAATGTTAAAAACTATTCCATGTAAGAAAGAAGGAAGATACCAAAAATGGGTCTGCCAATCTAATTCGAATCCGCGAATAAATGATGTTTGCTCCAAGTTAATCCATGTGTCAATTTGCGTGTCTTGAGTCTTGGTTAATAGCATCATATTATTGATAGTTGAAGCATCTTTTGTTTTAAAACTTGATGCTACTATTAAATTATCTACTTCTTTATAAAAGTAACCGGCTGTGAACAATCCAATTTTATTATCATATACCGAAGCGTAAACGTCATAATTTTGTGAAATTGCTGGTTTCAAATAAGGATTTCCAATGAATAAAGTTGGCGGATTATTAAAAGTATTCAGGTATCTATAAGGCGAAATCGCTCTGTAATCAGGATAAATTATGCTCTTTGTCGAAGCCAATCTAATATCTAGCCAATCAAGCGGCTTAATACGCACATGAAGTTGTGGAAACCAATTTTTTCCGTTAATGGTATTTATTGTATCAACATTTAATTTAGTACTTCTAAAATCAAAAGTATTCGGGCCATATCTTTCGGTAAAATATGCTGAATAATCAACATCAAAATTTTCATAACGAATACCGGGATACAAAGTAACATATCGTCCAATATTTAAATCGGTCTGAACATAAAATGCGGATAAATTTCTTGAATAATCATAATCATATTGCCTTGAAGGCTGTTCTTCAATTGGATAAGCTGAATAAATTATACCGTTGTCATTTACTGTATTGGCTTTCGCTAATCTTTCAAAAATTTTCATTCTATCTGTATTAGGTAAGTAAAAAAAGGTGTTGATACCTTCTTTTCCAGATAAAAAATCACCTACGTCATAATTTGCGTTTTCAAATAAAAAAGCTCGTATTCCTAAATTTCTATCTTCCGGAGCTAAGCCCAAATCTGTCCATACTGAATCCTCTAAAAGTTGAACAAATAATTCGCCAACATGAACTCGATCCGGAGTGTTGAACCATTGTGTTTCGTCGTTCTTTCTATTGTTGTGTACAAATTTTCCGCCAAATTTTAATGTTCCTGAAAGATAAGTAGAAAAATTATATGGAATTTTAAAATTTAATAGACCTTCTTGAGCAGATTCATTTACATCTCTTTTTAAAGTATTAAAATTTGTTACTCTCAAATTTTTACTAACAGAAATAGTATTTAAGAAAACATCCGGTTCTGATTCTCTAGCAATAAATCCCTGCGGAATTATTGTTCCTGTCTGCCCCTGTTCCGTACCAACATTCATGCGCAGATCTCCAGGTCTATATTGAGAAGAAACAGAATTTGAAATAGAAAAATCCATACCAATATTAGAAAATTCAAATTCGCCTTGAAGCGCATTATTAAATACAGTATTGCTTGCCTCACTTAAAGTAGCATAAGCTGAAAATGCACCGTTAGTATAGATGCCATTCCAAACTTCTTTTTGATTTTCTGATAAGTTGCTAATAAAATTATTCAGAAATAATTTACCAAACGGCAATTGATAATCAAGCACTAAACCGCCACCGGCTCTTTTTCTATTTGTAATTCTATCGGTAATTGTAGCATACTCAAGTTCCGTAAGCAGTAAATCACTTCCTTGTTCTGTCACAGTTGATCTATTTGTTATCCACGAAGCACTTAATACATCAGAATTTCTGTTAAAATTATCTAAGAAACCTGAAACTTGAACACCAAGTTTTTCATCGAAAAATCTATCGCTTATTAACCCGTTAATCCTATAATTACCGTAAGTATTTGCCATTGAACCGTAACCGCCTTGAGCGCCAAATCTACTATGAAATCCTTCGTCGGCACTTCCGATTTTTAAATTAACGGTTCCGCCAACTGCATCCGCGTCCATATCCGCCGTAAGAGCTTTAGTTACTTCAATTCCGGAAAGTACATTAGGAGCAATCATATTTAAATCAACGCTTCTGTCGTCACGGTCAGTGGACTGCATTCTAACGCCGTTCACTTGCATTACATTATATTTAGGTGATAATCCGCGGACGGTAACTTTTTGTCCTTCTCCTCCGCTTCTAACTATACTAATTCCGGGCAACCGCGCCACAGATTCCGCAGCATTAATATCAGGTATATCCTGAATACGATCAGCTGAAACTACGTTTTTTATTGTATTAGATGACAACTGCTGATTTATAGCTTCAATCTGTCCAACCGCTTGAGCTGAAACAAGAACTTCCTCACTTTCAACTGCAACATATTCAAGATCAACATCTAATTTAAGTGTTGAACCTGATTTAACATTTATTGCTATTTTCTTTTCCTTATAGCCGATATATTTAACTATCATATTGTAATCACCAGGTGGCACTTGTCTTATTACATATTCACCATCCAATGAAGAAGCAGCTCCAAAACTTGTTCCATCTAAAAAAACATTTGCACCGGGCAATGGATCACCGGACGCTTTGTCGTTTACGACTCCTATAATATTTCCGGATCTTTGTGCAAGTTGAAAACTGCTAATAAATATCAATAATAAGAATGAACGAAAAATTAAACTGCCGAAGTTGTTTAGATTAGTATTGAATGATTGCATAATTTCATTTCCATGTTTTTTTGCAAATAGTTATTAAGTTTTCTTTGTTCAATGTATTTTTAAGAAACAAAATTGAAATATTAACAAACTATAATTTTTATAAATTTTACCAAATTATAAATAAGACACTTTGTAACTTTAGACTTTGTAATTCGAATTAAGCACTATCTGAAAAGGAAATTGACTATTTACTATACCGATTTACTTATAGTTAAGTCAAATGATTAAACACTTTAAACCAATAATCAATTATTTTTACTAAAACGGTTTAGTTAAATACTGTTTTTAATTTTTAAAAGCAAGTTATTTTTTTAAAAAAGAATTTTAAAATGAATAAATATGCAGTTTGCAGTAATCTGAACAGTGATGAAAGATCTTAAATTCATTTTTAATTTTAGTCCAAAACTAATTTCTTTTTATTGTTTCATTGGAAATTATTGGCTTTGCCCAAATTCCAATGCTAAAGATGTATAGTAAAATTACGAAAATGAAAGACATCCCTGTTTTAAGACCAAAATTATCTCCAAGCCAACCAATGAATAGTTGAACAATTGCTCCGCCAATTATTGCAGTACACAAAATTCCGGCAAAAGAACCATGATGCTTATTTAAAGAATTAAGCGCTAATGAAAAAATAATTGACCACATTACTGAAATGGAAAACCCAACGGCGGGAAACGCAAAAAGTGAAATATCCGCACTACCTTCTAGCGCAAATGCCAAAAATATTATCGCCAAGACTGATGTAACAACCAAAATTTTTCGACTGTCAAATAATTTAAGTAAACCTAATCCTACTAAGCATCCTATTGACATCATTCCCCAAAACCATCCGACAATTGAAGCGCCCGTAGTTAAGGGATCAACGTTATGATAAGTATATAAGAATTTTGATATCCAAAATGAAACACCCTGTTCGGTACCAACATATGCAAATATCCCAATAAAAAATAATATTACTGTTTTGTTTTTAAATAGCTCTTTATGAATTTCCCAATTTCCGGTTATTTCGTCCTCTTTTCTTTCAACATTTGGAAATTTTGTAAAAAGTACTAAGGCGATCATAATTAATAGAATTATTGAAAATAAAATATATACCGAAACCCATGAAAGATCTACGGGAATAATTGTTGAAAATATTGATTTGATAAAATTATCTGAACTTTGCGCATTTAGATTAGAGATCAAATATGTCAAAATCATAGGTGAAATGAACGATGCGGCACCGAATAACAATTGAGCCAAAACTGAGTTAAACGCAAAATGTTCTTCGCCGCCGGAAACTCTTAATAATGGGTTTATTGCAACTTGAAGCATAGCCATTCCGGATCCCATAAGGAACAATGAAATCAAAAACACTAAATAATTTGGGAATAAGGAAAATAATAAGGAACCGATTAACGCTAATGAAAACGCCGCGATCATGGTATTTTTCTCTTTGAACTTTTCGACCAAAATGCCGGCAGGAATTGACATAACTCCATACGCAATGAAAAATGCAAATGGTAATAGTGAGGATAAGGTTAAACTCAGACTAAAGCTGTTAATCACATCTGGGTTTAAGGCACCCAGAATATTTGTAATGAAAGAAATCACAAAAAATGTAGACAATATTAATATAACAATGTAATTGTTTCTTTTCATTCTGAAATTCCCCCAAAAGTTAAATAAAAATATTACTTAATTAAAAAGGTTTTTGTACTATATCAAGTTTACCTTTTCTATTTTTAGACAAATTTAAATCAATACTTAATGTTCCTTTCCCAAGCATTTTATAATCAATTACTTTATTATTCCATTTTACTTCATAGTTAAAATTCGGGTTCATACAAACAACAAATGAAGCTGTTCTATTATTATTTTTAATTACAGATATATCTGCGCTGAAATTTGTGAATAATTTATCGAATTTTTTATTTTCAATCCAAACGTCAAACCCGGCGGAAAAGTTACCTGGCTGATAATATGCTGCAAACCAAATAACTACAGGCGAAGACAATGCACCGAATTCATGCCAGCCCGCACCTCTTCCGGTTTCAATTAAAAAATGCTCCATACAGTTATACGATGTTTCTACTTCATTCTTCCAAACATCCAAAGCCGTTTTTGCAATTTTAAACGCGAATTCCGATTCGCCAAGATCAAGCATAGTCTTCCAGAAAAACCATTGATGCGCCATCCAAACGGTCCCGTTCCAATAACCGTCAATTTTATAATACGGTGCTGATTGATCAACAGCTGAAAGTCCGACATTTGACCAAATATGTTTATCGGATTTTAATGAGGATAGTATTCTTTCTTTCTGACTATCATTACAAATTCCAGCAATTAATGGATAAGCTCCGTCGAAAGTCATATCATAGTTTATTTCATTATTGTACTTTAAAATATGATCTGGATTTCCATTTTCATCATGCACAACATAGCCAAAGTATCCGGTTTCATTATCCCATGAATACTTTTGAAGTGCTTTTGAAAATGTTTCAATATCGTTATCAAACTCTTTTACATCGTTTTTATAACCAAGTTTTTCCGCGGTCATTTTCAATATTTTTGCCGTTCTAATAACTTGCGATGAAGTAATTACTGGGGAAAGTGTTTTTTCCAATCCATTATCACGAACATATTTTTGCGGAGGCAAATCATCCCAACCTCCGGAATTATAAAAATAATCCCAAGTTTTTAAAAGATTTGATTTAAGGATCTTTGTCGATGAACTTCCAAGTTTTCCGGCCATAAATTCATGATATTGCTTTAGTCTTGGATAAAAATATTCAAGCATATCCTTTGATTGAGTTTTGTTCCATAATTCTAGAAATAAATAATGTTGAGTCGGAACGGGTGTTCCGTGATGAATGAATGCGGATTGTTCCCCGACTTCCTGCGTATAAGCATTTAAATTTTCCGCTGCGCGAAGAACATCACTCTGTAAAAGACCCATGCCAATAAAACCGGAATCCCAAGTATACAAACAATCCCACCATCTTCCCGGCGCGTGATGACGAATATATTGCTTTTGAGTATATATCGGATAAACAACGTTGCAATCCAATGTAGCGTTCATTTTTTCAATACTAAATTTATACTTCTCACCATCCGGCGTGCATTCAATATTTGGAACATTTCTCTTTGCGCCGCTGTAAATTTCTTCAAATTTTTCTGGACTGTATTTTAAATTTTCGAAATAATCTTCAATTTCATTTTTTGTTCCGTAATAAACAACTCCGTAAATATTTCGTTTGGAATTTGGTTCCATTATTATTGGTCTTAAAAATACATTTGTAAAATGTCCATCTTCCTCGCCGTGAAACACTTTTTGATTATGTTCATTTACATTACGCTTAAAGTAATCAGCAAGATCTCTTCCATACCATTCACGGATTTCAAATTCATCGTAAAACCAAATTAAGCCGTAATATTTATCGACATCTTCATATTTAAGTATCAGTGAATTATTAACCGGACCTTCGGTTATTTGCGGTGTATAATTCCATATCTTTAAATCATATTTGATATTTTTTGTCTGATCTTTTTCCACGATTGCAAATCCATCAAGTTCTATTTCACTACCGCCGTTAGAAATTAATTTAAGTTCATAATTACCTTTTTTGGTTTTACCCAATTCAAGAGTTGATTCGGAAAAGTCATCATTACCTGTAAATAATATTTCACTTTTTATCAAGCCGGCAACATTAAAGGAAAGTCGAGAATTATTTTTCATTTTGTATCTGAACATCAATACGGCATTTTCCATATCATTTTGCAAACTGATATTAAATGAAATTTCATCTCCAATATCTTTTCCAAATCCGGTTCCTATTCCGCTTCCGTTTACAAATTTATCGACTCTAATTTCGCCTCGCATTTTTCCGTCGTAAACTAAATTATCTGATGGTCTTGTATTTGCAAACTTCAAATCAGAATAATCAATTGCGTCAATCCATTGAGCTCCATTTGGTAATGTAATTCGCATAGGATAAATTGGCGTGTAGGGACTATATTCTTTTATTGGCGGAAAATTCATAGATGCCATAAAATGAATTACAAGGTTTTCATTTTGTTCAGTATTATTTACACATTCAATTTTTATTAATCTGCTTTTTTCAGAAATGTTGGAATAAGAAATATCCGTGTACAGTTGATCTTTCCAAATTACTTCATGTCTAAAGCTGAAATATTCTAAATTGGGCGAAGCTTCCCAAGGATGGTAATCGCTTTCATAATGTACATTAGGTACTGAAATTTTTCTTCTATAAAGACCCGGAAAAACACTAAGATCAAATCGAAGTCCGCTTTTAACGTCAGGAATGTGTGAAATGCCAATATATCTTTTTGTATAAGGACCCCAATCGGGCAATGTTAAATCATGTGTTTTAGATATTTTTTTAAGCGAGTCTAGCGATAAAAAATCTTGTGAAAAGTTAATTTGAGCGAAAACAAATAAAAAAATTGTTGAGATCTTTATGATGGGTTTTAACAATTTTGTTCTCCAATTAATAAAAAAATCTTTTTTATGAAATTTGAATTGAACCTTCTATTATATTAAAACTATTTGAATTTATTAATTGAAGAACTTCCGCACCGGCTAAAAACATTGGACCATAACCATGCGCGGCAAAATTATTTACCGGACGATGATAATAAAATGAATTATCAAAACCCATTCCCGTACCAACACATATGCCATCTATTTGACCATTCGATTTTATTTTAGACGAAATTGCGTTCCAGCCTAAAACCGCAATCGGTGAATATGTAAGTTTATTAATTATTCCTTCATTTATTGCTTTTGCTATAGAGTATGTAAAAATTGAAGTAGCTGAAGTTTCCAAGTAACTATCGTTCTTATCCAATAATTGGTGCCAAAAGCCAGAACCTGATTGATATTCTATCAACCCATTTAAATGAGCTGAAAATTGATCCAACACTTTTTGATAATCTTTATGATTTTTAGGCATTACGGATAAAAGTTCAACCATTGCCATTAATGCCCAGCCGTTTGCTCTTGCCCAATAGAATTTTGGTTTCGGTTCCATTTTCTCAACCCAACCGTGAGCAAACAATCCTTTTTCATTAATGAACATTCTTTGTGAAAATCTCAAAACTTGGTTAATTGCGTCATTAAAGTATTTTTCATCTTTTGATATTTTTCCCATCATAGCTAGAGCGGGAACACTCATGAATAAATCGTCAATCCATAAAGTATTTTGATAAGGACGATTTCTTGCTAATGTACCGTCTTTAAATCTAAATTGTTTTTCGCTGATGTATTCAATAAAATTTTTTATAATCGGATCTAATATAATGCTTGTGTTAAGTTGATTTACATTTAACATGGCAAAACATAGAGCGCCGCAATCATCAAGAGCTGCGGGAAAAACAACTGAATATATTGTTGAATTTTCTTCAATTTTTATTTGTGGGTTTTTTATATGGAAATCATATAATCTCGAGATCATCTCGAGTCTTTTTATTGTATAGTTTGAGAATTTTTCATTACCGGAAATTTGCGCAAATTTCAACAATCCAAAATATGTAACACCCCATTCATAACTTGTCAAACGAAACGTACTATTGGGAATTATCGTATTTTCATTCACATGATTTTTTTGAGAAATTATTTTTTTTGTAGTCTTATCTATTAGATTGGAAGGTGTCGACTTTTCTAAAAAATTCAAAACTTTACTTAGCTCGTAAATAATTTTTTTTGGTTCAGGAATTTCATACGATATTGGATAAGCAGCTTTCAGCAAATGCAGCTGTGTGTTTGAATCATTAATTTTCATGTTCAACTTTATTTAATTGTTAATTTATGTTTGAATGGAACTAATCCGGTAATATATAAATGCATTCCTTTACCTTTTAGAGTTCCGAAATGCGTAGAATATTCTTCGCCATCCAAATTATATAAACTTGAATGCTCAAATTTTCCTGGACCAACTTCAATTGAATCATTACCAAACGTATATTTTGCCGAGCCACTTTCCAAGAAAAAATCATCTTGATTATTTCCGTTGCTTACTCCTTCTAATTTTCCGTTTTCCTTAAAACAAAGTTCAATTGTTACTTCCACATTTTCCGCGCCTGTAATTTCAAATTCCAAATCGAAACCGTCATTAATTTCCTCTATTCGTATAGTTGAATCAATTGACATCGTAGTTTTGGGTCTATCGCCAAAATTCATTTTACTCCAGAATCTTCCGTCAACCGATTCAGTCAGCTCATAATCACCATCTTTATTTAATTTATTTTTAGGAAACGGATGATAATAATACGCTTCTTTCTTCTCGTGCAAAATATATTTATTCCCATCTTTTTTAATTCCATCGCTTCTAAAATAACCCATACTGAAAAACGACGTTGACATTCTCATGTAATCTAGAATGGCGGTTTTCTTACGATAAGTAAAAAACGTCGGAATACAAGATCTACCTGAAGCAATAATCAAAGGTTTGTCGTTTCCTCCGAAAATAGAAGCTGAAATATCACCATTTTTTATTCTAACTAAATTTGAAACAGTAAAAAACTTAGTATAATTTTGGGGAAGTTCTTCACCCTTTGGCAGTTCATTAAGCAATAGCGGAGTTGCCATAAAATGTGGTAGATTCCTCGACAAAATACTCTTTTGAAAATCCGGAAGTAATTCTATTTTACTCGTAACAGCCGAAAGAAATTTATCGTTTTCATGGATTGCCATAAATCTATATTCTAAATAAGCCTTTAAAATTGATATTGGCGCATACTGATCTTGACGGCGGGAATTTAGGCTTACTAATTCACCATCATCTTCAAGGTAATAAAAACTTTCAGTCAGGTTTCTCTTTACAATTTCAAAAAATCTTGGTTGTTTTAAAATTTCACCTAGAGTTATAAAGGAGCTGTTTTCAACCACAGCGTAGTTTCTGCTTCTCTCGGGATAATTACCGTCTTCATCGATATAAATTCCTTCTTCAAGCCATTCATCAATTCTTTGAAGATATTTTTCATCTTTATAAAGTGAATACAATTTTGCCAACGTAGCTGAAACTTCCCATCTATGATTCGGAGTGTGCACACCGCCGGTACTTATGCCTTCTCCGGCTTTAATCAAAAACGAATCGAGCAGTTTATTAATCTTTTCCAATTCAGGAAAATTGTTTTCTTTTATAATTTTAGCGGCGGGACACAAACTTTCAAGAAGAAAAGCAGTATCGGGAGCTGATTTTCTATTTCCGCCAGAATCAAGAGTTCCATCAGGATACTGTAAACTTAAAAGTTTTTTTATTGTATTTTCCATTGGAGAAATTATTTCAGATGACTTATAGTATTTTGATTTAGGATGACAAAATCCGGCGCTTAGATTTGCAAGTATACCGCTTAAATTCCTATAATATTGTATTCTTTGAGGTGAATCCTTTTCACTTAGAAATTTATCAATTGTATTATTATTGCCGTATATAAGTTTTTCTAAAATTATTTCATCTAATTTATTATTAGGACTATTATCAATGGAGTGAAAATTTTTGGGAACCATTACCGCGCCTAAAGCCAGTAAACTGGTTTTAATAAAATCTTCTCTGCTTAAATTTTTCATTTTATTTCCTTTTCACAGCGTGAATAAATTATTTTACTAAAGCACTTTATTTAATTTTACAAAATTTAATTTTCTTTTCGTGCTTATTATGTGATTTTCGTAAATATTTACTAAACCGTTTTAGTAAGTTATACAAAGATAATATAACTTCGCAATTTATTTGTAATAATATTTCTAAAAACAATAAAAAGTTTGTGAAGAATTGAGGAATTTCTAAAAACTTTCAGAATTTGATTAAACTTTATAATTTATTGCGTATTTAGGATTTTCAATTTTGCAATAAGTTCATCTCTTTTTTGCGGGTATTTATCTATTAAATTTTCTTTTTCAAACGGATCTTGAAGAATATTGTAAAGTTCATATTTTGTATTATCTGAATTATTAAGCTGAATAATTTTCCAATCACCCATTCTTAGCATTGAATGTTTATCAGTCCTTAAATAAAGCTCTCTTTCAAAAGTAATTTTAGCAGGATCAATAACGCTTTTCCAAACACTTTCTCCATCCAAGTTTTTCAAATTACTTCCGTCAATTTGAGCAGCAGATAGAATTGTTGGAAAAATATCAGTCACTTTAATCAATTGTTCCAACTTATTTTTCATTAAATGATCTTTCCAATAAATTATAGCCGGAACTTTAATTCCGCCTTCGGAAAGCTCAGTTTTAAATCCTTTTAAAGGTGAGTTGTCTCCCAATTTTGGATATGGTCCGTGTTTACCATTATATAAATTTAATCCTTTTTCTTTATTTGGATACCAGTCTCTTTCAGCACCGTTATCACTTATAAAAATTATTAAAGTATTTTCCAGCAATTTTTCATTTTCCAAATACCGCAATATTTCACCCAAAGAAAAATCCATATGGGCTACGGAAGCCGCAAATATTTTTCGCGATTCAACATCATTTAAATTTTGATATGGTTCAATCCATTTTGCTTCTTCTTGCAGCGGATAATGCGGAACGCTGTATGGAATATATAAAAAGAATGGATTTTCCTTTTTATGAATTTCTTTTAAGTATTTAATGGCTTCTTTTGTTATCAAATCTGTTGCATGACCTTCTTCATTTATAAATTTTCCATTTCTATTCCATGTTATTTCACCGTTTTTATATAAATGCGTGTATTGATCTATTTGTCCATGAAGATATCCGTATGTATAATCAAAGCCGTAATGATTAGGTCCGTTTTCTAACGAAAGTCCTAAATGCCATTTTCCCATTATTGCTGTTTCATACCCGCTTTTTTTAAGGATTAAAGGAATTGTTTCAACGTTTAATGGTAATACTTGTTTACTGTTAAGTGCAATTGGTCCGCCAATTCCAAATCTGCTTGCATACTTTCCCGTAAGCAGCGAAGCTCTGCTCGGTGAGCTTGTTGGATAAACATAAAATTGATTTAGTTCAACTCCATTCTTAGCGAGTTTATCAATATTTGGAGTTTTAATTTCCGAACCATGATATCCTACATCATTCCAACCAAGATCATCTGCGACAAATAAAACAATGTTCGGTTTTGTATTTTCGGGCTTATGAACATGTTCCGCTCTGTAACTGAACAATAATAAAAGCGGGAGGCTCATTCCTAATAATTTTATTTTAAGAATAATAATTTTTGTAACTCTCTTCATGACAATCCAAGATAATATTTTTTTACAATAAATATCATTCTTTATCTTCAGTAATTATCTCCCAATTATCTGTTCTAAATGTTGAGGCTGGTAAATTTTCTTTATTAAATAAATTTGGTTGATCAGTGTTTTCAAAAGCATATCTAACAGCAGCTGGTGTTTTTACATTGTTCGAAGAAACCACTATTTCATTTCCTTCAATAACAGCTTCAGCTTTATGAAATACTTTATCTTCTCCAGCAATGGTAAAATTAGTAAGTTTTTCACCTTTGCATAAAAGTCCGCTGCCGATATAATCAAACTGTAAGATAATTTTATTCTCCTTAACTTTCATTGATTTATAAATTGGACCGCTAAATACAATATTATTTTTATCATAAGTTTTTGCCAAAGCCCACAATGCCAATCTTTTACCAACATCCAATTTATTTTTTGGATGAATATCATCCGGATTTCCTATATCCAGAGTAACCGCCATTCCGGTATTTTTAATTTCAAGAGATTCGCGCTGCGCGTCGCGAAGAGCGGCACCAACAACTGGTTTGGAATAATTAAACGGCGCGAGCTGAACAAAATAAAATGGGAAATCACCTTGTCCCCACTCATCTCTCCAATTGGTAATCATTGTTTCAAATAAGTTCCTGTACATTTCGTGTTCAAATACATTATTCTCTCCTTGATACCAAATAGCACCCTTTATAGCGAATGGAATTAATGGCTTTATCATTCCATAATAATTTGCGCCGGGATCTCTGTAATTTCTTGGCAATTCTCCGGGCGGAGTATTTTTTATTTTTTCATTAAATAGATCAAGATAATATTTTCCTTCTTTTGTTTTAGCCAATGCTTCGGGATTTGTCCAAGCCTGAGCAGGAGAACCGCCCCAACTGAAATGCAGAAGTCCAATTGGAACATTAAGTTCCTTAAATAATTCCTTTCCAAAATAATACGCAACAGCGCTAAAAGTTTTTGCTACTTCAGACGCACATTCTTTCCAGCTGCCATAAACATCTTTGTTAGGTTGTCTCGCGTTATCTCTGGCAGCATAAAACATTCTGATATTTGGAAAATCAGCTTTGGGAATTTCAGCTTCTGAATTTTCCGATTGTTCAAGCGACCATTGCATGTTGGATTGGCCTGAACAAATCCAAACTTCACCTATTAAAATATTTTTTAAGGTATCATCATTAATGATAATTGAATATGGTCCACCGGCAGAAGGTGTTTTAATTTTGATACTCCAATCACCGTTTTGATCCGCAGTGGTTTGATAATTTTTTTTATCCCAGCTGGGTATTATTGTTATTTTTGAATCTTTTTCAGCCCAACCCCAGATTGGAGCATTAAAGTTTTGCTGTAAAACCATATTATCAGAAATAAATGAAGGGGTTTTTATTTTTCCTTGAGCAAAAATTATGTAGGAAAGGAAAAAAGTTAAATTAAGAATTTTAGAAATTTTCGAAATTATTTTCATTGTCATTCCTAGATTGTTAAAGCTAACTTATTCAAAAATTATTTTGAAATAATATCTTTGATCCAAGATATACAAACATCTTTCCATTGTTCCAATCTTCCTTTTCCTATTGCTAATCCAAAACCATGTCCGCCTTTTTCAAAAATGTGAATTTCGCATCTAACATTATTTTTCTTAAGCTCATTAAAAAACATTAAACTATTGTAAACCGGAACTCCGCTGTCATCCGATGCGTGCACCAAAAATGTAGGCGGCGTAAATTGGGTAACATGGAGTTCATTTGAATAATAATCGATAAGTTCTGTTTTTGGGTTTTCGCCTATTAAATTTAATTTTGAGCCTGAATGCAAATAAGGTTCTGTAAATGTTATAACCGGGTATATTAAAATCATAAAATCAGGTCTGCAGTTTAGCAAATCAATTGAATCAGATGTAAAAAAATTTTCGTTAAAGTGGGTTCCTAACGTAGCTGCCAGATGACCACCGGCTGAAAATCCCATGATACCAATTTTATTAGAATCAATTCCCCATTTTTCCGAATTATATCTTGTTAAACGTATTGCTCTTTGAGCATCCAAAAAAGGAGATAATCTTCCATCAATATTATTTGGTGTGTGCGGAAGTCTGTATTTTACAACTATTCCGGCTATTCCAAATGAATTAAGCCATTTAGCGACATCAGTTCCTTCATAATCATAAGCTAAAATTTTATAACCACCGCCTGGGAATATTACTACTGCGGCACGGCTGGAATAGTTCTTTTCAGGTAAATACACGTCAACCATTGGTTTATCAACTTCTGTGATTCTGAGTTTATCTGTTATTTGAACTTTTTCTTCTACTTTAATATTATTTTGGTTGGGAATTTTATCTTCCCATAAAAGCAACTTATAATTTTGTGCAAAAATAGTTGGCAAGTAGAATAAATAAAATATGAAAATGGGAATAATATTTTTAATCATAGCATAATCTTTAATTTCTATATTTCAAAATGAAATACTTCTTCCAAATTAGTTGTAACCGGACTTTCATCCTTGTTTACCTCCATTAAAGGAGCCATAAAATGCCACCATTTTTTACAAATTTCCGTTTCAGCAATTTCATGCCATTTTTGTAAATTATTTATTTCAGCATAACCGAATAAATAATTTGTTTGTCTATCATGAAAAATTGTATAGGATTTGACTCCATGAGAAATCAATGTATTTTCCAATTCAGACCAAATGGGATTATGTCTTTTTTTATATTCTTTCTCGTTTCCGGGAAATAAATTCATTTTGAAAGCAATTCTCATATTCATACCGTAAGAAATTTATTAATGCTCAAGAAAAAACCTTTCATTTAATTCTTTGATCTGCTCATCATTTATTTTAAAACAATTTCCAAGATCGTGAGAAGTGATCAAAGAGTTAGCGCTGAATTCCGCAACTTCCAATCTGTCAAATGCCTCAAGAATATTTTTGCCGGTAGTTAATAAACCGTCATTTTGAATTAAAATTGTGTGTTTACGTTCAGATAATGTTCGCGCTATTTTTATCGGGTCGTTAAACTGCGCGCCGAATTCAATTTTGGGAATGTCGCGGAGGACGACATAGCTTTCCGGAATTGTTCTTGTTTCGAAATATTCTTTAGAAATTGCATAAGCTGTTACACTGGGAGATTGTGCGGTAATAATTGAGTTTATATTTGGGTTATTATTGTAAATTTCCTGGTGAAGTAAAACCGAACGGCTTGGGTTTTTACCTTTTTCCTTTTTTCCGTTTTTTATCATTACTATATCTTCAATATCAATACTTCTTCTTCCTAATCCAGTTGGAGTAATTAGAAAGTCATTATTCTCATATCTGATAGACGCAACTCCTTCTGTGCTGATCATTAAATTCCGATCACAAGCTCTGTGCACAATTTCAATAATTTGACTTCTTATTTCTCTCTCAAGACTTGAATGTTCCGTTATTTCAAATTCGGGCAAATCATATTTCCTATGGTCAAAAAAGGAAATTTGTTCTTCGGTTAAAGTTGAAAAATCCCCAATTCTTTTTGCCTGGATTATTGTTCTGGCACAAAATTCCAAAGTTTCTAATTTGTGGAACGCATTTAAAATATCTTTACCACCTGTTGCCACCCCATGGTTTTCCAGCAAAACAACATCAAAACCTTTTCCAAAGGTTTCTGCAATATTTTCTCCCAATTTCTTGCTTCCGGGCAATGCATATGGCGCGTAACCGACATTACCGCAAACGCGTTTTGCTTGGGGAATAATATTTGTATCAGGTAAATTTCTTACGATGCTGAACGAAACCAACGCAGGCGGATGAGCGTGAACAACCGCTTTTATATCAGGTCGAGCCTTATATATTGAAACGTGAAAAGGCAATTCCGACGATGGTTTATGTTTGCCAATTATTTCACCGTTATCTTTAACGCACATAATGTCACCGGGCGTAAGATTTCCTTTATCAACTCCCGCGGGTGAAATCCAGATATCACCGTTATAATCTCTTATGGATAAATTACCTCCGGAAAGTGTTGTCATTTTATTGTTGTATATTCTATTCATTATGCGAACAATTTGTTCTCGAGGGTGGAGCAAATAAAATTTCAATTTATATCCTTTTCTAAATTTCGTTTTTGATTACATAAAAATAAAAAATAAGAAGCAATATTTTTGTTAAAATAAATGTTCAATATTTTATTAAAGCAAAGTACTGTAACTTTTCAAATCCACCACTTACAGATACCGAGGAATATTGTAATTTATTAAAATCACAAATTAAATACTGGAACGGCAGAGATTTTGTATTTTTAAAAGATAATTAATAATTAATTTTGAATAAAGCACTAACAATATATGATTAAAACTGAAATATGTGTTAACAGCGATAATTTTATTTCACAGTCTGTCTCTTCCGCTTACATTGGAGGCGCTGATACAATTGAACTTTGCAGTCAAATGCATTTATCGGGATTAACACCCGGGAAGAAAGAAATAATAAAAGCTCGAAAAGCTTTTGAAGACAGATCAGGATTAATGGTAATGATAAGAAACAGAGCCGGAAATTTCAATTATACCAAAATTGAAATTTCGGAAATGTGCAATCAAATTAAATTAGCTGCCGAATGCAAAGCAAACGGAGTTGTGTTCGGACCATTGAGCGAAAATAATAATGTTGATATTGATTCACTAAAGCGCTGTGTTGATATTTCTAAAAGTCTCGACTTACTAGTTACATTCCATAGGGCTTTTGACGCGACTCCAAATCCGCTTGAGACGTTAGAAATTTTGATTGAATATGGAGTCGACAGAATTTTAACAAGCGGTACAAAGTGGAACGAGAATAAATCAGCTGTTGATGGTGTGGATATTCTTAACAAAATAATAAACTCTGCGGAAAATAAAATTGAAGTAGTTATTGGCGGCGGAATAGCTCAAAATAATGTTGTAAAAATTTTAGAAAAATTATTAAATAAATCTAATAAAATTTCTTTTCACGCATATTCAAGTGTGTTAGTAAACGGTGCCGCAAATTTGGCTTTGGTAAAAGCTTTTGTTGAAACCGTAAAAAATTATAAATAAGAAGCGGAGATAATTCCCCGCTTCAAATTTTAATTTACAATGAATCAATTATAGAATTGAAAATTAAGCTTGGACGCATAACTTTATTAACCTTATCATTATCCGGTATATAGTAACCGCCAATATCCGCGGCTTTACCTTGAACAAAAGTTAATTCATCATTTATTTTATTTTCATTTTCTTTTAATTCTTCATATACTTTTTCAAATTTGGATTTCAATTCCAAATCATCATTTTGCTGTGCCAATGCTTCAGCCCAGTATAACGAAAGATAAAATGAACTGCCTCTATTATCCAATTCATTTACCTTACGAGAAGGCATCTTACCATTTTCAAGGTAATTGCCAATTGCCTTATCAAGTGTGGAAGCCAATAATGTTGCTTTTTTATTTCCGGATTTTTCTGCTATCAGTTCGAACGAAGGTACCAACGCGCAATATTCGCCCAAAGAATCCCATCTTAAATGATTTTCTTTTAATAATTGCTGTACGTGCTTTGGAGCCGAACCGCCTGCTCCTGTTTCAAACAATCCGCCGCCGTTTAATAAAGGAACGATGGAAAGCATTCTTGCGCTCGTTCCCAATTCTAATATCGGGAATAGATCGGTCAAATAATCTCTCAGCACATTGCCCGTTACCGATATTGTATCCAAACCTTTTCGAGTTCTTTCTAAAGTATATTTCATTGCGTCTTGCGGTTTTAATATTTTTATTACTAATCCATTCAGATTATAATCAGCAAGATATTTATTAACTTTCTTTATTATTTCACTATCATGACCTCTATTTTCATCTAACCAAAAAATTGTATCTGAATTTGTTGCTTTTGCTCTGTTCACGGCTAATTTAACCCAATCCTTAATTGCAGCATCTTTTGTTTGACACATTCTAAAAATGTCGCCCTTCTCAACTTTTTGCTGAAGTAAAATATTTCCGTTAAAATCAGTTACATTAATTATTCCGTTATCAGCAACTTGAAATGTTTTATCGTGAGAGCCATATTCTTCTGCTTTCTGCGCCATTAAACCAACATTAGAAACCGCGCCCATAGTTGCGGGATCAAACTGACCATTGATCTTGCAGTCTTCAATAATTTCATTATATATTGTTGCGTAAGATCTATCCGGAATCATTGCGATGCAATCTTGAAGTTCGTCATTTTTATTCCACATTTTCCCGCCATCTCTAACAACATTCGGCATTGACGCATCGACAATTACATCATTAGGAACGTGTAAATTGGTTTTTCCAACTCTTGAATCAACCATTGCCAATTGAGGTTGTAACTTATAAACTTCATTTATATCATTTTCAATTTCTAACTTTTTCTCAGACGGAAGTTTATTTAATTTATCTAATACATCAGCCAATCCATTATTTACATTAGCTCCAATTTCCTTAAGTGTTTCAGCGTGTTTAGAAAGAGCGCTATTAAAATAAACCGAAACGGCATGACCAAACATAATCGGATCGGAGACTTTCATCATTGTCGCTTTTAGATGAAGAGATAAAAGCACATTATTATTTTTTGCTTCATTTATTTGTTCTGCATAAAATTCTCTTAACGCATTTACGTTCATTACCGCGGCGTCTATTACTTCTCCCGCTAAAAGTGAAATTTTCTCTTTAAGAATTTTGGAATTCCCATTTTCATCAATAAATTCAATTTTAACGTTAGTTGGATTTTCAATTGTAACCGATTTTTCACTTCCGTAAAAATCCTTATCCTTCATAAATGCAACTTTGGATTTTGACCCTGAAGATGGCCAAGGCTTCATCATTTTATGCGGAAATTTCTGGGCAAATTTTTTAACAGAAGCTGATGCTCTTCTATCAGAATTGCCTTCACGCAAGACAGGATTAACCGCCGAGCCTAAAACTTTGGAAAATCTTTTTTGCAGTTCTTTTTCTTCATCTGTTTTTGGTTCTTCAGGATAATTTGGAATATTATAACCTTTTTCCTGAAGTTCTTTAATTGCCGCTTGTAATTGGGGAATTGAAGCGCTTATGTTCGGCAATTTGATAATATTGGCATTTGGTGTTTTTGCCAATTCACCAAGTTCACTTAAATAATCCGGTATCTTTTGCTCATCTGACAAATTTTCCGGAAAATTTGCAATTATTCTTCCGGCCAATGAAATATCTTTTGATTCAACATCAATGCCGGTACCTTTTGTAAAAGATTTTACTATCGGAAGTAAAAAATAACTAGCCAATGCAGGAGCTTCATCAATTTTTGTCCAAATTATTTTATCTGTCGCCATGTAGATTCCCTAAAATTATTTATTGTCAAAATTACTTTATAATCTAAAATTAAGCATCTTTTTTTTTAATTAAAAGTTTGATTAAAATGAAATTATTACGATGATGATTTAATAATTTGATCTATATTATCCAATAATATTCCGATTAAATAAATTACATTTTTTTGTAAGGAAATTTCAATTAATTTTATTAATTAAATTTTTAATATGAATAAATATCTAATTCTCCGGTTAATTGATTATTACCTTCGAAAATTTATATTTCCGATAATCATTTTATTTTTACTTAATCAAAATTTATTTCCTCAACTTAAAAAAGAATATTCTGTTCAAAAAAATTATGATTTTGAATATTCTAATTTGCCGCTTTTTTTTATTAACACAAACGGGCAGGAAATTGTTGACGAATATAGAATTGACGCTGATATGGGAGTTATTTATAATGACTCCGGTAAAGTTAATTATTTAGCGGACAGCTTAAATAATTATAATGGTAAAATAACAATTGAACTGAGAGGAAGTTCTTCGATTGCATATCCAAAAAAACAATTTAGAATTGAAACTGTAGATTCAACGGGTGAAAATTTAAACGTAAAACTTTGCGGTTTACCAAAAGAAAATGATTGGATTCTAAATGGACCGTATAACGATAAAACGCTGTTAAGAAACGCGATTTCTTATGGTCTATCAAATAAAATTGGCAGATACGCAAGCAGAGTAGTTTTCGTTGAACTTTTCTTAAACAGCGAATATCAAGGAGTTTATTTGCTTTTGGAAACGGTTAAACGAGATAAACACCGTGTAAACATCGCAGAGAATTTAAATGATATTTCCGGCGGTTATATTGTAAAAATAGATAAGATGGATGGTGAAAACTATGACATGTGGTACTCAAATTACGGAACACCTTATCAATATCATTATCCCAAAGCAAATGAAATTACAGCCAAACAAAAGTCTTATATTCAAAACTATTTTAATGATTTTGAAGAATTAATGTTTACACACCCGGAAAATTATAAAAATTTCATTGATGATGGTTCTTTTGTCGATCATTTAATTTTAGGTGAATTTACAAAAAATGTTGACGCGTTTAGATTAAGTTCATATTTGTATAAGGACAGAGATTCGATCAATGGGAAATTATTTGCCGGACCAATTTGGGATTATAATTTAACATTCGGCGATGCATGGAATGAAGAAGATATGTTCAGAGCCGACGGCTGGCAAGTTAATTATACTATCGATCACCCATATGATGGATTTCGAGTTCCTTTTTGGTGGAATAAATTATTTGAAAATCAGGAATTCAAAGAAAAATTTACAAGAAGATGGTACAGCTTAAGAGAGAATGTATTATCGTACGATAGTTTGTTTTCGACGATAGACAGTCTTGTTGATTATACAGCGGAAGCTCGTGTTAGAAATTTTAATAAATGGACAGGAATAATAAATCCCAATAATTATTATGATGAAATTTTAACTTTAAAAGGATGGATAATAAGAAGAATAAATTGGATTGAAGAAAATCTCCCGAATATAACTTCAACAAATGAAGAGAATCCAACCGTAATTTCAGAATTTAACTTATACCAAAATTATCCAAATCCGTTTAATCCAACTACAACAATTGAATATTCTATTCCGTCAAATGTGAAAAGTGAAACGTCAAAAGCTAAACTGATTACCCAAGTGTCAGTTCAATTGAATATTTATGATGCATTAGGCAATGTTGTTAAAACACTTGTGAATAAGAATCAAAGACCCGGCAATTATAAAATTAATTTTGACGCAACTGCTTTATCAAGCGGGGTTTACTTTTATCAGTTAAAAACCGATCATTTTATTCAATCAAAAAAGATGCTTCTTTTAAAATAGATTCAAACTAGTTTAACCGACAATCGAATTTATTTGATTTATCTCATCATTCGAAAAATTATGATTATCAATTGTTTTAACCAATTCAATTATCTGTTCCGGTTTACTGGCGCCAATCAACGCTGATGTTGTTGTTTTATTATTAAGTACCCAACTGACGGACATTTGCGCCAATGATTGATTTCTATTTTTCGCGATTTCATTTAATGCTTTGACCTTGCTCATTTTATCATCGGTCAATTGTTCCTTTTTCAAATAGCCGTGAATTTTTCCGGCCCTGGAATCGGCGGGAATAGAGTTCAAATATTTATCTGTTAAAATCCCTTGTGCAAGCGGTGAAAAAGGAATACACCCAATCCCTTTTTCATCTAAAACGTTAGTAAGTCCGTGTTCAATCCATCTTTCAAATAAATTATATTTCGGCTGATGAATCAGCAAAGTTGTGCCCATTTGCTTCAAAATATTATACGCGTTATAAGTTTGTTCGGCATTATATTGAGAAACTCCAACGTATAAAGCTCTTCCGCTTTTTACAATAAAATCCAACGCGCCCATTGTTTCTTCAAGCGGTGTTTCCGGATCTGGTCGGTGATGGTAAAAAATATCAACATAATCCAGACCCATTCTTTTTAAACTTTGATCCAAACTTGCTATTAAATATTTTCTCGATCCAAAATTGCCGTATGGTCCCGGCCACATATCCCAGCCGGCTTTTGATGAAATGATTAATTCATCTCTAAGATTTGAAAAATCTTTCTTAAACATTTGTCCAAAATTTTCTTCGGCAGATCCATACGGCGGCCCATAGTTATTTGCCAAATCGAAATGAGTTATACCTAAATCAAAAGCTGTTCTTAACATATTTCTGCTGTTTTCAAACACATCAAATCCGCCCCAATTATGCCAAAGACCTAATGATATTAAAGGTAATTTCAATCCGCTGTTTCCGCATCTTTTATATATCATTTTTTCATATCGGTTTTCCGAAGGTATATATTGATTCATTTCACTTACCATTTTAAATTCTTAAATTTTTAATTATTTGGACTATCTCTCAACTCTGCCGGAACCATCGCCTTTAATTAATTTCTCAACTTCATCGACAGTTACTAAATTAAAATCACCGGGAATTGTCTGCTTTAAACATGAAGCGCCGACCGCAAATTCCAAAGCGTTTTTTGTATTCTCATAATTTAATAATCCATAAATTAATCCGCTAGCAAAAGAATCTCCGCCGCCGACTCTATCAACAATTTGAATATCATATTTTTTCGATCTGTATGGACTTTTACAGTTTTTATTATCTAACAAAATGGCGCTCCAGCCGTTTCTGGAAGCCGAAAAACTTTCTCTCAATGTAATTGCTACAGCTTCAAAGTCATATTTATTTTTAAGCAACTCAGCGGTTTTAAAGTAACCATCTTCGTCAATCGCGGCTTTTTCAATTTGAGTTTTGCCAAGTTTTTCGCCCAAACTTTTTTCTGCGTCTTCTTCATTGGCAATGCAAACATCCACATATTCCATCAAAGGTATCATGACTTTTTGAGCTTCTTCTGTCGACCACATTTTTTTTCTAAAATTAAGATCGCAGCTAACCTTAATTTTTTTTGATTTTGCGGTTTCAAGAGCATCTTTTAATACTAACTGAACGTTTTTTCCAATTGCCGGAGTTATTCCTGTCCAATGAAACCAAGTACAATTCTCCAAAATATTTTCCCAATCGAAGTCTTTTCTTTCTACATTGGCTATTGCCGAATTTGCTCTGTCATAAATTACTTTTGAAGCTCTTTGGCTAGCTCCAGTTTCTAAAAAATAAATGCCTATCCTATCACCTTTTCTTGAAATAGAATTTGTATTTACGCCAAATCTTCTCAAATGATTTACAGCTGATTGGCCAATCTCATGATTTGGAAGCGCGGTTACAAAAAAACTATTCAAACCGAAATTTGCTAGAGCAACAGAAACATTTGCTTCACCGCCTCCGAAAGTTACGTCAAAATTTTGAGCTTGAATAAACCTTGAAAAACCTTTTGTTGATAAACGAAGCATAATTTCGCCAAAAGTCACAACTTTCTTATTCACAAATTCTCCATAATTAATTTTGCAAAACTATAATTCTAAGATATTAAAAATTGATCTAATTTTTCTTTCCATTTATAATATGCAGATTCATATTTGGAAATCAATTCGGTATTTGGTTCAATCACTTTTAATTTCTTAAATCCAACAAATGCTTCACTGAATGAATTGTAAATCTTTGCACCGACTCCAGCGCCTCTTGCCGCGCCTTGAGCGCCGTCTGTATTATAAAGTTCAACGCATGAATTTGTTGAATTTGAAACGGCTTCGCAGAAAATATCGCTTAAAAACATATTGGCTTTGCCGGCTCTCATTGTGTTTACAGAAATTCCCATTTCTTTCATTATATCAACTCCATATCTGAAAGTAAATGCAATGCCTTCTTGTGCGGCGCGAATTAAATGTTTATGAGAATGAGTATTAAAATTTATCCCATAAATACTGCTGCCTATATTTTTATTTTTTAAAACTCTTTCCGCTCCATTGCCGAATGGTAAAATTATTATTCCATCGGAACCTACATTAACATCATTAGCCAGTTTATTTAATTCTTCATAAGGTACATTACTTTTCATAATTTCATTTCTCATCCAGCTATACATAATTCCAGTTCCATTTATACAAAGCAAAACACCTTTTATAGGCTTTTCTTTTGAATAATTTACATGCGCAAAACTATTAACTCTGGAAAAAGGATCATAAGAATTATTTTCAACAATTCCATAAACTACGCCGGAAGTTCCCGCGGTTGCGGCTATTTCTCCGGGATTCAAAACGTTTAACGAAAATGCGTTATTGGGCTGATCTCCGGCTCTATATGAAATTGGGATCCCAGGTTTAAGTCCAAGTTCATTAGCGGCAGATTTTGTTAATTTGCCTTGCTCACTAAATGTTGGAACAATTTCAGGAATAAAATCTTTATCTAATCCGTAATTCGAAAATATTTCATCGGCTAATTTATTTTTTTTGAAATCCCAAAAAATTCCTTCGCTTAAACCAGAAATAGTTGTATTTATTTCACCGGATAATTTATAAGCGATGTAATCTCCAGGCAGCATAATTTTATTTATTTTAGAATAAATTTCCGGTTTGTTTTCTTTAATCCATTTTAATTTTGAAGCGGTAAAATTTCCGGGAGAATTTAAACAACTTCCTAAACAATATTCAGAGCCTAATTTTTCAAACGCGTTTTCACCAATTTCAACCGCGCGACTGTCGCACCAAATAATGGAAGGATACAAAATCTCTTTATTTTTATCAACCATAACCAATCCATGCATTTGATAAGATATTCCGATTCCACGCACCTCAAAATCTTTTTCTGAAATTTTATTAAAAGCTTTCTTATTTGCGTCAATTAAATTTTCCCACCAAATATTAGGATGCTGTTCTGCCCAGCCGAAATTCGGAGCCTCAATTTTCATTTCGGTTTCGGGAGAAAATGCAGAGCTGACCAATTCTCCGGTTTGGCTATTGATCACAGAAACTTTAATTGATGAACTGCCAATATCAAATCCAAGTAAATAACTTTTTGTCATTTTTATTCTCACTATAGTTGAAAATTAAACCCTTTGTTTTTTAGATCGTTGTATGCCTTTGAATTAAACTTATATAATCTTGCGGCTCTATGAGGTACATCCTTTTGAAAATCATTTAACTGAGTAAGCATCTTTAAAGCGATGATTCTTTTTCTAAAATTTCGTTTATCCAACGTTTCTCCCAGAATACATTCATATAAGTTTTGCAGCTGAGTTAATGAAAACTTTTCGGGCAGAAGTTCAAAACCAATAGGTTTGATACGAACTTTTTGCCTAAGTAAATTAAGCGACTTCAATAATATTTCAGAATGGTCAAAAGGTAAATTTAAATCATCATTTATACTAAACCACTTAACATCCGTTGAACCTAAACCGGCTTTTAGATAATGTTTTTCCGGATTTATAAGCGCGAAATATGCGACGCTGATTACGCGTCTGATTGGGAATCTGTCAATTTTACTGAACGTGTGAACTTGTTCAAGGTATATATTTTTAACGTTACTCGTTTCTTCCAAAATTCTTACGGCAGCTTGATCCAGAGTTTCAGATTTCAATACAAATCCGCCGGGCAATGCCCATTTCCCTTTATCCGGATTTACATAACGCTTGATTAAAAGAACTTCTAAACGATTATTTTCAAATCCAAATACAACACAATCAATTGATAAATTTTTAATAGTTTGGTTGGGTTTATGTATCAATTTTTCCTCATAACTTAGTGTATTTTTAACACAATACATATTGTATTTATTACACTATTTAATTATATTTAATTTAATTGAAATTCACAATAAAAAAGAGAGAATAACTATGGCAGTCAAAATATCAATCGGCGAAAAAGAATTTTTTAAAGGTATTGGTAAAATTCAATTTGAGGGAAAAGATTCCAAAAATCCAATGTCGTTTAAATACTATGATGAGAATAAAGTTGTTGCGGGAAAATCTATGAAAGAACACTTTAGATTTGCAATTGCTTATTGGCATTCATTTGGAGCCAACGGCGCGGATCCCTTCGGTTCAGATACAAAAAAATATCCATGGTTAATAAATTCAGACCCAATTCAAAAAGCAAAAGAAAAAATGGATGCCGCATTTGAATTCATTACTAAACTTGGTGTTCCCTTTTATTGCTTCCATGATTTTGATATTGTAGAAGAAGGTGAAAACATTCCTGAAAGTGAAAAAAGATTAAGCACTATAATTGAATATGCAAAACAAAAGCAGAAAGATTCGGAAGTTAAATTACTTTGGGGCACCGCAAATTTGTTTTCAAATCCGCGTTATATGAATGGCGCAGCGACAAATCCTGACTTTAGTGTTTTAACATACGCTGCAACTCAAGTTAAAAATGCAATTGACGCAACAATTGAATTAGGCGGATCAAATTATGTATTTTGGGGCGGACGTGAAGGTTATATGTCATTATTAAATACAAACATGAAAAAAGAAATTGAACATTTAGGAATGTTTTTGAATAAAGCTAAAGATTACGGAAGGAAAAATGGATTCAACGGAACATTTTTGATTGAACCAAAACCGATGGAACCAATGAAACATCAATATGATTTTGACGTTGCGACAGTAATCGCGTTTTTACGTGAATACGATTTAATGAATGACTTCAAACTAAATATTGAAGTTAATCATGCTACACTTGCAAGCCATACTTTCCAGCATGAATTGCAAGTTGCCGCAAATGCCGGATTACTTGGCAGTATGGACGCGAACCGTGGTGATTATCAAAACGGATGGGATACTGATCAATTTCCAATAAACCTTTTTGAAATTACTGAAGCTATGTTGGTTATTTTACAAGCTGGAGGATTTAAAACAGGCGGCATTAACTTCGACGCGAAAACGAGAAGAAATTCAACCGATCTAGATGATCTTTTTATTTCACATATTTCCGGTATGGATGTTTTTGCGCGATCATTATTGATAGCAGATAAAGTTTTAAATAATTCAGATTATCTAAAATTATTAGACGAAAGATATGCAAGTTATGAAAGCGAAAAAGGGAAAGAATTTGAATCAGGCAAACTTGGTTTAGAAGAGTTAAGAGAAATTGCTTTAGCTTCGGGTGAACCAAAAAGAATTAGCGGTAAACAAGAATTATTTGAAATGATAATAAATGATTGCATATAATTTTATAAAAATAAATTTCATTATTTTTTTAGCTTAGGAAATTAAATGGATTTTTTGAATAATTTATTTAATCTAAAAGGTAAAACCGCCGTATTGACTGGAGGCGGCGGAATTTTAGCTTCTGAAATGGCAATGGGCTTTCTTAAAGCGGGCGTTAAGGTTGTCTTATTGGATATCAATGAAAATAATTTAAATTCAAAAGTTGATCAGCTGACTCAGTTCGGAGAAATTTCCGGAATAAAATGCAACGTCCTTGATGAAAAAAACCTAACAGAAGTTAATAATTCCGTTTTAACTAAATTCGGGAAAATTGATATTCTGATAAATGCTGCCGGCGGAAACATGCCCGGAGCAACAATAGGAATAGATCAAACCATTTTTGATCTTAAAATTGATGAACTGCAGAAAGTTACCAACTTAAATTTTTATGGTACAGTTTTACCTACATTGATTTTCGGCAAAACAATGTCTGACCAAAAAAGCGGATCAATAATTAATATTTCTTCAATGGCAACATTCAGATCAATAACAAGAGTTGTAGGATACTCTGCGGCAAAAGCTTCTGTCGATAATTTTACAAGATGGATGGCAGTTGAATTAGCTCAAAAGTTTGGTAATGGCATTAGAGTAAATGCAATTGCGCCCGGATTTTTACTTACAGATCAAAATAGAAATTTACTTACTGAAAAAGATGGTTCTTTAACACAAAGAGGAAAAGATATTATTCACATGACTCCATTTAAAAGATTCGGTGAACCTGAAGAATTAGTCGGTTCCGTTCTTTGGTTAGCAAGCGACGCTTCAAAATTTGTAACCGGAACCGTAATTCCAATTGACGGCGGATTCAGTATTTTCAGCGGGGTGTAATGGCATTTGAACAAACATGGCGGTGGTTTGGTCCAAAGGATCCATATAAATTAAAAGAGATCAAGCAAACCGGCGCTACAGGTATTGTGTCGGCTTTGCATCAAATTCCAGTTGGGGAAATTTGGAGCAAAGAAGATATAATCGAACGAAAAAATATTATTGAGTCGGAAGGCTTCAATTGGTCAGTTGTTGAAAGTTTACCTGTACACGAAAATATTAAAAAGAGAAAAAATAATTTTCAAAAACTTATAGAAAATTATAAATCTTCTTTAATAAATCTTTCACAATGCGGAATTGATACCGTCTGCTACAATTTTATGCCCGTATTGGATTGGTCAAGAACCGATCTTCAAGTTATAAATCATGACGGATCAATATCTTCAAAATTCGATTCAACCGCATTTAGAACCTTTGATTTATTTATTTTAAAACGTAAAGATTCAGAAATGGATTATACTTCTGTACAAATTGAAGAATCTAAAAAGTACTACAACAAATTAAGCCAAGTTGAAATTGATAATTTAATTTCAACAGTGCTTTATGGTTTACCTGGTTCAATGGACGCATATTCTCTGAATGATTTTATATATGCTTTAAGTGAATATAATGAGATAGGCAAACATGAACTAAGAAATAACCTTTATGAATTTATTAAAGAAATTATTTCAACTGCCGAAGAAAGCAATATAAATTTGGCAATTCATCCGGACGATCCGCCTTGGTCTTTATTGGGATTGCCAAGAGTTGTCGGAATTCGTAACGATTTAACTAATATATTAAATTCCGTAGAGACAAATAATAATGGATTAACCTTTTGTACTGGTTCACTTGGAGTTAATATTAATAATGATGTAGTTGAAATGGCTAAACAATTTTCATCACGCGTAAATTTTATTCACTTAAGAAATGTAGTACGAAATGTATCGGGAGATTTTAAAGAAACATATCATCTTGAAGGCGATATTGATTTATACAGTATTGTTAAAGAATTCTTACTTGAACAAAAAAGACGAATGGAAATTGGAAGAAAGGATTATAGAATGCCAATGCGTCCGGATCACGGACATTTACTCTACCCCGATTTCAACAGAGAAAACATATATCCGGGTTATTCTTTGGTAGGAAGATTAAAAGGACTCGCTGAACTAAGAGGATTGGAACTTGGAATAACTCGAACTTTATTTTAATATCTACAGCAAGTTTATTTTATTTTTATATTTTTAAAATTTCTGGCAATATTTTATCCAATCGAAATCATAAATTAATTGACAGTTTTTATAATATATTTAAAAGCAGGTTTAGGTAAATAATTTCTATCAAATAATAATGGATAAGCTTTTCTGCCGAATATTGGCCAGTTGTTGTGCCAACTGTCTGAATCGGAAACACCCCAAAAAGTTACCCGAGAAATTTTATTTTTATATTTATTGAACAAAGTGAAAAAATCTTCATATCTTTTTCCCAGTTTAACCTGCATCGAATCGGGAAACTCAGTTGGAAACGGATTATATTTTTTCTGAAGTTCATAATTTTTCGAAATATCAGCGCCGATATTTTTTTCGGGAAGCGGCAAAACTTGTACATCATGTTCAGTGATCATTAAGTTCACATCTAATTCTGAATATTTCGAAAGTGCAAAATCAATTTCATTGTTGCTAGGATATTCTAAGCCCCAATGTCCTTGAAGACCGATTCCGTCTATTTTAATATTTTTTGACTTTAGAGATTTTACCAATTCAATTACTTTTTTTAATTTGCCAATATGCCACATATTATAGTCGTTATAATATAGTTCTGTATTGGGATCCGCTTCATGTGCAAATTCAAATGCTTTTTCGATATAGTCTTCTCCAATAATGTTATACCATTTTGATTTCCTGAATTCGCCATTATCTTCAATTGCTTCATTAACTACATCCCAGCCATGAATTATTCCTTTATATCTACCTACTACCGTCATTATGTGTTCTTTCAATCTATTCAACAAAGTATCTCTTGAAACAAATTTTCCGTCTTCATCTTCAAAAACCCATGATGGAGTTTGAGCATGCCATAATAATGTGTGACCAATAATTAACATATTGTTTTTTCTGCCGAATGCCACGAAACTGTCAACCGGTTCAAAATTATATTTACCCGGTTCCGGGTGAATCTTTTCCCATTTCATTATATTTTCAGCTGTAATTGTATTGAAATGCTTCTCCACCAGCTCAACCGCCTTTTTATCTTTACCAATTATCTGATTCATATTGAGAGAAGTACCAATATAAAAACTATTTGCAAAAACTTCTTTCAGCGCCGGAATTTCGGCGTCGGATTGTGAAGCGCTTTTAATCCAAGCTGATAAAAGCATGAATGAAAGAATCAAACTAAAGTATTTTAGTTTCAACCGCCCTCCGATTTCTTATTAAATGTCTCAGACTTCTGTACTTATAATGTAATAAAGCAGATAGAAAATACTCAACCAAAAATAATTCTTATCTATTTTCAGTAGAATTAAAATTCCAATGATAAACACCGTATTGAATAAAATCTTTTTTACAACAAATAGTCTTTTGAATAATTTATTTATACTATAATTTTTGTTACTTCACACCATGTAAAATATTTGCGAAATTATGCCATTCATTTTCAGCGATATCTTTTGTCAATTTTCCATTAAATACAAGCAAACGATATTTTAACACATATGTTTTACCGGGAATCAATTCCCAGTCCATATTTTTTGTTGGTGAAAAATTTGCAAATACATCTCCCCTTTCATTTTGATTGAGTGGCCAAATTCTCAAAGGTTCGGGATGATTATAATTATTCGGAAACGACATGATTTCTATTCCAGCGTAATCTTTATCAATTTCTCCTTGAATAACGCACCACTTTGCCAATGAACCGTCCGCATCTTTTCTTGTATTTCCTTCTGAAGTCAAAACTTCACTATTATCTTGATCCCATTTTTCAGTTGCGCGCCAACCTAGCCCGCCATAGCGATATTCCAAAAGTTTAACCGGGCTGTCTGTTGCACAGCTCATTTCAAAGATTAGATCAACAATGTAACTTTCCGGGTTTTCCGAATTATATATTCTGATTGTCTGCAATTCATTTAGTGAATTTTTTTTCTAAACCATTCTTCTTAAAAACGACATGTTTATGGTGAACTTTAATTTCGCTGAAAATCTGACCTTCATTAAATGAAACTATATCATCGAATTTTACCGTACCTTCTAACTTTGCCAAATTCCAAAAATCAACAGTGTCCGATTCAAACAAAACGTGAGTCCATGGATTCCAAATTCCGTAATGGTGATAATGATCTTTCGGCTGAATTTGCGTTAGTATCTGTCCATGCGGTGAATAAACCGGATGAATGAACCCGCTTCTTTTATAACTTAAATCAATTCCTTCGGGCGGGAAAAGGGTTTTATACTGATAAGCTAAAATCGGTTTATTTGATTTTTCAAAGACTATTTTACCGTCATTATCTTTTAAAATTATTTTATTTTTTTCAATATATTTTGAAGTATCGGTTTTTATTTGATATTTGATTGATGTCTCATGAAGATCTTCTCCGTCCAAAAACCAATATAAATATCTGTGTTCGCCTTCTTTAATCTGACTAATTATTTTATTCAATTTCCCGTTTTCATTTTTAAATAATGAAAGATTTTCTGAAGGCAATTTTGTAATTTCATCAAGGTCTATGCAAACCGGAATTGATAATGCAGAATCAACTTGATTTATATTGATTTCGAATTCAACAACTTTTTGTGCTTTCATCGTAATAGAATTTAGTAATAAAAATATAAGAATTATATTATTACTCTTCATGACTTTTTCCATTTATTTTAATATTCATAATATTTTAATTTTTAAATTTGGTGATATACACTCCATAATATGATATTGAACTTTGTGTACCAATTAATTCCGTAAAATATTATTTTGTTATTATTCCCGAATCAAAAATATTTCGTCACTTGCATGGAATAAATTTATTTGCCTTCAAGTCAAGATTTCAAAGAAATTCTTTTATAGAATAATTATTTGTTTAAAACTTTCGTTGACTGTCTAATTATTAGTTCGGTCTTAAGTTCCACTCTTTCTATAGGTAAAATTTCATGTGCTTCAATATTGCGAATTAGGATTTCTGCTGCTTTGACTCCAATCTCATGAAGCGGCGCCTTAATTGTTGTTAATGGAACAGGATACATTTTTGAATAGAAAATATCATCATTACCTACAATACTTATATCTTCCGGAATTTTGACACTCAATTCCATTAAAGCCATCATAACACCCAAAGCCTGCTGATCATTAAAACAAACAATCGCCGTCGGATAATCTTTCCGTTTTAGACTTTTAAAATATTCCTTTGTTTTCAAAAAACTTTCATCGTGCTTTGAGCCTATGTTAACAATCATCTCTTTGTTGAATGCCAATGTTCTTTCGCTAAACGCATGTCTGAATCCTTCCACCCTTTCTAATGTATGCGACGATTGCAGAGGTCCGGCAAAATGAACTATTTTGGTATGTCCCGAATCAATAAGATATTTAACGGCATTTTTAATTGCTTTTAGGTTATCTATGGCAACAACATTGGCTTGAATTCCCTTTACATCCTCCAGAAGTACAAATGGATAATTGATCATCTTCAATTTGAATAAATGTTCAATTTCGGATGATCCTTCGACAACCGGCGCTATGATTGTCCCTTTTATATCTTTTGTCGAAAACAAGTGCGAGAATTTAACTTCACTTTCGTGATTATTTTCTGAACTGGTTATGATAACCGAGTAACCTAAACTGTTCGCATAAGATTTTACGCCATAAGCTATAGAAGTATAAAAAGGGTAACTTAAATCTTTTATTACTAGTCCGATCGTCTTATCAACATCTCCATTCTTTAATTTTCTAGCAATTCCCTGCGGGCGGAAATTCAATTCCTTCATTATGCTCAAAATTAAATCCCTAGTTGCAGGTTTAACCGAATTTTTCGCATTAATTACCGCAGATACTGTTCCTTTCGAAACGCCGGCTTTGTTGGCAACATCAACTATTGTTATTTTTCTCATACGATCTCCGAAGTTAAATTCAAAACTGAATTTATATGTATAATTTTTATTTTTAAATTTTTCATAATTTAATTTATAAATTTTGTATAAATATTTAATTTATTTTCAACTCACCATTTTTGGTGAATGTGTACTTTAATATATTTTTCATAAATATTTCTTATCTGCTTCATAGTAAATTCATCTAAACTAGAAATTTCTGAAGCGGCAATATTTTCTTTCAATTGTTCTATATTTTTTGCACCGGGAATTGCGCAAGTGACTGATTTATGTTCGAGTATCCATTTCAACGCAAATTGTGACAAAGAAAAATTTCGCGGACAAACTTTCTTTATTTCTTCAACAGCATTTAAAGCTAATTTCAAATCAACTCCGGAGAAAGTTTCGCCTATGTCAAACATTTCACCCTTTCTATTATAATTGCGGTGATCATTTTCAAGAAATTTGGTCTGTTTGTTAATTTTTCCGGTAAGTAATCCAGAAGCTAAAGGAACCCTAGCAATAATGCCGATATTTTTTTTTTCTGCCTGTAAAAAAAATAATTCAGACGGTCTTTGTCTGAACATATTAAAAATAATCTGAACTGTTTGTACATTTGGAAATTCCATTGCTTTCAGTGCTTCTTCAACTTTTTCAACACTTACTCCATAATATTTTATTTTTCCTTGCTTTGCAAAATCATCGAGATATTCAAAAACTTCAGGCATGTAATAAACAGCAGTCGGCGGACAATGAAGTTGAAGTAAGTCCAGCGCATCGACATTTAAATTCTTCAAACTTTGTTCGATAAATTTTTGAAGATTGTCTTTAGAATATCCTGAATCGATATGCGGATTAAGTTTTCGTCCGGCCTTTGTAGCAACAATTATTTTATCTTTATATTTTTTTTTAAGCTCGGAAATTAATTTTTCACTCTTTCCATTTCCGTAAACATCAGCAGTATCAAAAAAATTTACTCCATTTTCAGCTGCATAGTTTAAGGTTTCAAGTGAGGTTTTATCATCAATATTTCCCCAATCGCCGCCAATTGCCCAAGCACCAAAACTAATTTCGGATACTTCCCAGCCTGTTTTCCCAAGTTTTCTGTAATTCATAATTCAGTGAAGTTAAAAAAATATTTTAATTTATTGGCAAAAATTCTCCAACATTTTTGTTAAAATTATACTAGTTTTTCCGCCCAATATTATTTTACTAAAACAAAATAAATTTTTATTTAATATTAATTTTCTCGTAGTATAATTTTCGTCCCATGGAATTTTACAATCATCTAAATTTGATTTTGTCAATGCCGAACTTTTATTCTTATGATTGTCTAATTTTTTTTCCAATTGTTGCGTGATTAAGAAAATCTGAATAATAAAAATTAGCAGCGGAAAAAGATTGGGTTTATATAAGATTTTCATCTTTCAAGCTTTATAAAAACAATTATATTTGGTTTTAATAAACATATTTAACATTTTGAACAATTGAAACGGTTTTAAAATACTGTTTAGAACAAATTTTTGCAATAAATATTTTCACATTTATCATTTTTTTTTGAAATGAATCAGCGGGATAATTGAATTTATTTCAACCCCAATTCTTTGCACATTCTGTAAAAATTTGACGGTGCCAATCCCAATTTTTCAGCTGCACTCGAGTCGGAGCTTGAAACACTTTTTACGTAAGTTATATATTTTACTCTAAATTCTTTTTCAATTTCTTTCAACGGCACAATTCTATCGAAATTGATACTATCCAAGTTTTTATTTTCTTTAATTATTCTATGGTTTCTTAAAATCATAGGATTGCTTACATCTTTTGCTGTTATAATTCCTTGAGTATTTAGTACCAATCTCTGGACAACGTTTCTCAATTCACGCACATTTCCAGGCCATTTATAATTTAATAAAATTTCTTCCGCTTCAGGTTCAAGAATAGGCATTGGAATTTCAAGATCATTCGTAAAATATTCTAAAAAGTGATAGAATAGATCAAGAATGTCCTTTCCTCTGTATTTGAGCGGAACTACGTCAATTGGAATTACATTCAGCCTGTAATATAAATCTTCTCTAAATTTACCTTCGCTTACTAATCCAATTATATCTTTATTTGTCGCGGCAATAATTCTAACGTTTACGGATATATTTTTTGTTCTGCCAATTTTTTCAATTTCACCTTCTTGAATAACGCGCAGCAGTTTCACTTGTGCTGATAAAGGCAATTCCGCTATTTCGTCTAAAAACAGTGTTCCGTGATCCGCAATTTCGAATAACCCTTGTTTATTTCCCGATGCGCCTGTAAACGATCCCTTCTGATAACCGAATAATTCACTTTCAATTAATTCGCCGGGAATACTGCCGCAATTTATGGGCACAAAGTTTTCGTGTTTTCTTTTACTGTTCAAGTGAATATTCCAGGCAACCAATTCTTTTCCTGTCCCTGAATCTCCGCTGATCAAAATATTTGCGTCGCTCATTGCATATTTTTTGATCATATTTTTTAATTCAATCATAGGAGTTGATTCACCGATGATTTTTTTTGTTTCCAATAAAGATTCAATATTTTTATTTAAGCGGGTATCAGATTTACTTTTTTGCTTTTCAAGTTTTTTCTTTTCGTAAGCATTAAAAATGCTTAGAATAAAATCGGTAGGCTGATAAATATAATCTTCAATATTACCAGGGAACTTTGTACAATACCAAAATGCGCCCGATTTAATTAAACTATTCGCAAAATTATAATCGGTAATGTTTATTGTCATTTTGGTAATTACGATAATTTGAATAAATCTGTCGCATTCTTTAATTTTTTGAATTAACTCCTCTCCTTTCCAGCCGCCGGAAATTTGATAATCTAAAATCACGACATCGCATCTATCGGGGAATTCCTTAATATATTCTATCGCTGCTTTTCCATTCGAAACAACTCTATCAACATACAATCGGTTTTCATAATATCTTAAAGTATTTTTAACACGCTTAACATCAAACTCTTCATCTTCAACTAATAAAATATTGATTTTAGGTTTATCCGACATTCAGTCCTCAGTTTTTAATTTTAATTACAAAATTGCATCCGCCCGAATCTTTATTAAATACATCTAAATCCCAACCGCATCTTAAAACAGCCATTTGATAAGCAATATAGCATCCATAACCCGAATTGGTATTTTCCATTTTTTTAGTTGTTTTATTTTCAAGAAAAATATTCTTTATCCCTTGTTCATTTTCCATTAAAAGTTCATTATCAACTCCAACACCGTCGTCTTCAATTGTAACTGTAGTAATGTTTTTCTCTAAGTCAATTTTTGTAGAAACAATAATATTAATAAATTTCTTATTTCCATGGTCAATACTGTTTTGAATAAGCGGTTCTACAATTTCCCAAACAACAAATTCATTTACATTTACTTTTGGAATTCTTTCATCCAAATTGAGTTTGAATTCAAACATATCATTTTTACTGCTTAAACGTAAAAATATATTATCAATAATAAATTGAATTACTTGATTTATATCCGTCCTAAACATAGGATTTATTATTGTATTTATTGCTTGATCGTACCATTTCATATCATAAATAATTCTTGATATAAAATTTGAGTAAGTAATTATTTTTTGTTTTAGTTCATAAATATTTTCCGAATTTGCGCTTCTGACATCTTCCTTTATAAATCCAATAATCTTTTCCGCTTTATGATGTGTATGATAAATTCTTTTGGTAAACAATGATTCCTTTTCTGCCCGGACTTGGTTTTTGATATTTTCTTCATGTTCTTCAAATAATTTTTGTCTAGCCTCATTCCTTTCTTTTACGGCTTCAGACGAAACCCAGAAAATAGCCAATAATCCAATAAATATTAATATTGAATATATGATTGATACATTATCAAAATTCTTCGCCACTTCATTTGAAATAAAATTAAAATTGGGAGTTATTTTCATATACATTACGCCCAAATATTCACCGTCTGGAACAAATGGAACAAGTATATTAAATGTTTCGTTATTATGGAGCTCGCTGTATATAATTTCGTTTTCCTTCATTGAATCTTTATGACGAAGAAATAAGCCGACTTCGTTTACATATTTTGCATTTTCATATTTGAACGGACTTAATTTATTTAAAAGAAATTTATATAAATCAATACCGGAATCAATTACATACAATTTGTTTTCTTTAATAATTATTAAGAAAATACTATTAACGCTTTTCTGCAATAATTGCTGCTTAACAATTACATTAAACGATGAAATAATTTTTCTTTCTTCAAGATCATTTACAAATTTCTGAAGAATTAAATTCTCAAATAAAAGTTCCATACTGGTTGATGTAATAATGGCAAGTCTTTCGGCTGAATGTTTTTGATACCAGTTTTGTGTCTCTTCCAAATATTTGTTAAGAGATGATTTCTGAACAAATGCCAAAATAATTTGAAACAAAATAAGTACTATAAAAAATACGGTTATGTGTCTGATCTCAAAACCGTACTTAGAAAACTTATTTCTTATTTTATTCTTTAACATTTAATTCACAGTTATTTAACAAGCATTTTGTCATATAAAATATCCTGAGTCGCCATTTTAACTGCATCTTCAACAGTTATTTTATTCTTAATTGCTAAGGCAAAATAATGAGCCATAATTTTTGAGTACTTTGTATATTCCGGATGAGCCGGTCGGTAATACCCAATATTATATATTTTTATCAATTCATTTATATTAGAATACTTTCTCAGATATTTTTCATCAGAATAGAATTTCTTAATAACCGGAGCAAACCCAGCTTGTTCATAAATTATTTCCTGCGAACTTTCACTTAAAAGGAATTTAATAAAATCAATTGTTTCTTTTTTATTGTCTGAAAACTTTGGAATCATCAAATTCCAACCACCGAGGGTTGACGCTTTATTACCGTCTTTAAAATGAGGGATTGGCATAGTTTTCAGCATATTTTCTTTTTCAATATTAATCGGTGAATCTTGAAAATCTTTATTATATGTCTGCCAGCCTCTTATAAAATAAGCGTCATTATTCAAGAAATATGTAAAGCTTGGAACTTCTGTAAATTCAGTTACTACTTTTGGCGTAAAATTATATTTGTTAACAAAATCAACTAAAAGTTTAAGTGCTTTTCTAGCTTCATCCGTATTCATATTGAAATTATTTTTTTGAAAGTAATTTGAATCGATGCTGTACAAAAGATCCATGAATACGCAAATCAAACCTTCATAATCAGCCGCGGGGAAAATATAAATTGGGTTTGTGATTTTTGAATCCAGCCCTAATTTTATAAAATCTTCCCACGTAATATTTTCCAAAGAATCGGCTGTAATTTTTCCGTTTAAGAATTTATCAATCAAATCATTGCGGTAATAAAATAATGAAAGAGAAATGTCCAATGGTAATGCTACTAATTCATTATTGTAATAACACGACTTTAATGTTTTGTCAAGAATATTATTTTTTTCATCTTCGGTAAAATATTTGTCCAATGGTTCGCACCATCTCGCAAACCTTTGTGTCCAAATAACATCAACAGCAAGAAGATCGATACCATCTCCTCTTCCTCTTAATGATCTTGCTAATAGTTCTTTTCTATCGTTTGTACTGAAATCATAATTAGAGAAGTCAATAGGAATTACTTTTACTTTTCCTTTATTCTGCTGATTATATCTGTCAATTAAAATTTTATGGGCAATAGTTATTCTATCGGCAAAATAAATTTCTTTTACGGGGTTAGATGAAGTGGAAATACTTAACAAATAAAATAAAACATAAATTATGGATATAATTAAGAGAAAAGTAAAACCCCATTTTTGTTTTAATCTAATCATTAATTCGGAAATATTTAGATGAATTTTATTTGTTAAGAATGAAATTGAAAACAAATTTAACAAAATTTTTCTTTTAAAAATAAATAAGGTGATCAGCAATTTTACATGCTAATCACCTTTTTGTAACCTAGTGGGAGGCACTATTTCAATAGCATCATTTTCTTATAAAGTTTAACTTCACCAGCTTCTAAACCATAGAAATAAACACCTGAGCTCATGTTAATAGCATTAAAATTAACAACATGGGCGCCTGCTTTTAATGGTTTATTTAATAAAGTTGCTACTTTTTGACCTAAAACATTATATATATCTAATTTTACATTAGAAGCTTTTCCAATTGAAAAATTAATTTGTGTACTTGGGTTAAATGGATTAGGATAATTTTGCGATAGTTCATAACCTTGAGGCAGCAGATCATTTTCAATTCCAACTGCTATAGATTTCTTAATAAGCTGTACTAGATCTAAATTTACTCCCGTGCCAGATAAACCAATAGCGTGAGTACCGGCGGTTAACGGGAAAGCAGCCGATAGTCCAGATAAACCAACTGAATCGGCATCAAAATCATAATCAAAAGTAACTGCAGTAGAACCGTCAACTAAAACGTTTCCAGACGAAGCACCATCGTAATTTTGATAAAAAGCTTGAACAACATAATCACCGTCGGATGGAGCATTCAAATTCATCGTTGAACTTCCTCCATTTAAAGCAACAGATTTAAACCATTGAGGAGCCCAAGCAGCGCCTTCAAGAACCGGATTTGCAACTGAATATGCTGTTACATCTGCCCCTTTAAGTGTCAGAACAACATCAGTTGTTCCTGCTTTTCTAAGTTCAAATCCACCAAATTTATTATCACACCATGATGCTTTAATTTGAATAACATTTGTTCCAGCATTTAAAACCAAAGGTGTTAATGAAGGATTGTCGATAACTTCTTTGAGTTCTTCCTGTTTAACGAGCCACCAACCCCAGTTATTAATATCAAATCCCGCGTTTACAGTAGTATTTGCATCATCATTTCCAAATACATATTGTCCCCAACCTCTTGGATCATGAATTTCAAATCCATTTACAAAAAAGTTTACACCACTAGTTCCGCGTCCTTTTAAGTTAAGATATAAATTAATATCATATTGTCCAGCTTCGGCTACTTCAAATGTCCATTCAATAAATCCCGAATTCATTTCGTAATAAGATAAACCTTGAGCGGTTTTAACTTCAGCACCGTTTGCCACAGTTCCATCTTCAGCTTGTGCTTCGTCAACCAAGTCATAATTTATTACATCGCCTGCTAAACTTTCAATATAAGCAACATATTCATCATGATTTGCTTCCCAAATAGCTTTTGATTCAGGAAACCAATTTAAATCACCTAAAGGTAAGCCATTTGTACTCGCTGTCATTAAACTCGCATTAGTATATTTGAAGTTTTCTGGTAACGGCCAGCTAACGCATTCATAACACTCAACTCCATCAAAAACAGGAAGGTTCCAGAACCATTCGTGTGCTGGAGTATTACCAGCTCTCAAGTCCTGGATATTTTGAATCATGTTGGGATAATTTTCAGTGGTATTTGTCGGCATACCCGGATCAACCCACATTGTATCCAAAATTTTCATAGTTTCATATTTATCAATAAAATCTTCTTTAGCAGGAATTCCTATATATTTCCCAACTAACAAAGAATCGGCATAATATGAAGTTAATTCAGGAACTGTATACGCGGCAGTATTAGCGACCAAGAAACGTCTACCTTCTTCGGGTCCATACATAGAAGGTAAAGCAGATATATTAAAATATCCCGGGAAAGTGGCTCTCGGATCACGACCCGCGCTTGTATAATCTATATAACCTTCTGCGTGCCAAAATCCATTAATAATTATATTATTTGCTATATAAGCATCACGCCACCAACTAGCTTGAAGAATAATTCTTCCAACATTTACAAATGTATTGTGAACTATTCTAACATATTTCGCGGCTCCGCTTTCAATTTGAATTGCTGTAAAACCCAAATTAAAAAATGTACTATTCTCTACAACAACACTCTTTTGATCAGCCCATATAGAAACGCCTCTTCCTTCCCATTGCTGAGTACTTGGTCTTCCAATTAAATTTCTGAATTTACAATTTGTAATTGTAATATCATTTCCACTGTTTGTAAATGCGATCATTGCGAAGTTGCTTCTATCAAAAATACAATTGTCAAAAACAAAGGTACTGTTTGTTGCGTCTATCTGGAATGGCTGATAAGTTGTTTGTGTTCCGGTACCAGCAAATGCTCCCGTCATCCAAATATTTTTTAAGGTAATATCACTATATCCTCTAATAATACCATCAGTTGTAGAACCATCAGTCCTTGCAATCATCTGAATTACAGCAGGATTTTTTAATTCATCATTTGGATCAGGTTCTTCACCAATAATGCGAAGGTGAAACCCATTATTATCTATTCTTTCGGAATTCCAATAATATCCACCAGCGCGCAATATATAGACTCGATCTTCCGGTCTTTCAGTATCGTTAGTTATTGCATCATATAATGCATTAACTTTCACATCTCCATTTTCATCTGCCCATTCAACAATCAGTTCAGATTGGGCTTTCATATTTGAAAATAGGATTCCCAAAAAAAATGTCATCAAAATAATTTTGTACTTAATACTCATTTATTCCTCCAGTTTTTATATGTGATATTAGTTAATATCCTTTATAATTTAATTCTTACTCCAAAGTCGATTGTCAGCCCATAATATTCTATATATGTTGGATTACTTAATGTTCTGCCTCTAAAACTTTCATCCGGTCGTTCATTTAGGTTTGTAAAATTACAGAACAGTTGTAAATTCTCTAAAATTGATTGCTGTAATGTTAAATCCCATCTTGAATATTCTCCGGTAAATTGATCTAGTTCTTTTTTTAAGTCAATATATGCAACTTTATCAGTTTGATATAAGAATGAAAGTCTTGCCGAAAATCCCTTATAATCATAACCCAATGTAATATTTGCAATATGCGAAGGTTGATCCGGTAATCTGCTAGTTCTTACAGTATCAGCCAGATCCATATAATATCGAGGCGGTCCTCCTCCAGGTTTTCTTCTATCAGATTGCACTAAAGTAAATCTTTGTTTATCCATTTCAGAAAATATTCTTGTATAATTTATGTTGAGAACAACACCTTCTAAATATGGAACAAACCATAAATTAGTTTGCCAGTCTATTTCTAATCCGTTATAATAAGCAGGATTTTCATTATTGATATATGTGTCAGCTCCATATTGAACATTTTTTGTCCAATTACTTGGAATTCTAAATCCCTCAAGAAGTGGAATGTCTGCATTTATAGGATAATTATACTGAAAAATTAAATCTTTAATTGATTTATAAAATCCGGATAATGTTAAAAGGCCAATATGATTTTCATATACCGAAACTGAAAGATCATAATTTGTTGAAACTGATGGTCTTAATTTGGTATTGGCAGCCCGCATATAGTTATTGTATGAGTTTATTCTGGTTACGGGAGCGTACATATTAAAATCAGGTCTTGTTAAAGTTTGAGTATACGCTAGTCTAATTTTCAACCAATCATATGGTGTTGAAATTAAATGAATCATAGGAAGAAAGTAATCATTTTGTCTAATTGATGTAATAGTATCTAAATCGGCCGGCGGCGCAGGAGTATTATTTATTGTAACTTCTCTAAAAACATAAGCTGTATATTTTGAATAATCATTTTCAAATCTTACCCCTGGAATAAATGTAAATAAATTACCAAAATTAAATTCAGCCATAGCATAAGCAGCTTGATAATGTTCAACTCCTTCATAATCGTCGGCTAAACTTCCTATAGTTATTATGTCTAGCTGAGATCCGCTGCTATCTGTTACCATATTTAATGCATCATACATTCTATTCAACATTTTAAAATCTGCTTGAAAACCTAATGGAAACTTTTTATCTAAAAAATTATCCCTTGAATAGTTTGAAAGAAAATGTGAAATTGGCAAAACACCGTATTGATCTACCAATCCTTCAACATCCCATTCCGGAATTCTTTCACCAAGAACCGAAAGAAAATTATTTGGTCCATTTCCATTTCCATAGTAAAGACCATTTCTTCCAAATTGCTCTTGGTCATTTAACCTGTCCAACCATCTGAATTTTGCTCCTGTTTTGAAATAACCATTAACATCATTAGATATATTTATAGGTATTTGTATATTGAATTGAATTGTAGATTGGTTTTCGTTTCTATCAGTATCATATCTATATACATCCTGAATTCCTATTCGTGTAGAATCGTTTGTAGCAAGCTTAGATATTTCGGTAGGGTAAGTGTCAACCGTTATTGCTCCAACAAATGATCCCCCTTCTCTAACAAATGAAAATTCACGTTCGTTAGGCGCTGTTGTCTTCGATCCGCTTAATGATAAGCCAACGTCATATTTTACCCAATCAAAATCCTGTTCAGATCCAAAGGCGGCAGTGAAAATGTTTGTTTTTCCTCCATTATCTCTAAACGAAATGTAGTGACGGTTATCAGTCAAATTATAAGTCTGCTCTCTTCTTAACTGATCCCAGCTTAACTGGTTAAAAAATCCATTTATAGAAAGTCTGCCGTTTGGAATTCTATAATCCAAAACTACGCTTGCACCTAATCTATCTCTTATTGTATTTACATCTCTTGTTATAACATTACTTATAATATTTTCTGTTATTCCTTCTGGAGAATCTCTTCTTGTATAACTTCCTGAGTATTGATCAGCACTTCTGTTATATTGGTCGGCATTAAACCCTATAATAACCCCCAATTGATCTTCAAAAAATCTATTACTAATATTCCCATTTATATTATAATTTCCCCAATCATTTAACATTTTATTGTATCCACCTTGAGCATTAAGATTGGATTTAAAATTTGATGGGGCCTCTTTTAACCTTAAGTCTATTGTTCCGCCTAATGCATCTGCATCCATATCAGCGGTGTTAGCTTTTTTTACTTCAATACCAGCAAGCATATTTGATGAAATTAATGAAAGATCAACACTTCTATCTTCACCGCTGTTTGACGGCAAGCGAACACCATTTACAGTTACAGTATTATATTTTGGAGATAGTCCGCGAATTGAAACTTTATTTGCTTCTCCGCCGGAACGGCTAATTGAAACACCTGGTAATCTACCAATTGACTCTGCGGCATTAACATCAGGAAGTTCTTCAATGCGGCTTTTTGAAACAACATTTGATATAGTGTTCGAAGATAATTGCTGATTTATTGCTTGAATTTGTCCTTCAACTTGACCGGTTACAACAACAATTTCCCCTTCTATAACCTTATAATCAAGAATAATATTTAGATCTATTGTTTTATTTTCAACAATATTGATTTTAACTGTTTTGGGGTTATAGCCAATGTATGAAATTTCTAAAGTTTGGCTGCCGGAAGGAACATTTCTGATTATATAATTCCCTTCCATATCTGTAGCTGAGCCAATATTAGTTCCTTTAATTATTAAATTTGCTCCAAATAACGCCTCTTTTGTGCTTCCATCAAAAACTTTGCCCTTCAATGCACCGCTCTGTGAAAAGATATTTGAATGAGTTAAAACGAAAAGAAATATTAACAAACTTATGTTGTTCTTTTTTATAATACCACTAAATATCATTTTACCCTCACAGCTTAAATACAAATTTTTTCAGAGTTTATAGTAATGTATCTTTCATAAATAATGCCAAAAATATTTTTTTGTTAATAACTAAATAACGCATTTTAATGTTTTTCTAATTTATTAAACTGATAAAGTTTATTATAAAGATAAAGTTTGATCAGATCTTCAAATTTATTTTATTTCACCCAGTCATCTGTTCTAAATGATGATGCCGGTAAACCTTCATTATTGAACAATGTTGCTTGCGCATTGTTATGCCATGCATATCTAACCGCTAATGGATTTTTAATTTTATCGCACCAAACAATTAATTTATTATTTTCAATTTTGGATTTTGCATTAACAAATTTTCTGCTTTCGTCCGCAATTAGAAATTGATTTTTACCTTCTTTAATATTTAAGCCGCTTCCTGTATTATCAAATTCAATTTCGATTTTACCATTACTTATTGAATATGATTTGAATAAAGGTCCGCTGTAAATTATATTTTTATCATACTGTTTATTCAATGCCCAGAACGCTAATCTTTCGCCTACATCTTTTTTATCCGCCGGATGAATATTTGTTGTATCGCCGATATCAAGTGTAACTGCCATACCCGTATTGCCAAGCGACAAAGTTTTTCTTTGCGCGTCTCTTAAGAATTCGGATTTTGTATTTTCACCGTAATTATATGGCGCAATCTGAGTATAATAAAACGGAAAATTATCGCTAAATGATAATCTCCAGTTTGTAATCATTGTTGGGAAAAGTGTTTCGTATAATTGCGGGTTTCCAGCGTTTGATTCTCCTTGATACCAAATAACTCCTTTTATTTTATACGGAACTAAAGGATTTATCATTGCATTATATAATACTGTTGGAGTGTTTGCGCTTAACTGCAAAGGAAGTTTCGGTCTGCTGTTAAAGGTTTCTGAATTAGAACCGTAAACAAAATATGTCATTCCTTTAAACTCAGCTACGGGCAAATATTTCCATTCACCTGCAATAGATAATGCCGAGTTATTTTCCAAATTAACTAATTTCAATTCATCTTTATTTCCGTATATTCCTCCGCCGCCCCTTGTATCATTTACTCTAACCGCAATTAAAATATTTTTAGAATTATTTACACTTGACGAAATTTTATATATTCTTTTGGTCTGATAATTTCCGTCTTTTTCAATTGCGCCGACTTTTACACCATTTACAAATGTAATGTCAAAATCATCAATCGGTCCCAACTCTATTTGTAAATCCTTGTTCAGCCAATCATTCGGTAATTCTATATTTTTTCTAAACCAAATAGCTCCGTCAAATTCACCAAGATCGGTACTTTCCCATAGATTTGGAAGTTCCATTATTTCCCAACCTTTATCATTCAGATTTATTTTACTACAGTCATCATCATCAAATTCCAAATTTGACCAAATGTCATCTCCAACTTTCTTACTCATATCTATTTTTTTAAATTGACTTAGCCATTTACTCAATTCAATTGCTATTGGTCCGCTTTCTTTTATTTTTTTTTGTATTCCTTCAAATTCCGGAATTTTAGATATAAATTCTTGACTTGTCCAAGCTTCTGCAAGTGTTCCTCCCCAGCTAGAATGAATTAGACCTATGGGAACATCTAATTCTTTATTTAATTTTTTTCCAAAAAAATATGCTGTCGCGCTAAATGTTTTTGAAGTTGTTGGATTGCATTCTACCCATTCACCGGTGCAATTGTCTTTAGGACTAACAGAGAAATCTCTGGAAACAGTAAAAAATCTTATGTTATTATTTTTTGAATTAGCTATTTCATTAGATGAGTTTAAAATTATATCTCTAGGCGGCCAACCTTCAAGCGGCATTTCCATATTTGACTGTCCAGAACATAACCAAACTTCTCCTATTAAAATATTAGTTAATTCAATTTTATTTTTATTGCTTGTAATTTTAATGCTGAACGGTCCGCCTGCATTCGGAGTTTTAATTTTTACTTCCCAAAGTGAATCTGTGCCAACTTTACACCTAACATTCTCTCCCCAGCCCGCGTTTATTTCTATTTCAGTATTGGGAACTCCTTTTCCCCAAAGCGGCGCTTCACTTTTCTGCTGAAGGACCATATTACTGCCAATTATTGAAGGTAATTTTATTTGGCAGAAAATTGAATTGACTAAAATCGCAAACACAAAGAGAAATAATTTTGATTTCATTTTTAACTCACATTTTGTTAATAATCATTTGTTAATAATATACTTTATTTTGTTTCTTGTTATGTCAATAATCTAAAAATTATAACCAATATTAACAATAACAATGAGACCAAAACAAAGAACTTACTATTAACTCTGACATGATATTTTTCCCTAGTTTGCATTTATTCAACAATATTTTAATCCGGAATGTAATTTTTGCTCTTAATTGATAAAAATTTCTGTTGATGCTTTAATACTATTTTCCAAAGTACAAACTAAGTGCCAACAAGAATTATTTTAACAGCATCTTGATTTTAGAAATGCGTGAGGTTTTACTTGGAATTTACTTATAATATAAACTACTTTGCTTATCATTTTAATAAAAATCTATCAGATTGATAACTTAAAAATTCTCGCGATGTTAATTTAACCTATGTTTATTGATATAACTTTAGCATAATTTTTGAATGAATATTATCAAATTTTCGAGCACTTATGGACCTTAAAAATACTCTTAATGAAATGACTTTCCAGCTTAAAAACAATTTATTGGATAAATGGTATCCTAAAGTTGTTGATAATGAAAACGGCGGATATTTTACAAATCTTTCATATGATTTTAAACTTGAAGATTCTCAAGATAAAATGATTGTTACTCAAGCAAGAAATATTTGGACACTATCAAAATCTGCAAATTTTGTTGATACAAATAACTATGTAAATTACGCAATGCACGGATTTGATTTTCTTCAAAATAAAATGTGGGATAAATTAAATGGCGGTTTTTACCAAATCAGAAACAGAGAAGGCAAATATACTGAAACGGAAGGCTGGAAAAATGAAAAAAGAATTTACGGAAACGCATATGGTTTATTTGCTTTAGCATCACTTTATAAAATTTCAAAAAATCAGAAAGTGCTGGATTTTGCTAAACAAATTTTTTATTGGATTGATACGTTCGCACATGATGAAAAGAATGGCGGATATTTTCAATTTTTGACGGAAGATTGTAAAATTTTCGATAAGGAAAGTGACTACGTTACTAATGCAAATGACAAAATGGAAGTTGGTTATAAAGATCAAAATTCTTCAATTCATCTGCTAGAAGCTTTTACGGAATTTTTCGGAGTTTATGATTCCAATTTACTCAAAGAACGTTTAACTGAGATGTTACTATTAATTCGTGATGTAATAACCACCGATAAAGGATATTTACAATTATTTTTTGATCAAAAATGGAATCCGATCTCATTTAAAGATCATTCGGAAGAAATGCTCAAGCAAAATTACAAATTAGATCATGTATCTTTCGGGCATGATTATGAAACCGCATTTTTAATGTTGGAAGCTTCTTTTAAATTGGGAATAGAAAACGATCTTAAGACTTTAAGAATTGCTAAAAAAATGGTTGATCATGCATTGGAAAACGGATGGGATAATGAAAAAGGCGGATTTTTTGACGGAGGATACTATTTCAATGATAACGAAAAATGTAAAATAATAATGAATACAAAAACGTGGTGGGCTCAGGCTGAAGCGTTAAATATTTATTTAATTATGGCTCAGATTTTTCCAAATGAAAATAAATATATTGAAACATTTATCAATGAATGGAACTACATTAAGGAATTTATTATTGATAAAGAATACGGCGACTGGTATTGGGGCGGAATAGATATTGAACCTTATCAAAAAACGAAACCAAAAGGTAGAATTTGGAAAGGGACCTATCACAATGGAAGAGCTTTAATGAACTGCATAACAATTTTATCCAATCAGGACTTTCAAATCTATAAAGTAAGTGAAGGATTTAGAAAAAATAAAATCGAAATGAATGGATTTATTGATCACTGGAAAAAAACCGCTGAATTATTATAAAACTTTTCAGCTTATTGGAAATAAATCAAGGTAATTAAATGCTGATTGCTTTCAATAATTTACAAGAATTAAAGTGTAGTCTAAAATAAATTATTTTAATTGAAGATTATTTTTTTCTTTTTAACAGCTTAAGATTTTTATCAATTAGTTTTTTCCTAATTTGAACCGAAGCATAACTTCTTAGTTCATCTTTTGGAGTATTTAAAACATAATCCAATAATATTTCAACCGATGAAACCGCAACGTGCAAACGAGTATCCGATGAAGCATAATAAATAAAAACATCTCCATTTTCTTTTGCGACCCAGCCATTACTGAAAACAACATTTGAAACATCACCGATTCTTTCTTTTTTAACAGGCGCTAAAAAATATCCTCCCGGAGACGCTATAACTTTTTCCGGATTATTAAGTTCGGTCAAGAATAAGTATAATACATATCTTAATCCGGCTGCAGTATTTCTAACTCCATGCGCAAGCTGAAGCCAGCCTTTTTTGGTTTTAATCGGCGCAGGACCTAAACCGTTTTTAATTTCTTTAATCGTATGATATTGTCTATCGTCAACTATAATTTCATTGTCAATTATTGACTTTTCAATATTTGAGCAAACTCCCCATCCTATTCCTCCACCGCTACCCGTTTCAATAAATCCATCTTGCGGGCGAGTATAAAACGCGTATTTTTTTTTCAATAAATTCAGGATGTAAAACTACATTTCTCTGTTGAGGTGATTTTGTTTTTAAATCGGGTAATCTCTCCCATTTAACAAGATCTTTTGTTCTTACAATGCCGCATTGTGCAATCGCACTTGAAGTATCGCTTGCATTTGCATTATTATCTTTTCTTTCGGTGCAAAATAATCCGTAGATCCAGCCGTCTTCATGTTTAACCAATCTCATATCGTAAACATTTATATCAGGATTTTCAGTTTCGGGCAAATCAATCGGGTAATCCCAAAATTTAAAATTATCTATTCCATTCTTTGATTCGGCAATCGCGAAAAATGATTTTCTGTCATTTCCTTCAACTCTTACGCATAGAATTATTTTTCCATTGAACTCAATTGCGCCGGCATTAAATGCCGCGTTAACGCCAATCCTTTCTAATAAAAAAGGATTAGTCTTGTAATTAAAATCGTATTTCCAAAAAGGCGGAATATGATCTGAGGTTAAAATAGGATTTTTAAAACGTTTGAATATTCCATTACCTGATTTTAATTCGGTATTTTTTAATTTTATTAATTTGTTATATTCATCAAAAATTACGGCAGTCTTTTTATCAAACTTTAATTTATTCATTTTCGCCATATGATTTTTCTAAATTGTTCCACCAATTAAATTTTAAGATAATAGAAGTTATAACTAAAATCACTAAAGCAATCATTAAAGAGTTGTATTCTCTAATCACAAGAAATACCGGGAAAGCCATTAACGTAATTTGCCAAATTATTCCAACAAATATGTTTGAAATATCTCTTTTAAAATTCTTGTTTGGCTCAAAATTCGGATCTAAAAGTTTAACTTTTTGTAATACAGGATTCCAAAAACCCCAAGGTTTAACCCTTTTGTAAAACTTTATTAATACTTCATCGCTTTCCGGTTTAGTATATAAAGTAGCAATTAAACAAGCAAGAACTGAAACAATAAAAATAATCGGGAACGAATTCATATTTGGATTATTGTGCAATGGGAAATTATCTAGCCAAGGAATTAATTTAAGATTTTCCAGCAATGTTAATACCAATGAAGAAATAATTCCTGAAAACATTCCCCAAAAATATCCAAATCCGTTGAATCGCCACCAATACCATTTAAGAATATTTGCAGCGGTATAACTTCCCCAAAGCGAAGCGACAATCCATAAAACAATTTGATTCAATGATTCGACAAAGAAGCCAATTGTTATTCCAACAATTACAACTCCGGCAGAAGCAATATAACTCATTGTTACATATTTTTTTGCGGAGGCATTTGGATTTATATAACGTTTATATATATCATTAACAATATATGCGGGAGCGGCATTTACAGTCGCGGCAAAATTGCTCATGAATGCGGCTATAAATCCAGTCATTAGTAATCCAAGTAACCCAACGGGAACATATTTGGCAAGAACTTCAGGAAGTATCGCTTCAAAATCCGGTGAAGAAACCGAACTTTTATAAAGCGCGTCAAAATTTGTTAATGCCAAAACTGTCAGTCCGGTAACTAAAAAATATCTAACAGGATTTAAAACAATACTTACGAGTGAATTCATTTTTGCTGCTTCAACAGGACTTCTTGTAGATAAAATTCTCTGCATATCGTAGTTTGGAGCCGGACCGGCTGCAGCGACTAAAATTCCCTTAAACAACATCATTCCAAAAAACAAACCGAACATTGAATATCCATCGGTATCAATCCAATTGTTAAACGCTGAAACTTTCGTGGCCAAAGATGAAGTGACTGTGCTCCAATCTAAGTTTAACCCGGAATCAAAGAAAATATTTGTCCAGCCATTTGGAATTACGCTTCTAATCATTTCCGGTGAAACATTATACATTGCGATAATTCCTATCGCAATTGATGAAATGGTAAGGATGCCGTATTGAATAACTTCAGTAAAGACAACGCTGAACATTCCACCTTTAACAACATATAAAGTTGTTATTGCCATTAAAATCAGCGCGTACAAATTTGTATTTATCTGTGGATATTGAAGCAATAAATTAGGATCAGTTACTAGCGGAGGCAGAAACGCCGAGGCAAATTTTCCAATACCTTTAAATCCGTATGATAAAAATCCAATAACGCTTATTAGCGCAAAAATTACCACAATTATATGAGAAAGTGTAGCTCCTTTTCCATTGCCGAATCTTGTGTTAATCCATTCGGCACCCGTCATTACATTTGACTTTCTTAACCATGGCGATAAATAAACCATAAGGAATATTTGATTAAAGACCGGCCAAAGCCAAGGTATCCAAATACTTTTCAAACCGTAAACGGAAAGCCAATAAACTAAAAGCATTGTTCCGGCAATATCAAACATCCCCGAAGCGTCGGAAACGCCAAGAAACCACCATTTAATTGTATTGCCTCCAAGAAAATAATGGTTAATATTTTTGGATGCTTTTTAGATAAATAAATGCCAAGGAAAATAGTTGAGATTAAATAAATAATTATAATCGAAAGGTCAACAACACTTAACTGCATCTTCGGTTCCATTTAGGTTTGCTGTAAAATTTCAAAAATGATGCCATTAATAAATTTAAAAATTTAACTAAATAGAAAAGTATTTCAAGACTTTAATAAATTGCTTTTTATCATTTTGATAAAACCATATCAATATTGAAAATATCCGATAATTCATCCGCAAAAATTATCTTTGGATCATTTTTAAATTCAATGAAATTCTGAGAACACGGATGATTCTTAAATGGCGCGTAAAAATGATTTATATACGCGTTTCTCCATACCATTACAAAAGAAACATTTACACTGTCACTTTTAAGAACCTTCAGTAATTTTTCTGTCCACCATTTATTATTGGGAATTTTTTCCAATCCGGTTTCGGTAAACGCCGCGATTTTATTTTTTTCTCTTGCAATTTTTGTAATCAATTTTAATTTTTTAACAACCGCATCGGTTCCTTCTCCAAGGTCAGTAAAATCCCAATAATTATCCATTCCAATCAAATCAACAAAATCATCGCCAGGGAATCGTTCCAAAAATTCAGTATAATTGGTAAAGGTACAATCAGGTGAAAACGCGTAAATAATATTATTAACATTTAACGTATCTCTAAGATATGTAATTGTGAACCGCCATAAGTTAATAAATTCTTCAGGCGTGCAAAAATGTTCACCCCACCAAAACCAGCTTCCGTCAAATTCATGAAATGGTCTAAAAATAATTGGTATCAATTTTCCATCTTTGCCAATTAAGTGTTTTGAAAAGTAAGCGATTCGTTTAAGCTCATTTTTATAAACATCGTGGTGACTTCCGCCGGGTAAAATATGTTTTACCACAATTGTAGTATCATAAAAACTTCCGCCGGTTACCAAATTGTCTAAATGCCAGGCAAAAATATTAATTAGTCCGTTATTATAGGCATTTACCGCATGATCTTTTAACCAATCAGGGTTATTATTTTTTTGATAATTTAAATCTGCAAAATCCCAGCCAACAATTCCGGGATAACTTCCCGTAACGTCTTTAATATCCGATCTATCCTTATCATCCCGCCATCCAATTCCGTAAGCTGTTGAATGATGATGTCCGAAGATTACCGTTGAATCCGGATTCTTCAGCAAATTATAAAATAGCGCAATTGTTCCGAATGTTGCGTTTGTATCAATGAGTTTTGCGTCTAATTTTTCTTGAATTATTTTGCTTTCATTTTGATAGGTACAAGCAGCAATAAAAAACGGAATCAGTAAAAGTACTTTATATTTCATTAATTTTAGAAAATTTAGAGTTTTAAAATTTATATTCATTAATCAAAACATGGTAGAAAACGAAATTAGTTGTTTCGCCAATCAAAATCATGTTCGGGTTTGTTGTCCAAAATAGTTTCTATTTTTTCTAATATTTCATTATCAAGAAGTTCAACAATATTTAATGAGTTCATATTTGTTTTTACTTGTTCCGGTTTTGAAGCGCCAGTTATTACCGTACTAACATTTTTATTTAGCAAGCACCATGCAATTGCCATTTCTGAAATTGAGCAATTAATTTCCTTTGCTATTTTCTCTAATTCAATTACTTTTTTAATTTGATGTTTACCGTTCTCACTTTCAAATCTTTCTTTTAACCATTCATATCCATTTAATGATAATCTTGAATTTTTTGGAATTCCGTTATTATATTTTCCGGTTAATATTCCGCTTGCAAGTGGACTCCAAATTGTTGTGCCTAATCCAATTTTAGTATATAGGTCGGCAAATTCTTTTTCAACTTTGTCTCTTACGAACATATTATATTGAGGCTGTTCCATAACGGGTGGAATTAAATGTTCTCTCCTGGCAATTTCATAAGCTTCCATCAATTGAACCGCTGTCCATTCGCTTGTACCCCAATAAAAAGCTTTACCTTGATTAATCAGCACATTCATAGCCCTAACAGTTTCTTCAATCGGCGTATAAAAATCGGGACGATGACAAAATAATAGATCAACATATTCAGTCTGCATTCTTTTTAATGACGCATTAGTTCCTTCTATAGTATGCTTAAACGATAATCCTCTGTCATTTGGTCCTCTTCCGCCCCAAAATATTTTAGTTGATAAAACTAAATCTGATCTTTTCCAACCGAAATCTTTAATTATTTCTCCCATCATTGATTCTGATTTACCGGCTGCGTAACCTTCGGCATTATCAAAAAAATTAACGCCGAAATCATATGCCGTCTTCATACAATTTGAAGCGACTTTTTTGTCGACTTGTTCACTAAAAGTGACCCATGAACCAAAGGAAAGTGCTGAAACTTTTAACCCTGTTTTACCTAGAAATCTATATTCCATTTTTGTCTCAATTTTAAATTATTATTTAAACAACTTCCGAGTTTTTTTTAATATAATCTATTAGTTCATTAACTTGAGCAAATGCAATGGCTGTATATGTATCGGCAGCACCGTAATAAATTGCGATTCTTCCGGTTTGTGCGTCATATAAATTAGCGCATGGAAAAACCACATTCTGTACAAAACCGATTGTTTCATAATCCTTTTCGGGAGTTAATAAATAGTCCCTTGTTCTATACAAAACCTTATTTGGAATTTCCAAATCCAGAATTACAGCGCCAAAACTGTATACAAATCCATTACACGTATTTGAAACGCCGTGATAAAATAATAACCAGCCTTCCGTTGTTTCAATTGGAATCGGACCCGCTCCAATTTTTGTACCTTGCCACCAGCCTTGTCCGCCTTTTCCCATCACGTGTTTATGTTTTCCCCAATAAATTAAATCCGGACTTTCACTTATATAAATATCTCCAAATGGAGTATGTCCCGTATCGCTTGGTCTGCTTAACAGATAATATTTTCCGTTTATTTTTCTTGGAAATAAAACACCGTTTCTGTTATAAGGTAATAATGGATTTGGCATTCTGACAAAAGTTTTAAAATCTGTTGTTCTTCCAAGTCCGATTGATGGGCCTTTCATATCATCACACCAAGTTATATAATAAGTACCATCTATATTTACAACTCTTGGATCGTAAGCATAACTTGTCGGATTCGGACTTCCATTTTCAACTATCCAATTTATCGGTTCCGTGTTCAAATCTATTTTAATTCCGTCTTCACTTGTTCCTGCAAATAAAGTTGCTCTGCCATTTTTTTTATCTGCTCTAAAAACTCCGGCAAATTTTTCATTATAAGGAACGATTGCACTGTTATATACTCTTGCTGCTTTCGGAATTGGATTCCAGCCTAAAATCGGATTTCCGGAAAACCTCCAAACAAAATCAGCGCAGTTTTTTGGTTTATCTTCCCAAGGAATATTTGGAAGTGAATTTCCAATAATAATCTTATCCATGTTTGACCACTTTTATAATAATTGCCAATAAATTATCATGTGATTATATTTTATATAGACTATAAAAAATCTAAAAAAAATTCTAATTTGCTGAAAACTGATTCTCTGCTAATTGTCTTCTTTGTATAAGTTCAGTTTCAATTTCATGAACTTTTTTCTCATCAAGCGGATAAAACATGAAACTTATAATTGCCAAAACACCAAACGCTGCCGGAATTAAGCTAAACAATAAAATTAAACCATCAATGCTTTCTTGCGATTGTACTTGATTTGGTTCAAACCCGACTTGAGCCATTAAAGTTAGAGCGGCAAAAGAACCTACAGCCCAGCCGAATTTCTGCGACATTGTTGACGCAGAGAATACCAAGCCGGTTGTCCTTCTTCCTCGTTTCCATTCATTGTAATCAGCAGTATCAGCATACATCGCCCAAACTAGCACGCTTAAAGGACCGCCTGTAAATGAACCGATAATTTGTAAAAAGAATATCAAACCTAATTGTTCGGGTCTGCAAAAATAAAATCCAGCTGTTCCAATAACTGCAATAACAAAGTAAAGAAAAATGTTCTTTTCTTTCCCAATTTATTTGAAACGTAACTAACAGCCAATACACCGAGAAATGAAGAAAATTGTCCAATTGTATTGAACACAGATGTTATTGCGTTAAAGTCATAAGATGCTTTTTCCATAAACGGCAGATCAACTTCTTGCGTACCAACAAAATATTTGAAATAATGTACTGTTACGCTGCTTCTTACGGCAACAAAAAGTATAAACATTATTGTTGTAACTAAAAGTATCAACCAAGGTTTGTTTGTAACCAATTCGTAAAAATCTTGCTTAATAGAAGATTTCTGATTTTTGGGCGGCTGAACTCTTTCCTTGGTGCCGAAAAATGTAATTAAGAAAAATACAATTGCCGCAATTCCGTAAATAATAAAAGCAGATTGCCAACCTTTAGCATCATTTCCATCACCTAGAATTTGAACCAAAGGCAAAAGTGTTGCAGAAACAATAATGCCGGCAGAAAACGCAAATAAGAATTTAAATGAGGAAACTGAAGTTCTTTCGTTTGAGTTGGGAGTTATTACACCTAACAACGCTGTATAAGGTATGTTAATTGCGGTATATAACATCATGATCAAAAAGAAAGTTATATAAGCCCAAGTAATTTTTCCGCCTTCGTCAAGATCCGGTACTGTAAATGCTAGAACTCCAGCAACAGCAAACGGAATACATATCCACAATAAGTAAGGCCTGAAATGTCCCCATTTTGTATTTGTTCTATCAGCAATAATGCCCATCATTGGATCGTTAATTCCATCCCAAATTCTGCTTAATAAAAACATTGTTGCGACCGTAGCAGCGGGAATTAAAAATACATCTGTATAAAAATAAGTTAGGTACAGCATAAAGGTTTGCCAATACAGAACTGAAGCCAGATCTCCAAATCCATACGCAAATTTTTCTTTAAATCTTAATTTTCCACTTTCATTCATGATATCTCTGACGTTTTGTTTTTGGAATAATTATTGCAATTCAGATCAAAGAGATTTTGGTTTTATTGACATATAAAAAAGTAATTACTAATTATTTCAAAATTCGTACCACGTATTTTAATTCAAATAACACGAATTTTTATATGTCACTGAGGCAAATATCTTGACCAATGAATTTTACAATCATAAAGATACAATTTACTTTTATTCTTATGATATATAATTATCAAACTGATAAAATAATTTAATAATAATTTTTCTTAAGGACTAAATATGAAATATGGTTTTTTTGACGATGAAAAAAGAGAATACGTTATTACAAATTATAAGACACCTTATCCTTGGATAAATTATTTGGGTAATGATAACTTTTTTTCTTTAATATCAAATACTTCTGGCGGCTATAGTTTTTATAAAGATGCTTTACTAAGAAGAATAACAAGGTTTAGATACAATAATGTTCCTATTGATAATGGTGGAAAATACTTTTACGTAAAAGATGAAAATGATTTTTGGTCTCCCGGCTGGAAACCGGTCAAATCCGAAATTGATAATTACTCGTGCAGACACGGATTAGGTTATTCTATTATTAAAGGAACAAGGAATTTTATTCAAACAGAAATTTTGTTTTTTGTCCCCTTGCAAAAAAATTGTGAAATACAAAAAGTTAAACTTTCCAATCTAAGCAACAAACCTAAATCAATAAAATTATTTTCATTTATAGAATTTGCTCTTTGGAACGCGCAGGATGATCAAACCAATTTCCAAAGAAATTTTTCTACAGGTGAAGTGGAAGTTAAGGACTCAGTTATTTATCATAAAACCGAATATAAAGAAAGAAGAAACCATTATGCGTTTTACTCAGTAAATTCTGAAATAAATGGATTTGATACTGACAGAGACTCATTTTTTGGATTATATAATGGATTTGATGAACCGGATGCGGTTGTTCAAGGTATGTCAAGAAATTCAATAGCGCATGGCTGGTCAACGATTGCTTCACACCAAATTGATGTATCTCTTAAGCCAAATGAAGAGAAAGAATTTATTTTCATACTGGGATATGTTGAAAATGAAGAAGACAGAAAGTGGGAATCAAAAGGAATTGTTAATAAAGAAAAAGCGGTTCAACTAATAAATGAATTTTCAAATCCTGCTTCGGTTAATACCGCTTTAGAGAATTTGAATAATTACTGGAATTCGCTTTTATCAATTTATCAAATTAAAAGTAATGATGAAAAATTAGATCGAATGGTTAATATTTGGAATCAGTATCAATGTATGATCACTTTCAATATGTCCAGAAGCGCTTCATATTTTGAAAGCGGAATTGGAAGAGGAATGGGATTCAGAGATTCCAATCAAGATTTGATCGGATTCGTACATCAAATTCCGGATAAAGCTCGTGAAAGAATATTAGATATTGCCGCGACTCAATTCGAAGATGGCGGCGCTTATCATCAATATCAGCCATTGACAAAAAAAGGGAATAACACAATTGGCGGTAATTTTAATGACGATCCTCTTTGGCTTATTTTATCAACAACAACTTATATCAAAGAAACCGGAGATTGGTCAATTTTACATGAACAAGTTCCATTTGATAATGATGAAACAAAATCTCAAATTTTATTTGAACATTTGAAAAGGTCGTTTTATCACGTCGTAAATAATTTGGGTCCGCATAAACTTCCATTGATTGGCAGAGCCGACTGGAATGATTGCCTGAATTTAAATTGCTTTTCTAAAAATCCAGATGAGTCATTTCAAACGACAGAAAATAAAAGAGGCGGTGCCGCGGAATCAATATTTATAGCGGGAATGTTTGTGCTTTATGGTAATGAATTTGTTGAGCTTTGCCGGCAAATTAATAAAACAGATGAAGCTGAAAAAGCATTAGTCCATATTAAAGATATGAAAAATGCTATTGATAAATTCGGCTGGGATGGAGACTGGTTTTTACGAGCTTATGATTTTTATGGCGAAAAAATCGGTAGTAAAGAAAATGAAGAAGGTAAAATATTTATTGAGACGCAGGGAATTTGTACGATGGCGGAAATTGGGAAAGATGACGGTCGTGCAAAAATCGCGTTAGATTCTGTAAAAAATATTTAGACTGTGAATACGGAATTGTGCTAAATAATCCGGCATTTACAAAATATCATATTAACATGGGTGAAATTTCTACTTATCCCGCCGGTTATAAAGAAAACGCCGGTATTTTTTGTCATAATAATCCTTGGATAATAATTGGTGAAACGATTTTAGGAAATGGAAACAGAGCATTTGAATATTATAAGAAAATTGCACCTTCATATTTGGAAAACATAAGTGATTTGCACAAAACAGAGCCTTACGTTTATTCTCAGATGATTGCGGGAAAAGACGCACATAAACCAGGAGAAGCTAAAAATTCTTGGTTAACGGGAACGGCCGCTTGGAATTATTATGCTTTAACACAATATATTTTGGGAATTCAGCCGCAGTATAACGGATTGAAAATTGATCCGTGTATTCCAAATGATTGGGATGGATTTAAGATTCAAAGAAAATTCAGAAACTCGATTTACAATATCGATATTAAAAATCCGAATCATGTTTCAAAAGGCATTGTTCATATTTTATTAAATGCTAAAATTATTGAAGGAAATGTTATCCCAATTATGGAAAAAGGAAGTGAAAATTTTATTGAAGTAATAATGAGTTAACATATAATTTATGAAATTATTTCTGCTCGTCAAGCTGTTACAAAGACTTTTGGGATCAGCAACTTAAATCTCGAAACAAGTTCGGCACGACATAAGTTCACAGAAAACATTATTAGAATAAAATCAATATTGATTAAGTAACTCCAGCATTTTTCTATCTAACTTATGTCCTTTATATTCTTCATACTTAACATCAGATCTTTCGCTGTTCAATATCCCAAACGCTCCTTTTAAATTCCACATAGACTGACCCCAATTCGCTTCTTTCCACAAAGCGAGTACGTCTTTCATCCAACTAAGACATATATCATGCGGCGTTTGATTAAAACATCCCCATTCACCAACGTGAACTTGAACACCTTTATCAATTAACGGTTTCCAACTGTCAATCAATTTAACTTTTAGCGCGTCCTTATCCCAAATCTTTCCGTCATCGCCTTGCAATGGCCAAGTAGGTTTTTCAAATGTTTCAAATTCATTCTTGGGAACCCAAGTTGCGGTATAGTGACTTACGCTCATCGGATCATAGCCGCGTGTACTTTGAACAACATTTAAATCCTCAATTCCTAATAACGGAGCGCGTCCAATATCTTTACCGTCAACAACAATAAGTCTGTTCGGGTCTTCTTTTCTAATTCCATAAACTAAAGCACGAACAATTTCCTCATATCTTTTAACATTTGTGTTTCCAGGCGGTTCATTTATTAAATCAAAAGTAACTCGCTCATTTGAAAACCCTTTATATCTATTGGCAATGAATTTCCAATGCCGTACAACCGCATCTAATGCGGTTTTCATATTTTCCGGCGTATCGTCAAATAGATCCATCGGTTCCAAATCTCTTCCATTTATGCAATATCCGGGAACTCTATGTAAATTTAAATTTATATGAATATTATATTGTCTGCCAAATTCAATTACTTCGTCAATATCGGTAAAAATATCCTCATTTATTTCTAACCAGTTTTCTGGCTTTGACCAATTCCAATAAGACATTGGAATTCTTGCAAAATTAAATCCCAAGTCGTTCATTATTTCAAAATCCTCTTCTTCAAATTTTTGTCTTGGTCCTGTTCCGCCAGTTTTCTGAGTTAAGTTAAAACCTTTATATTTTGAGAAATTCATATTCTCCCCTTTTGTTTGAGATTTTAAATTTATAGGAAATCCGCCAATGGCGGCTAATCCAAAAACCGAGCCAGTTTTGACAAATTCTCTTCTATTCACTTACATCTCCAAATATTATTCACAAAATATTTAATCTATTTTTCATTCAGCATTTTAATACAATTCATTAACGCTCTTGAATTATGATAATTAACTTTCCATTCGTATGATTTTGCATAGGTTATAAATTCAGGAGAGTTATCCAAACCTTCGGCATACCAATCACCGTGTTTGTGATCAATCAAATATTTATCTATATATTTCCATTCTTTAATAAACAATTCGTAATATCTTTTTTCTTCGGGAAATAATTTATACATCATTAAAAGTGAGTTTAATCCTTCTGCTTGTACCCACCACACTTTTGATTTATTAATTACGCGAGGTTTCATTTCATTTTTAAAATAATATCCTTCGTAGATGAACCCGCCATTTTTATAATCCCAACCAAATTCCACAGCATGATCAACCATTTTTTTCGCAACGGCAAGTGTTTTTGATTTATCTTTATTCTCTAAAACATTTTCTGCTTCAAGCATTAGATAAGCAGTTTCAATGTCATGTCCGAATGAAACATGATCTAAAAAATGATTTGCTTTTCTAATCTCTTCGATTGAATCGGCAAAAGAAATGGGATGCCATTTTTCATCAAAATATAAAATTAAATATCCTTTTTCATTTACAATTGTATCTCTTATTAAACTTAACATTTCTTCTAATCTAATTTTCAATAATTCATTCTTCCAAACGGAATAAAGTTCAGTAAAAGCCTCCAATAAATGAATTGAAGAATTTTGATCTTTCCAATTTGATTTTACATTATATTCTAAACCACGTTTTTCAACAATTAACTTTTGTCTGGAACCGTCTTGATTAAGTAAGTCAAAATAACCTTTATTTATCGGGTCGTGAGCGTTTTTCTCTAACCAATAAAATGTTTTTACTGCTAAATTTAGCGCAGAACTGTCATTTGATATTTTATAATATGCGGCTAAACAATAAATTGCAAATGCGTTACTGTATGAAGATTTATTATTACCAATTTGAGGAATTTCATTTCCTTCTTGATCACGGTAAAAATAGAATCCGCCATAAACTGAATCCCACATTTTATTTTTGAGAAACTCAAATCCATGCTTTGCATAGTTAAGATAATTTTTATCATTGAAAAATTCGGCAGATTTAGAAGTTGTCCAAACGTGTCGAGTTTGAGAAACCAACATTTTATTTTGCTTGCCTTCTTCTTTCCATTCATAATTAAAATCAGTAATAAATCCGCCATATATTTTATCTATTGTTCTCGGATACCAAGTCTCAATTATGTTTTGCTTCAACGAATTATAAAGTTCTTCAGCCAATTTTTCATCTTGAGAAAAATTGATTGATGAGACAAGTAACATTACAATAAATGCTGATATTACCTTTTTCAATTTTTTTACTTATTTAACTCCATCATTTTTTTCTTAAAGAATTTGCCTTGCATTGTTGGCTCAAAATCCCAATTCTCAATCATTTGCGGCGACCATTTTGGATCAAAAACCCATGCCACCCAGGATATTCCTTTTTTATTAAAATAATCAATTATTCGCTCTCCATATTCTTCATCCGCAATAACCGGATTATGCGCACCTAAACCATCAGCACTCATAAAACCAAGTTCAGTAGCAATCACTGGATAACGATCAGCCGCAAATCCCCAATCTTTTTCCCATTTTTCCTCCCAAGGTTTTTCTCTTTTTGCGGATATGGATGTGTAACGTAAGCTACATTTGAAAAAGCAATCGGTTCAAATTCAATTTCGTTTAATTCATAAGCCCAATTAAAGCCGGCTACAAGAGGTATTTTTGTCGTATCGTGAGCATAAATAATTCCAATAATTTCTTCCATTAATTCTTTATGCTGCTGCCAAGAAATTTTTCCTAACGTTCCATTATATGTTGTAGGTTCGTTGAATAATTCATAAAATGCGACAGTTGAATTTCCGATATATTTAGCCGCAATTGTTTTCCAAAATCTTAATGTTTCTGTTTTCGTCGTGTTATACATAGGATGCTGAAATAATTCAGTACGCAAGTTACCTATAGAATGCCAATCAATAATTATGTAAATACCCAAATCAGTTGCCCAATGTATTGCTTCATCCATCAACGCTAAATATTTTTCTTCGCCTTGTTCACGCCAAGAACTTGGATGCACCGGAATTCTTATAATATTGACATTCCATTTTTTTAATTCCTCAAATATATTTTTATTCCACATGTGTTCTTTTTGAAGTTTATCGGGATCCGAAATTGAAACTCCTCTAAAGATGATTGGATTGCCGTTTTCATCTACAAAATTTTTACCATCTACTTTGACTAAGGATAAAATGTTGTTCATTTGCGCGCCGCATTTTGAATTAGAAATTAAAATTGTAACAATAATTATGAAAATTTTTGATTTCATATTTCCCTCATTTAGCAAAACTTATTTTAAAAGAATCATTTTTCTTGAAAATATTAATTTATCAATTTGAAGTTTATAAAAATAAATTCCGCTTGAAAAGTTTGATGCATTAAATAATATCTTGTAAACTCCGGGCTTTTGATTTTCATTAACTAAAACGGCTGTTTCCCTGCCCAAAATATCATAAACATTTAATTTTATATGAGAAAATGCCTTATTTGAATTTACGCCAACTGCGTTTTCCGGGACAAAATATTTAATAGTGGTTACAGGATTAAATGGATTGGGATAATTTTGAGCTAAATAAAATTCATTATTTATTTTTTCATCAATTTTAATGTTTGTAATTATATCATTTGGAATCGCAATATAATCGATATCCATCCAACCCCAGGAAGGTTCAATCTCTAATGTATTATTTCCTTCACTAAGATCGACAAATAAAGAAACTTCAAGCCATTTATTTACAACGCCTTCAAACATAATTTCGGTAATTCTTGTTCCGTTTACATTTACATATTGCCCTTTAGGCGTATCAAAAGAAAGACGATAACCGAATTTTATTTCATAATTACCGGCTGTTTTAACATTATTTATCTTCCAAGTAATTTTTGCAGTAGTTTGACGCATTTCAGTATACGCACCGCCGCTGGCGGTTATATCGCTTTTTATTGCTAATCCGGATGTAGGAATTGTAACAACTTCCGCTTCTAATCTTGTAAATGGCGGTTCTCCATAAACAATTTTAACTACGTTTGATTTTCTTTTATGTTCGTTATTATCAGTCGCGACCGCGTGAATGTTGAAATTTCCAAACTCTGAAGGAATCCAATTAAATTCATATGGACTTTCATATAGTTCGGCAATTTTTATAGTATCGTTAACAAAAATTTCCACTAATTGAATTGTACCGTCGGCGTCGCTAGCATCAATTTTAATTAAAACACTTGATGTATCCTCATATTTTGAATTATCCAAAGGAGAAACTAAACTTACTTTCGGCCAGTCGCCTCCGATGCCTAAAATATCAACACTGGATCTGTAATTATCCCATATTGAAAGTAAACCCGAAAGAATGTCGTTAACTTGAGTTACCGCATTGTCTGTCCAAGACCAAGCCAACGCTCCAGCATAATTATTTTCAATCAATATTCTATAAAGATCCGATTTGGCTTTGCCTAATGTATTTTTCATATGGAATTCTGCGATGACCAATGGTTTATCCAATTGCCAAAAATCATTTGAATTATGAAAAGGAGAAAGAGTTGTTCCAGCCCAATCGTAATAATGAACAGAATAAAAATCTAATATTCCCTTTTCATCACCGCCCGATTCAATAAGTCTATTATCTGAATAATAATTATAATTTTGTTTTAAAGAAATTTTTTGAAGATGTTCGAAAACACTTTCGGCTGATAAATTGAAATTGTACTTTGAATTAATTTCGTCTCTAATTTCATTTAGTTCCGAGTCAGAAAATTTTTGCAGACTTATTGTCGGAACATCTGTCATTGCTTGAATACTCCAGCATCCATTGGTAACTTTAGCCAAACTATCCGTTCTATGTATTGCACCAGAAGTTAGATTAATAAATCTTTGAATATCCGCCATCGGCACGTGTTCAATATCCGACCAGCCAAATTCATTACTCATTCCTTCAGGTTCATTAAAAATTTCCCAAGCAATAATTGCCGGATGATTTTTCAAAGAATCAACCATTGGAATTAAAGCATTTTTTATATATTTATTAGTGTAAACTGTATCTGTTAAAAGTAAAATATTTCTATTCAGCATTTCGGTATTTAAATTTGATCTGAGCATATCAAAAGACCATAAACATAAAATTACACCGACTTCCCTTTCCCACGCAAGATCTAAGACTTTTTTAATATCTTGAATTGTATAATTTCCAGGACCAATTACATTTCCTAAAGCGTCAAATTTTGGCGAGGCATTTCCGTTTGTATGAATCCACCACCTTAAAGAATTTCCGCCGTTCTCATGAATTTGAAGCAGGACATCCGAAAATTCTTCAATATTGTAATTTCCTTTTCCAACGTCATTTGCGAAACTGATCCAAGCTAAATTTGTTCCGCTGAGAAATAAGTCTTGATCATTATAATGAATTTTATTTTGCGCAAAGTTTGATTGTAAAAGATTATTAGGATATATAATGAGATAAGTTTGTTTTTCATATTATCCAAGATTTTTATTTTGATAAATCACATAATGTGCCACTAATATATGGGTTAAATATTGCAAAATGTTATTTATTCGACTTTTATTGTCAATTCGAATTGCGATGAAATATCATTGTAATAAACATATTATTAAAATGATAAAAATGTAATTTGAATCAAACAAATAATTAGAAAATTTGGGGATGAAAATTTCAAAAATGGTGCCTAAACAAATCTAATTGGTAACTTAAGTTTGTTATTAGTTAAATTAAATTAATTTTATTTTCATACAAAAGCCCAAATCATTAACTATGTTTTATTCAAACTAAAGTTATTCTTTGATTTAGTTTATTTGGCTTAGTTCATTTCAAAAAAAATTAAGTCAATTTTTTTTCTAAGTTTAAATTCACTTTAGTAAGATTTTTTTTTATAAGAAAATAATAGTTCCAAAAATATTTACTTCTCAAATGAATCCGGAAATGTTACAAAGTTTTTAGATTTTTCATTTATCGTATTTATCCATGTATTAAATTTTCTTTCACCTTCAAAAAGAACAATCACTCTAGCTCCTTTTTCCAAATCTCCATATGAGTTTTTACCCGTTTTACAACCGTAAGCAAGACAAATATTGTTTAAAGTTCCAATATAATTATTATTGTGATCATGTCCGACAAACATTCCCATAACATCTTTGAATTCCAAAAATGCATTATACAATCCGGAATTTATTTTTGGCGAACAAACTTGCTCGTCTCTATCACCTATTGTGGTTGGATTTTTTTTTATCAAATCATATTCCGGCAGCGGAATATGAAAAAAAGCCAAAGCGGGCAAGGGTTGATTATCATTTAATTTTGTATATCTTTTACTGACTTCTCTATACCAATTTATTTGATCAAATTTAATCCAATCGTAATCACCTAATTCCGCTTTGTCACCTTCCTCTGTATATGCATTTGAATCAAAAAAATAAAGAATAGCTTTTACATCCTTTGAATTCGACGATTTTATTTCTATAATGTAATTTCCAATTCCAGAAATATCTGAAGGACCGGCTTCAGAATAATTAAAAGGCAAGGTTGTCAAATATTCCATTATTTCTTTGTTTGTAAGTCCATATTCATGATCGTGATTGCCGAAAGCAACAGCCCAAGGTATTTTCTTTTTCCTCATTGGTTCAGTTACTTTTTCCCAAGCTTTTTCAACAGGTTTTGATGTAACAATATCGCCCGTTAAGACAACCAATCCAGGATTTTCCTGAACAATTATATTTGTCATATTATTTAGTACGCTGTCACTTTCAGTCTCATTTTCTATATCAAAATGAATATCGGTAAATTGAACAATTTTAAATTTCTCAAATTTATCAAATTTTAGATTGATCATATTTTGCGCATTTACATTTAATAATAAAACACTTACAGCAACAAAATTATAAAAAAACAATGATGAAAGTTTTTTAGTTATCGGCTTATTTGAATTCATTATAACCCCAGGAATAATATATGTGCTAAAAATTTTATTGAAAAATATTTAATGATTCATTTTAATTTTCCAGCCAAGTTTGTGGAACTGGAATAATACAAATGTTCATTGATTTATTATCTTCGGATAACATTGCTGACTGGATTTGTATTTTTGTTCCATCTGGACTGAAAGTTGGATGTGGATGATCTTGAGCCGTATTTTTTATGCCCGGCTGATAACAGCATCATTTCATTTGTTTTTCTATTTATTAAATATATTTCTCTATCAAAGTTATCTCCTGCTGCAAATCTTCCGTCTGCCGATCCTGTTACATGCCAAAATCCGCTGCCATATGGAATCTGTCCGGCGATACACATTTCTCTGGTTTCAATATTTACGATACCCAATCCTGTAGGCTTCTCTCTTGTACCGCAAGGTCCCCATTCAACTTCCTGACCGGGATTTGCGCCTTTCACATCTGTTCCGGCAGCTACATTATTTAATGTTCCAGGTATTTTTCTGTGTCCCATTATTGCAAAGGCAACTTCATCTTTAGTTATAACTGCTTCGTGAGTCACCCACTCATATTCCGATTCAGGATAAAGCGGTCTTAACCCTGTTCCGTCAGAATTTACAAACCAAGTTCTCTGCGGCGCTTTTCCACCAGTTTCCCAGCAGAAAATTATTTGTCCTGGTACCCATGGATTTGTCTGAATATGTCCAATTTGAAATGGAACTGAAACTACATATTTAATTTCCCCTGTTTCAATATTCATTCCCGCGATTCCGCCTGGACCTGCACCCATATTTCTTGGACCAAAGTTATTTTCGATTTTTGAATCTATTGGTAAATGTTTCTTAGCTTCATTTTACCAACAGAAAACCAAACCCATTTTTCGTCACCGTCCAAAGCAAGTTCGCCGCTTGCTTCATATTCAATTGGGGGCACACCGCATATTCTTTGATATTTTTCTGCATTTTTTAAATTATTTGAGTAACAATCCTTAAAAAGTTTTTCCAAATCTACTTCAACAATTTCACGCATGTTTTATTTTTCAGTGATATTCTCAATAAATAAAGTTTTATTCATTTTCTTGCAACATTTAATCGTCTGATAAATCCGACTTCAGTCACTTGAACAATATCTCCGGTTTCTTCATTAACCGCCATAACTTCATTCAAAACTCTATTTGACATAAATATTAGCCATTTACCGTCTGATGTCCATTGGTTATGGGTTTGATAAATTTTCGAATCTCCTGCCGGAGTGCTTGTTAAAAATGTCAAATCCACGCCGGTAATAGGATCTTTAACAATTTTTTTTTCTGAAGGAAATCGTTTGCCGATTTGGGCTAAACAATCACCAATAAAAATAAATAATACAAAAACTGTAAAAATTAAAATTTTATTTTTTCGTTTCATTATCCCACCAAAATGGATATTATATTTTTAAAATAGCACAAAAGTTTTAATTATTTTAACGCTACATCCCACACTTTTGAAAGATGGGAATTGCCATCAGGTCCTTCAATCCAAAGGACAACAACATATTTCCCTTCATCCTTATATTGGTGTATAGGATTTTGCTCAACTGAAAAACTACCGTCACCAAATTCCCATTTCCAATTAGTTATTTTACCTTCAGAATTATCCGAAAAAGCAACTAGCCTTTTGTTCATATCTAAAACTTTAAAATGACCAGTCAGCTTTTATCTTTTCTTTAAATTTTTCTTCCAAAGGCATAAGCTTAAACGGCAGAAGATAAGATGCATTTCCATACATTGTATGTTCTTTGGATAAATTCCAAAACCATTATTTTCATTTTTATTAACATCATCATAATCTATTACTGCCCAGCAAATTCCTAAATTCTTATTTTCTTTAAGTATAGTTTTAACAGCTCGAGAAGGATCATTTCCAGCATAATCAAATGGAGTTATCCAAAATTCTAAAGTTAACTTGCATCACCGGGTTTAAAATTATATTTACATACTGAATTTGCGTATGGTAATTCTTTAATCCAAGGTTGACTTCCCCAAACCAATGTCCAGTCTTTGCCTTCAGATGGTGTAAATATATGATAATTTTGCGCATGTACTCCGTGAAATGAAAAGTAGGCATCCATTATTTTTAAATCTTTATTCGGGTGAAATCTATCAATAAATGGACCTCCCGATTGATCTCCATCAATTACAAGTTCAAAAGTATCGTTTTGTAATCCAGGTAAGGAAAAATCCCAATAATTGTCATAAGCTTCGTATAGAAAATAAAGGCAATCCATACCTTTAACCCAACCGACTTTAACCTTTATATCTAAATTTTTATTATCTGACTTTGTCTGCTTTCCACTATCTTCCCACATTTGATCCATGCCGATTGCGTAACTTTCGGGAACGATATTCCAATCTTCAGTATCTCCGTCAATTCTAGGAATTTTATCGTGAGGGAATTGAAAAATTTTAAAGCTGCGATTTTCTTGTGTAAAAATATTTGTGATTGAACCGCAGAGTAAAAGAAGTAAAATAATGTTAACACAATAATTAACTTTATTAAAATCAATTTGAACTATTTTATTATTCATATTTTAATTTTTGATTTCATCAATTATTATTGATTTGTATTTTTTAGGATGAGCTGATTCACCTGAAAAATTTTCAATTTTAAGATTTTTTACGTCATGTGCATTTAAAGCATTTGTAAAATATTCTGGTAAATTATTTCCCCATTTTATACTGCAGTTTTTTAATATGATTTGTTCGCAAAACCGAATATAAATTCCCGGATTTTCATGCACTTCAATATCGGTATAAACTTTCGTCGGTCTATTGTCAAAAATATTTCCCGGATATTTTGTCCATCGATTTAAAGTAATTTGAACATTATTTAACAAAATGTTTTCTATAATGCTTTCCTTTGTCCCATTAATTCTAACGCTATTTTCAGAAGTGCCATTAATATTTGTCAATTCAACATTGCTGATTTTTCCTATTTTTGTTTCATTTGTTCTTGGAATAGCAGTTATAGAAATTGCTTCGCCTCTTCCCCACCAAGGAGCAGAATAATATTGCGATGTAAAAGTAATTTCTTTGAAGATTATATTATGAACATTTCCTTCGTCTCTTAATTGAATTGTAAGTCCTCTGCAACTGCTCTTTATTTTACATCGTTCAAAATTATATTAAAAATATCACGTGTAGTTTCAGTACCAATTTTAAGCCCGGAATCTTGAGTTTCAAGTTCACAATCATGAATCCAAATGTTTGCTGATGGTCCGTAATCTTCATTCTGCCGAGTTGCTTTAACAACAATGGCATCATCTCCGCACTTAATTTTACAATTTCTAATTTCAACATTTCTGCAATGGTCGGGATCAATACCATCACAATTTGGGACATCAAGATCATTGTAAATTTTAATTCCGTCAATTAAAACATTTTCACAGCCCAACATGTGTAAGCTCCAAAGCGGCGCATTGTTAATTGTAATTTCACTGATTTTCAGATCATAGCATTTAGTTAAAATGAATAATTTTGGTCTCCATTCTTTTGGTATCCACCATTCGTTTTCAGAATCGTAATGCGACATAAATTCCATTGAACGCCCATTTATGCTGCCGCTTCCGGAAATTACCAAATTATATGCGCCACTCGCTACAATTGCAGCCTCGCCGGAATAATCATCTTTATTATTGCTAACTATCAGTTCCGCGTTTCCCTGCAAATGAAAATCTATTCCACTTTTAAGATAAATAGTGCCAATTAAATATTTATGGTTTTGCGGTACAAGAACAATTGAACCATTCCCTATTTTTTCAGCTTCATCTATTGCTTTTTGAAATGCTTTTGTATCTAATTCAATTCCGTCACCTTTTGATCCGTAATCTAATACATTAAATGTTCTCACTGATTTCATATTCTGATATGCGTATAAATTTGTTGAAAGAAAATTATTAATTGACAACATCAAAAAATTAAAAAAGAATTTATTGAGTTACGATATATTGGAAAGATATTATTCTTATCTGATTTTATTCTTAAAATAATATCATTGTTGAAAGAATAATTTTGAAGATTTAAATGTCGAGAATATATATATTTTATGAGCATAAGAAATCCATTTTTAGCTCTACTTATCAATTAAAAATAAGCCATAAAATAATGATTTAAGAAAGAATTTTTCTTAATAACTTTTGCCTAAAATTATATAAATAGCTATAGTAATTATGCATAAAATAATAGACATTAACTTAGTGTATTTCCATTCGGTCATATCAAGTATTTGAGAATTTCCAATTGTAAATTCGTTTTCATTAGGGTAAAAATGCGAAACTATAAACATAATCAGCAGATTAAGTAAAAACTCTATTCCCCAAATATGTACGAAATGAATATTCAATTTTAATACAAAAGTAGTTGTTAAGTAAAAAGCTAATCCAAAAATAAGGCTGTTTTTGCTCCTGCCGCGGATATTTTTTAATAAAAATCCGGCAATAATAATAGACGCAATTGGAATAAAAAATATGCCATTTAATTGCTGAAGTAATTGATATAATCCTTCAGGAGCATCGGCTACAAAAGGCGCTGCAATTATAGAAAAAACTGCTAAAATTGTTGAGGTAATTTTACCGATTCTTACTACTTTTTTATCCGAGCTGTTAGCATTAATGTATTTTTATAAACATCTATACTAAATATTGTTGCGGCACTGTTAAGTACACTGTTAAAATGTGCTAAGAATTGCGCCCATTACAACAGCTGCAAATGCGCCAATCAAACTTTTCGGCAAAACTTTTTTAATCAGTTCCGGATATATAATATCTTGGTTTCCATAAAATGAGTTATCCCAATAGTAATAAGCAATTACACCTGGCAAAATTATTATAATAGGTATTAATATTTTTAAAACTCCGGTAAAAAGCAGTCCCTTTTGAGCTTCAACCAAATTCTTTGCACCAAATGCGTTGGATTATTGTTTGATTCATACTCCAAAAATATAATTGATTAATTATCATCCCTGTAAATAGAACTTCAAACGGTAATACTGAATCGCGTGAACCAATAACATTAAATTTTTCAGGACAATATTCATAAACTTTAGTTAAACCTGTAAAAAATATTACCATTGCCAATTCCGTACAAAGCTAATAAAGGTATGGCTAAACCACCAATTAACAAACCATAACCGTTTATTGTATCCGATACCGCAACAGCTTTTAGTCCGCCAAATATGGCATAAACAGAACCGACAACGCCAATAGCAATTATTGTATACCATAGTGCGTTTTGTTTAGAAATATTTAAACTTTCCGAAATGTTAAAAATACTTTCTAAATTTATTGCTCCGGTATAAAGTACAATTGGCAGCAATGTAACTACAAATGAAATCATTAGAAATAAAGCAACAAGTGTTCGTGTCGCGCTATCATATCTTTTTTCGAGAAATTGAGGAATGGTAGTAATTCCCATTTTCAAGTATTTTGGGACAAAATAAACAGCCGCTGCTATTAAGGCCAGAGCTGATGTAACTTCCCATGCAATTATTATTATTCCGTTTTTATATGCCGAACCATTCATTCCAATAAGATGTTCAGTAGAAATGTTTGTAAGCAGCATAGATCCGGCAATAATAATTCGGTAAGACTTCTACCGCCTAAAAGTAGCCGTCTTCGGTATCTAATTTTCCTTTCTAATTTTAAACCATGAAAAGAATGCAACTAGTGCAGTAAAACCGATAAATGATAAGATGTTTAGAAATGACATATGACCATAAAAATTAATTTAGAATATACTTTATTAAATTTATTTATAAATTATAAAACTTAATATAAAATAAATAATTTTTAATGAAAATTAGGCGGAAGAAGAATTTATTTTTGTAATGCAATTAGGCGAGAAATTTTATTGAAATAGCTAATTAATAACTTAGTATTATTTATATTTCAATATTTATTTAAGATTATATTTTATAATATTAATATATATATATATTAATATTATAAAAAATCTGGTTTGATAATAGGGTATAAAAGTGTTGATAGTCTTGGTTTTTTCAACAGAGACATGAATAAATTATTTCTTGATAAATTAATTAACAGAAAATATTCACTATACAATTTGCGCGATAATTTCGCGAGCTATTTACCTAATAACAATGTTGATTTATGTAACGTGCTTGAGCTAGTGAATCATATCAACATTGAAATTACAAAAGGACATTATGTAAGTCCCAAATCGATTATTTAAAAGAAAAAATAAATTCAGTAAACTTTTCTGAGTTGATAAGACACAAAGATATACTCGAGAAAACAGAAATGGGTTAGAAGATTTAATTAAATAGTATTATAAACGTAGGAATAATTAAATTAATAGATTTATTAAAAAATAAAAAAAACCTCATAACTGATTTAATTACAAGGCTTTAGAAGTACACCCGTAGGGAGTCGAACCCCAAACCTTCTGATCCGTAGTCAGACGCTCTATCCAATTGAGCTACGGGTGCAATTAGCAAACTCAAATATACAAAAAAATTTTTGAAGATAAAAAACTTATCAACCCGGAGTTTTTTCAAGTGCTTTCCAGTATCCGTCAGAATAATTATAAAATATTTCCTCACCGGGTTTTATTTTTCGTATGGCGGCAATTCGTCCGGTTTTCCATCTTGTGGAAACAATCAATTCCGCATTGGGTTTATTGGAATGATTAATAAAACTGACAAAATTTGATTCTTTGCCTTCTCCATAAATAAAATGATTTTTTGTGATTTGAAGAATAAATAAAGAAGAAATATAAGGTTCTTTATCTAATTGTTTTGCTTTAATCGCTTTTCCGGTATAGTAACCTATGTGCTCGCCTTTTTTAATTTCTTTTGTTGCGAATACACCTTTTCCGGCACCTTTAATTTTACTTTTTTTTATTACAAATTTATCTTCCCAGCCTTTGTCTAAACTTTTCATTATATCCTTGATAAATGGTCGGTAAATTTAATAATTTTTTATATTACAAATAAGTTAAGAGATTTAAAAAATTATTCATTTAACTTACTTTTTTAATCCTAATTTAAATAATATATTTGTGTGTTATTATTTTTAAGCGTCCGTAGCTCAACTGGATAGAGCATCTGACTTCGGATCAGAGGGTTGAGGGTTCAAATCCTTCCGGGCGTACTAATTTAATTTTATTACAATTTATTTTTTCTGAAGACATATATAGATTTATGTTCTCTGCTTTACAGCAAGCAGAGTTAGCATTTGAAAAAGATGAAGTTCCGGTTGGAGCGGTAGTTGTCTATCAAAATAAAATTATCGGACGCGGTCATAACCAAATGGAATCTCTCAATGATTCTACTGCACATGCCGAAATGATCGCTATAACAGCGGCATCAAATTACTTAAAAGAAAAATTTCTTGATGAATGCAGCATTTTCATCACTCTTGAACCATGTTTAATGTGTACAGGAGCAATCTTATTATCACGTATTAAAAATGTATATTTTGGAGCGTTTGAACCAAAATTTGGAGCAGCGGGATCAGTGTATAATTTGCTCGCGGAAAATAAATTTCCAAATAATATTAATGTCTATTCAGGAATTTATGCCGAAGAAAGCCAAAATCTAATTCAATCGTTTTTCATTAAAAAAAGAAAGGTAAATTAAATATTTTTTGTATTATTGGAGGAATTTATGAAAAAGAGAATGTTAATATTTTTTGGCGCTCCTGGTGTCGGCAAAGGAACTCAAGCCGCAATAATTTCCTCAAAGTTAAATATTCCGCATATTTCTACGGGTGATATTTTAAGAGACGCTATATGCAAAGAAAATACGCTGGGATTAGAAGCAAAAAGTTTACCGATAAAGGCGAATTAGTGCCGGATGATATAATGGTTAAATTAGTTGAAGAAGTTTTAAATGAAGATAGATGTAAAAATGGATTTATTTTAGACGGATTTCCAAGGACTGTAAAACAAGCTGAAATTCTGCAACCCATTATTGAAAAAATTTCAGATGATAAGGTTGAAATAATTAGTCTTGAAGCTGATGATGAAATAATTATTAACAGACTTACACAAAGAAGAACCTGCAAAATTTGTAAAACAATTGTTAATCTTGATTTACTAGAAGATGACTCTGTTTGCCCGAATTGCGGAAGTAAAAATAGTCTAATTAAACGTAAAGATGATGAAGTTGACGTAATAAAAAACAGACTTAATATTTTTCACAATGCAACAAGTCCGGTATTAGATTTTTTTGAAAAGAATACTATAGTTCATAAAATTGACGGAACTTTATCCGTAGATGAGATCACTAAAAGAATTTTAGAATGTATAAGTTAAATTTCTGGCGTTGATCTTAATTTAACTTTAATTGCTTTTCCATCTTCAATTTTAAATATTTTGGCATCATTCTTTTTTACCAAATCATAATTGTGAGTCGCGAAAAGAATCGCGGTTCCTTTATCATTAATGTTTTTTAAAATTACCATTATTTCATCTGATGTTTTTGGATCTAAGTTTCCCGTTGGTTCATCTGCCAAAATTAATTTAGGTTCGTTAATTATTGCTCTGGCAATTGCTATTCTTTGCTGCTCTCCTCCGGATAATTGATTAGGCATATTTTTATATTTGTGTTCAAGTCCCACTGATTTTAACGCATACATTATTTTATCTTTTATCAGTTTTCTCGGAGTGCCGGTAACATGTAATACAAAAGCCAAATTATTATAAACATTCCGATCTTCAAGCAGTTTAAAATCTTGAAAAACAATCCCAAGTTTTTTTCTTAATTTCGGAAGTTGACTTGGTTTAATTGTATCTGAACTAAATTCTCCTACCTGAACATATCCGGCTTGCGGCATAATGTCCATATAAACTAACTGCAGTAATGTTGATTTGCCGACTCCGCTTTTACCGATTAAAAAAGCAAAATCTTTTTCATTTAATGATAAGTTTAAGTTGTTAAATACAGATTGATTTGCGTATTTAAATTCAACATCGGTAAATGTTAGCATTATTTTTTCCTTTTTACAATAAATTGAATTCTTTCCGAATCCGGTGAACCATTTTTAAAATCGAATGCGTCAAAACATTCCACAACTAATAAATTATTGGAATCAATAACGTCAAAATAATAATAAAAATCGTAAATTTTTTGATTATGAACTTCAGAAAATTTTTTACCGTCTTCTAATTCAAAATTAATGATATTTGAATGTATCATCGTCTTTTTATCAAAAGTACTGATCTGTTCAAATTTAATATTGTTATACTCTCCTTTTCTATTCAATTTTTTAAGATGCTTTAGACTGTTTTTTTTAAGACTAACGTCAAAAACAAAAAATCCTTTTTTTGAAATAAACTTGCCGATGTTATTAAAAAATTTATTCAAATGAACTTCATCTGCAAGATAATTTATAGAATCAAAAGTTGAGTAAATGAAATCGAATTTAATTTTGAACGGCAGATAAACCATGTCACAACAAATTTTATTGGTTAGTGTTAAGTTTTTCTGAAGCATTTGAAGTGAGATATCCGTAACATAAAGTTTTCTAAATTGCGATTTTAACTCTTCTGATAATTTACAGTTTCCCGATGCCAATTCAAGCGCGACATCATTTTTATTTCCAATTGTTTCGTGAATTTCCTTAATATAATTTGACCAAAACGGATAATCTATGGATTTCATTAAAAAACTGTAAAGTTCAGAGAAATAAGTATAAGGTCTTACATTCATTAATATTTCATTTTCTATTTTTGGATATAAACTCGGCAATTTTAAATGACTGCAGCATACTATTTGGATCAGCAATTCCCTTTCCTGCAATATCAAATGCTGTTCCGTGATCTGGCGAGGTTCTAATTATTGGCAATCCGGCGGTAAAATTAACTCCTTCGTTGAAATTCATAAGTTTAAAAGGAATTAAAATTTGATCATGATATAACCCAATTGTTACGTCGAATTTTTTATATAAATTATTTCCGAAAAATGCGTCCGGAACGAAAGGTCCAAATACAACTTTGTTTTTTTTTATAAATGGATTAATAATTTTAATTTCCTCTGTTCCAATCTCGCCGTTTTCGCCGGCGTGCGGATTTAAGCCCAATAAAGCAATCTTAGGATTCAAAATTTTAAAATCTTTAATCATACTGTTATAAATTACATCGAATTTTTCTTGAAGTTTATGTGATGTAATATTTTTTGATATTTTATTTATAGGAATATGTATAGTTACTAATCCCGCTTTCATCTTTTTACTTAAAAACATCATTGCGTATTTGGAAACACCGAAATAATCTGCTAATAATTCTGTATGTCCGGGGAAATTAATTTTTGCTTTATGTAAGGCATATTTTGAAATGGGTGCTGTAATTATTGTGTTAACTTTTCCATCCTTTGCAAAATTACACGCACTTAATATTGATCTAAAACCTATTTTTCCGGAAGCTGCAGTTGGTTTGCCGTAATTTTGATTTGAATTTCCTAAATCATAAATCAAAATATCATTTGAGTTTTCTTCTTTTAGATTTTTAGAAAAATGAAAATTGAATTTAGGTGAAACAATTTTTAATGTTTCATTAAAAATATTTTTGGGACAAATAAATACTATTTGGGAATGATTTTTCGACGGGATTTTATTAATTGTTTTTATTACAATTTCAGGACCAATTCCATTAACATCGCCGCATGTAAATGCAAATTTTCTCATATTCAACGAACTAAACTAAATTTACCTGTTCCGCTTGTATCTTTGAATATATAATCTCTGCTTATTTTTTCATAATGCCAAATTTCCATTATCTCATTTTTTTCTGAATAATTTCTTTCAACTGAACTCGGCTTTCCGTAAGTTATGTAAATTCTGCCTCTATCTGTTTCAGCCCCGTCAATAGAATTTAAGGACGAAAAATTTTCAATTGCATAATCGGCACGAGTGTAATATTCATTCATAGCAAAATTAAACTTTGTTCCGTTTGTTGGATATTTAATATTCCAGTAATCGAATAATCCTTCATAATATTTTTCCTCATCTCTAAAGAGCAAATCCTTTACCACTTCATCATCATCAATGTAGCTTATTAGTTTTATGGCATACTCAGGATTGTACAATACCTTTGGTTTATTTATCCACACAACTTCAATCGGGTATTTAGATTTTTCGTTTTTCAAAGAAAATTCAATCTCATATTTTCCTTCAACTAAAAGATTTGAAAAATTTGAAATTGTAAATATCCTTTGAGCTTTTTTCTCTTTATTCTCTTTAATTAAAAATGAGTTGTTATTATTTACGATGTTTATTGTTCCATCGAAATAATCATTTGAAGAATCTTGTAAAATTACTTTTTCTGCTTTATTTATTGAATACTTTAAGCTGCTAATTGTTGTATCATTAACGCATACAATCATTTCAAAATTATTCGGTGAAAGAGGTATAGAATTTGAAAAATTAACTAAGCTGATTTCATCTTTGTTTGAGTTATTTTTTTCTACAAAGAAAGGCGGACTAACTTTTTTACTTACTAAGTTTTCAACATTAATTTTATATGGAGGCAACTCGAATTGACCATCAACTCCCTCAATAAGTAAATTTGCATTTAAATTATATTTTCCGGGTATCATATCAAATTCTATTATATCTTGACAATAAACAGAATTATTCTTGGTCAATTCGTAATCATTTGTTGTAACAGTTGAGGATTTAATTTCACGCAAAATAAACAGCGTTGAATCATAAAATTCTACCGACAATGAAAATTTTGCTTCATAACTTTCATTTAATTTTGTAAAAAGCAGAATGTCATAAGGAATTCTATAAGTCAGAATTTCTTTTTGCGAATCATTAACTAAAATTGAATGATGTTCAAGAAAAACCGGTATACTCTTTTCTTTTTCTTGAGCGAATAATAGAAATGCCGACAGCAGAATTATCACTAAAATTTTGTAATTCAATTTTTTCCTAATTTTTCTATTTCTACCTTTAGAAAATAAAATAGTTTCAAATAAAAATTAGCTATTCATACTTTGCAAAAACTCTTTATTGTTTTTTGTACCGCGCATTTTATCTAATAAAAAGTCCATTGCTTCTATCGTATCATAATTACTTAAAAGTTTTCTTAAAATCCACACCTTATTTAATTCCTCTTCTTTCATAAGCAATTCTTCTTTTCTGGTTCCGGATTTATTAACATCGAAAGCAGGGAAAATTCTTCTATCGGATAAAGCGCGATCCAATACTATTTCCAAGTTTCCGGTTCCTTTGAATTCTTCAAAAATTACTTCATCCATTCTGCTTCCCGTATCAATAAGCGCAGTAGCGAGAATTGTTAAACTTCCGCCGTCTTCAATGTTTCTTGCGGCGCCAAAAAATCTTTTTGGTTTATGCAGAGCATTGGAATCAACACCACCGGATAATATTCTTCCGCTGTGCGGCTGAGTTGTATTATGCGCTCTAGCAAGTCTTGTGATACTGTCTAATAAAATTACAACGTCATCGCCTGCTTCAACCATTCTTTTAGCTTTTTCAATAACCATATTTGCAACTTGAACGTGTCTTTCCGGCGGTTCGTCAAATGTTGAACTTATTACTTCTGCCTGAACTGATCTCTGCATATCAGTTACTTCTTCCGGACGTTCATCTATAAGCAGCATAATTAATTTAACTTCGGGATTGTTTCTTGTGATAGAGTTCGCGATTTTCTGAAGTAAAACTGTTTTACCGGTTTTGGGCGGCGAAACGATTAATCCTCTTTGACCTTTTCCGGTTGGAGCTAATAGATCCATAATCCTCATTGAATATTCACCGGGCGCGGATTCAAGCTTAATTCTTTTTGTAGGATAAAGCGGAGTTAAGTTATCAAATAATGTTCTGCCTCTAATTTCTTCGGGATCTTTGCCATTAACGGCTTCAACTCTTAACAAAGCGAAGAATCTTTCACCTTCTTTTGGAGGACGAACTTGACCGCTTACATGATCTCCCGTTCTTAAACTAAATCTTTTTATTTGAGATGGTGAAACATAAATGTCATCCGGCGAAGGTAAATAATTATAATCTGAAGATCTTAAAAATCCATATCCGTCGGCTAATACTTCAAGCACACCTTGAGAGAACGTTAATCCGTCCTTTTTTGTCTGCGCTTCAAGTATTTTAAATATTAATTCTTGTTTTCTTAAATCGTTAACGCCGGTTAAACTATATTCCTTCGCAATTTGAAGTAAGTCAACGATTTTTTTTGACTTTAGGGTGGAAATATCCATTGGCATAAGAACCTACTAATTTTGTTTTAACATGAAATTTTTTTTGACAAGATTTATTTTGGGGTTTTTGAAAAAATTTATGAATTATTTAATTATGAATTAACTGAATGGACCAAGAGGTACATCCAAAAATAAAATTTATTATACCATAAAATCAAGTTATTTTTTTAGAAGTTTCAATTTTATTTCACCAAGAAGATACATACTGCCTAGTACAACAAGACAGTTATCTTTGTTTGCTTTTGAATTTATAAAATTGAAGATTATTTCTTCCGGATCATTCTTCACAGCAGCAGTAATCTTTAACAATTTGGTAATTGCTAAAAGATGTTCTGTCTTTTCACCGCGCTCATTATTTACTTTGGTAATTATTATTTTATCAAAATATGGTTTCAATAAAGATAACATTCGACTGTTATTTTTATCATTTAACGCACCATAAATCAATTTTATGTTTTTAAATCTTAAAAATTCTTTTTTAAATTGCTTTATGAAAGATTTAATGCCTTCAATATTGTGAGCTGAATCAAATATAACTTGAGGAATTTGAGAAAACCTTTCATATCTGCATTGTAAACCGGAGTTTACAATTACATTATCGAGACCGAGCTGAATTAATTTAAAGTCCAAATGAGGAATAATTTTTTCTAAACTTTTAATTGCTAAACCCGCGTTATAATATTGATGAACACCGGATAAGTTTTTAATCTCAAATTTTACAAATTCGTCATTCATTCTTAATTTAAAATAATTCTTATAGACTTTAATCTCATTTTTAATTTCTATCAACTCTGATTTTTTTTCATCCGCAACTTTTGAGATTACGGTTAACGCGGCATTTGGTATTTTTCCAACTATTACTTTTGTTTTGTTTTTAACAATTCCCGCTTTTTCAAAAGCAATTTTTTCAATTGTCTTACCTAAAATATTTGTGTGTTCCAGACTGATACTTGTAATTACAGAGATCAGCGGATTAAGTACATTTGTTGAATCCAATCTTCCGCCAAGTCCGGTTTCAATAACTGCGTAATCAACCTTTTGATCCGCAAAGTATTTGAACGCCAAGGCGGTTGTAATTTCAAAAAAAGTGGGCTGTTCTTTATCAATATAATTTTTATTCTTGTTAAGGAATTTTAAAACTTCATCGTCGCTTATTTCCTTACCGTTTATTCTAATTCTTTCGTTAAATTTAATAAAATGAGGCGAAGTATATAAACCGACTTTATAACCGCACTCTTGTAAAATACTTGCGGCAAAAGAACAAGTGCTTCCCTTTCCGTTTGACCCGGCAACATGAATAGAATTAAAATTATTCTGCGGATTACCAATATGATCCAAAAGACACAAAGTTTTTTCCAAACCTAATTTTACGTGAAACTGTTTGAGTGAGTAAATTTTTTCTAATGCTAAATCAATGTTCATTCAAGTACGCGTGAAGATATTAAATCCGATATTTTATCTAATGAGGTTTGTTTACAGTAATTAATTAGTCCGTCAATAATTTCCAAACTTGCTTTTGGATTTACAAAATTCACTGTTCCCAATTGAAATGCCGAAGCACCAACAATCATAAATTCAACCGCGTCTTTCCAATTCATAATTCCGCCAATTCCAATTATTGGAATATCAACATTTCTGCTTATCTCTAAAACTTTTGCAAGCGCTACAGGTTTAATTGCCGGACCGGATAAACCGCCGGTTATATTTTTAATTTTTGGTTTTCTTGTATAAATATTAAAGGAAGTTCCAACCAATGTGTTTATCGCGGATACCGCGTCGCCGCCTTCCTTTTTAACAACCAAGGCAAATTCCGAAATATTTGAAGTATTAGGCGAAAGTTTTATAATTATCGGTTTGTCGGTTTTCTCTCTGACTTTTTCAGTAATTTTTCCAACCATGTTTATATCATTGCCGAAAATTAATCCACCTTCTCTAACATTTGGACATGAAACATTAATTTCATATCCTTTAATTGCTTTTTGTGATTCCAGAATTCCAACACATTCAACATATTCTTCAATTGAACTTGCGGCAATGTTGCAAATCAATGTAGAATTTAAATTTTCAAGAAACGGTATTTTTGTTTTGATAAATTCTTCAACGCCGACGTTTGCCAAACCTATCGCGTTTAACATTCCAGAAGGTGTTTCAGTTATTCTTTGGGGCAGATTTCCTTTTCTTGGTTGTAATGAAATTGATTTTGTTATTATCGCGCCGATCTTACTTAAATCAGTAAATTCAGATATCTCATTACCATATCCAACTGTACCTGACGCAAGCATAATAGGGTTTTTTAACTTTAACGGACCGACATTGACGGATAAATCTATTTCATTCATATTTTAATGTCATTTATATTGAAAATTGGACCATCTTTACAAATCAGTTTAAATGATTCCGAGTTGTTATGTTCAATTGGGCAGCCTTGACAAATTCCAAATCCGCAAGCCATTGATGATTCCATTGAAACTTCACAAGCAATGTTTTTATCTTTCAAATAATTCTGAAGAGCTCTAAACATCGCGTTAGGTCCGCATGCAAAAATTTTTGTTTTTCCAGAATTTATTTTTTTCAACTCATCGTCAAGTAAATCAATAACATTCCCCTTTTTACCAATTGTGCCGTCTTCAGATGAAAATAATACATTTTTCAAACCATAATCATGCGCTTCATTTTTGGATCTTATCCCAAACAAAACTTTATAATTTTGATTTGTGATATGTTTAATTAAAAACGGAAAGGGAGCTATTCCAATTCCTCCTCCGAGCATAATTAAATTTTCAATATCTCCGCTATGATCAAAACTATTTCCAAGCGGACCAAGTAAATTTATTTTTTCTCCGGATTTTTTCTGGGATAAAATTGTTGTGCCTTCACCAACTAGCTTATACATAAAGAAAATTTTATTTCCATTTACATCAGAAATGCTGAAAGGCCTTCGCAACAGAGGGAAGTAATTTTCGTTAACTTGAATGTTAAAAAATTGGCCGGGTTTTAAATAATCAAATGTTTTATCTGATTCAACTCCAATTACAAATGTATTTTCAGCAATTTCAACATTAGAACAAATCTTAAAATCTTCTATGAACACAAATTTCTCATATAATATTATTTTGAATATTTTTTTTCAGCATCCGAAATTTTATCCAATCTTTTTTGATGACGTTCGCCTAAAAAAACACTGTTTAACCAAACACTCAAAATTGATTTAATGCTTTCTTCTCCCAATGTTTTTGCGCCAATAACCAAAACATTAGAATTGTTATGCTCCCTTGAACTTTGTGCTGAAAACTCATTATAGCACGTTGCGGCTCTTATTCCAGGAATTTTATTTGCGGTTATTGCCGAAGGAATTCCCGTTGCGTCTATCAAAATTCCAAAGTCGGCATTACCGTTTTTAATTTCTTCAGCGACTTTTATGGCAAAATCAGGATAATCGCAAGAATTTTCGTTATCGGTTCCAACGTCCAAAATTTCAAATCCTTGAGATTTTAACAACTGAATAAGAATTTGTTTAATCTTATATCCGGTATGATCTGAGCCAATAACCAATTTTCTTTTAGCTAAATTCTTTTCGCTTAATTCTAAGATTGATTTTTTACCGTCAATTTTAATAAGCTCAACCGAATTTTCTTTTATTTTATCTAATGCAGCAGGAGTAAAAATTTCATTTCCGGAAATCTCAAATTTATATTTTCCTCTTCTTAAAAGGTTAATTATATCAATTTCGGTAATTACTTTTTTATTTGCCATATTTAAAGAAGATTATCCTTATTGTTCATCTTCAAATAATCAACGACATGTTTAACATCTTGAACATTATCTCTATTGCATATCAGCAGCGAATCGTCTGTTTCAATAACAATAATATTTTCTAAGCCAACTAAAGCTGTAAATTTTTTAGGATTGAATACATAGCTCCCGAAAGTATTTTCGGTATAAACATCTCCAATTTTGGCATTGCCATTTTCATCTTTACCCGAAAGCTGATAAACTTCTTCCCAGCTTCCTACGTCGCTCCAATCAAAATTACCGCTTACTAAAAATACTTTGTTGGATTTTTCCATAATGCCGTAATCTATTGAAATACTTATGAGCTGACCATATACTTTTTCTAAAGTTTCATCAAAATTTTTGGTCGAAATTGTTTTTTCAAGTTCAATCATTCCATCATAAAGTTCTGGCAAGTACAAACTAATTTCATTTAATATAACATCGGTTTTCCAGATAAACATTCCGGAATTCCAGAGAAAATCACCTGCTTCTACAAATCTTTTTGCGGTTGAAAGATTTGGTTTTTCCGCAAAAGTCTGAACTTTATAAACATTATTCTCAATTTTCCTTTCTACAATTTGAATATAACCGTAACCGGTTTCAGGTCTTGTTGGTTTAATACCAATTGTAATTAATCCATCTGTTTTATAGGCAAAATTTGCGGCAGTAATTAATGTTGTTTGAAAACCTTCTTTATCTTGAATTAAATGATCTGCAGGAAGAATTATTGTAACCGCATCCTTAGATTTATTATGGATTAAAATTGACGCAAGTCCGATACAAGCCGCTGTATTTTTGCCAAATGGCTCGGCGATAATATTTTCTTTAGGTACTTGATTAAGCTGATCAACAATGCTGTCTTTTTGAATTTGATTTGTAATTACGTAAATATTTTCGTTTTTAATTAGTCCTTCTAATCTATTAACCGTATCTTGAATCATGGTATTCTGACCAAAAATCTGAATAAGCTGTTTCGGCTTTTCCCGTCTGCTTCTCGGCCAAAATCTCGCACCAACACCCCCAGCCATTATGACTGCAAATAATTCCATAAAATTATTTATTCTCCATTTTTGTGTGTTAAGATATGTTAGATTTTTAATTATGAAAGATAAGTATTTTCATCGGATTATTGAATGTTAAATACAATAAATATTACTAATATTTTGATCTAAAAAGCCAATTTGAAAAATTTCTTTAAATATAAATTCTTGGAATTCTTTTGCTGATTGAGCATGTAATTTCATATGGAATTGTATTTAAAATTTTTGACCAATCCCAAGCATCGATTTTTAATTTACCTTTTTTGCCAAGTAAGATAATTTCATCATTCAGTTTATTATTTAGTTTTAAACTTATGCTAATCCTATCCATTGAAATTCTGCCCAACTGAGTCGAAAGTTCATTACCATTTATTACTTTAATTTTATTACTCAAATTTCTTGATAATCCATCGGCATAACCAATTGGTAAGGTTCCTATTTTCATATTTTTTTCAGCTTTAAATAACCTGCCGTATCCTACGGTTTCGCCTTTTTTTATTTCCATAATATTAGAAATTCTTGTTTTAATTGCCATAACAGGTTTTAAGTTTATTGATTCTGTAGTTTCCAATGAAGGAAAATATCCATAAAGTGAAATTCCCGGACGCACCATATCAAAATATGATTTGGGTAAATCGATTATTGCTCCGCTGTTGGCACAATGCGCATATCCGTAATCAATATTTTTATTTTTGAGTTCTTCTACAATTTTTGCAAATCTCTGAAGCTGAAGATTTACAAAATCTTTATTAAATTCATCGGATGTTGCAAAATGAGTATAAATTCCGTCAATTTTAATATTTCTGATTTTTGAAAGTTTTTCAATATTAATAACGGCATTTTCGAATCTGATCCCTAATCTATTCATCCCGGTGTTGATATTAACGTGTACCTTAATCTTAAAATTCAATTTATGTTTTCGAAAATCTTCAAGTTGAGTTTCAGAAGTTATTGTTGGAATAATATTTTTATAATGTGTAACATGCTTAATATCCATTGGCGCAAAACACAAAATCGGTTTAGAAGTTGTTTTTGATTTTTTCAATTCTAAAGCCTCACATAGGAGAGCAACACCATAATATTCCGGTGGATTTTGAAGTTTTTCAAGTGTTTTAACACATTCAATCATACCATGACCGTAAGCGTCGGCTTTTACTACCGCCATAACTTTTTTTCTTGTCTTTCGTCTTATTGTATTATAATTGTGTATTAGATTATTAAGGTTAATTTCAGCTATTGTTGAATTCATAATTTTAGTTTAAAGTAATTTTATTTATAAATTTATTTAATTCATTCATTAAATTGGAGTAAAAATGTTAGTTACAACAACAAATACAATTGAAGGTAAAAAAATAACAAAATATTTGGGATTAGTTTCCGGCGAAGCAATACTCGGCGCAAATATTTTTAAGGATTTATTTGCCGGTATCAGAGATATAATTGGCGGTAGATCGGCTGCTTATGAAAATGAACTTAGAAAAGCGAAACAAATTGCAATTGAAGAAATGATTGAGCAAACAAAATCTTTAGGCGGCAACGCTATAATCGGTGTAGATTTGGATTATGAAACAATTTCAACAAACGGAAGTATGTTAATGGTCGCGGCAAGCGGAACCGCTGTTTTAGTAGAAGGTTAATTTATTTTTTTTACTCCGATTTTATTAAAAAAATCGGAGTAAGTTTTAATTTTTTAATTAGAATGACAACTGCATAACAATTTGAAAAACATTATTGTCGACTGTAATATTCGGCTCACCGGTTATAATATAAGCGGCAGTAATTTTTCCAGCATTCCATTTAGACGGGAAAAGAGAATAAGTAGCACCAACAGTTATAAAATTTAATTCAGTATCATCAAGATCTGTATTTGCGTCATAAATTTCATATCTTGCAATAGCTTCAAGGCAATCTAAAATTTTATAACCTCCTAAAAGATAATAACCCATTTGCGACAAATCGGAATTGTCAATTGTGTTTGTCCATCCAATAAATTCAGCTTTTACTTTAAATTTGCCGGGTTCAAAATAAGCATAAGCATTATAAGCGCTATATTCATTTATTTCTTTATTACCAATGCCGTAGTAACCGCCAACTTCCAAACCTTTCAGCATTTCAGGTTTATAAGCTAACATTCCGCTTACCGCAAATCCTCCGTTTTGAATTTGTGATCCAAGTACTTTATTTGTCACATTTACTGATCCATCACCATTATGCAAAGTTACATTGGCTTTTAATTCGCCGATATTTGCAGTAAGATCCATTCCATAATCTCTAAAATCAGTCCCGATAGTATTAGCCGCCCATCTATCCGCAGAATAAGCTCTTTCAGTAATATCAATGCTGCCGGCTCCGGTTAATCCGGCTCCTCTTACTCCTGCGCCAATAAATCTACCTGCAGATAACGTAAACATATTGCTAAGCGAATATTCAATTTTTGCATCCAAAAGTTTGAAACTAGTCAATTCAAGTTGAACAATACCTTTCATTTTTGTACCGAAATTTGACGTTGCTATTAATCTTGCCCTTCTAATCCCCCATCCTAGTGAATTTGTATCTGCGCCATTAATTTGACCGTAGCTTGTCCATGCTTGTATTAATCCGCCGACTTTAACGCTAAATTCCGGTGTTTCTTGTGCAAATGTTAATGAAGTAATAAAAGTAAGTAAGAAGATAAGTATTGATGCTTTGTGCATTTTTTTCATTTTCCCCCCGATTTGTGTTGCATAAAAATTTTACAATAATTTTAGTTAGCATAAAGACTAAAATAATATGCAAATAATTATTATTATCGAAAGATTTATATTATTTATAAGATTTATAAACTAATATTTGTAAACACTTCCACCAATAAATTCTCTTAAAACCGAATCTTTGGGAATCGGTGATTCATCGCTAAATTCTATTATTTCTTCCATAAAATTACAAATTCTTTCCGCACGTAAAAAAGCATCTTCTTTTAAAGGATTATCTTTGAATTTATTTTTCCAAACTTTGAACTTCTCAAATAATTTTGTTTTATACAAAGATAATTCATAAGGCATTGCGCTATTAATGATAAAATCTGCAGAATTAGCAAAGGGAATTATATTTCGTAATTCACTCGAACGTACATAATGCCAATGTTCCAAAGTCTGCAACGGATCATACGCTCGATGAACAGAATCCCTTAACATTCTTCGCATAAGTCTGATATCCGTCCATTGAATATATTTATTGTTTTTATCTTTCATCTGAAGCAATGGTTCCAAGTATAATTTAAATTTTACTTCTCCTGGAATTTCTTTGCTGAATGCGGGAAATAAACCGTGCAAACTATCAATAAGTATTATTTCATTTTCTCTTAATTTCATCGGTGATTTGTCCATGTACCTTTTCCCAAGCCTAAAATCATAAAAAGGAATTTTAACTTCTTCACCGTTAGAAAGTTTTAACAAATGCTCATTTATTAATTCCAGATCAAGCGCTTGAGGAGTTTCAAAATCGTAATCTCCAAATTCATCCTTAGGATGATCTTCTAAATCAAAGAAATAATTATCAACATTTACAGTGGCAAATTTTAATCCGTTTTTTTTTAATCTTTCTTCAATTTTTATTGTTGTAGTTGTTTTCCCCGAAGAAGAAGGTCCGCTAATAAAAACCATACGTAATTTATCACTTCTTTCAAGTATCATATCGGCAGCTGTATCTAAATCGTCTTCGTAAGCCGCTTCCGATTCATGCACTATATGCGGAAATTCATTATTATTTATTCGTGTATTGTATTTTTCAATTGTATTTAAATTATGAGTAGAAGCCCAATCTAATACTCTCCAGATTTTTGCCCAAGGAATATTTTCATCCGGTTTAGACGCAATTTTTGCTTCTGACATTCTGCTTTTATTTCTTTCATCTCTATACAAAATAAATTCTTTGGCAACTTTTGCGTGTCCATTTTCAATAAGTATTTTTTCAACGGCATCTTGAATTTCTTCAATATTTGGAACGTGATCATCAGAAAATTTCTTTTCCAAATAATCTATAACTTTATCAGCTAAAATTTCGGCGCGTTCTTTATCTCTTCCGCCAACAGAAATAGCGGCTCTGTAAATCGCGTTAACAATTCTAATTTTTGTGAACGGAACAATAGCACCGCTCCTTTTAACAACATTTTTAAATTTAGACATATGCAGCTCTTTTTTTAATGAACATTTTATATTCAATCAACATGCTTAACTTTAAATCCCTTTTTCATCCAGCCTTTGGCTAAAAGTAAACCTATTGGACTTATTATCGCAATTAATCCATAAATAAACCACATTGTTTCTGTATTTAATTCAGAAATCGGAGTATCGGCTGGGCAATAATTCATCAAAAACCAACCTGAATATAAACTTGTAATAACTTTTGTTAAAAACCAAGGAAATTGCCCGATTCCCATATAAATTCCGGTCATATTTTTCGGTGCAATTTCAGCAACCCATTGCAAAAATCTTGGCTGCCACATTGCTTCGCCAATTGTCATTATAATTAAATATGCCATCAATGTTTCAAAAGTTGGTCCCAAAGCTAAAATGAATGTCGGAAAAGCCATTACAAAAGTTCCGGCGATCATCATATTATATGTATCTTTTTTAGATGTTAACGCAGTAACCATTGGCGTAAGAATAAAAATTAAAATCGGATTAAGGTTTACAAAAAATTCAAAATTTTCTCCGACAAATCCTTCGAATGCTCGGCTTGTATAAAGAGGTATGGTTAACCAATTGTGCGCAAATAAAGTTTGAACAAAAATTAATATAAAGACGAAGTATAGAAATCTTAAATCCTTTAGAGGAAAATTTTTAATGTAATACATAAATTTTTCTTTACCGGACATTTCCAACATTGGATCAACTTCTTCTACCTTATTTTTATCCGTATTTAAATCGGCTAACGCCTTTGTCATTGCTTTTTTAGTAATTATAAAATATACAGCGGCAATTCCAGCAACAGTTAAAATTACATAAACCCAAAATACACCGGTAATTTCAAATGCTTTTCTTATTGGAGGTGAAATAATTCCTGGTAAAAATCCGCCAAGATTCATTAAGGCATAAAGCATTGCGTAACCCATTGCCGAGGTTTTTTCATCTGTCAATTGCTTAACTCCGGCATAACAAGCAGGCTGATAAATTCCGTATCCCAATACAATTCCAAAAATTCCCAACATTGCATAGATGTGTGCGGAATTCCATAAACCAGAGACACCAATTGATGGAGATATTGTTAAAATAATTCTACCGACCAGCATAAGTGAAAGTGCAATAAGCAAGGATTTTCTTAATCCTATCCAATCTACTGTTGCTCCGAGGAATAGCATCGCGATAGTAATTCCGGCGGTTAATATTCCAACCATTCTTCCGGCGTCAATATCATCAAGTTTTATATATTCATTAAAAAATATTGCTAGTAAACCAACAACGCCAAAATATGTCAATCCTTCTAAAACATAAGATAGATTTATTCCAAATAAAGCTTGAGAAGTCTTTGACAGATCAATAAACGGCTGAGTTAATTCCATTACAATATTATCAAAGAATGAAACCTTGCCAATTACTTTGCTTTTATTTTCCTTGGTAAAAATTGTAAATAAAAATGCGGCTAGCGGAATTGCCAACGCAAGTAAAATAATTATAAAAGCATTTTCTTCGTTTAAGAAAAAATAAATTACTATTATTGGAAGTAATGCTGCAAGCGCCGTTAATAAAATTGAATTAAGTTTTTTTTGAATAGCCAATCTTGCTGTACCAAGAACAAAAAAAATATAAAAAATTACGGATAGACCGACAAGTACAACATATAAATCTTTCATTTCTCACCCTTATATTATATTAACTTCAAATTCCAGATTAATTTTAAAATTTAAAAAAACTTTCTCTTTTATTTCAAATGCTAAATCGATTATTTCAGATCCCTTTGCATTCCCATAGTTGACTAGAACAAGCGCCTGTTTGGAATGAACTCCTGCATCATTTGTTCTTTTTCCCTTAAATCCGCACTTTTCTATCAACCATCCGGCAGGAATTTTGTAATTGTTTTCATCAATTTTATAGAATGGCATATCGCTGTTTTCAACTGCCAATAAATTAAAATGCTCTTTACTTATTGTTGGATTTTTAAAGAAACTTCCCGCATTCCCAATTTCCTTTGGATCAGGCAGTTTGCTTGTCCTTATCTTTCTTACAATTTCACTTATTATTTTTATATCGATATTTTTATAACCATGTTTTGATATTTCATCTTGAATTGCTTTGTATGATAAATTTACTTTAGGATTTAGATTAAGTTTAATAATAACTTTTGAAATTATTAATTTGTTTTTAAACTTCCTCTTGAAAATACTATCGCGGTATCCAAATTCACTTTCGTTTTTACTAAAAATTAATTTTTCATTATTTAGTAAATCAATTCCTTCCAAACTTACAAATACTTCTTCAAATTCAGTTCCATATGCACCAATATTTTGAATTGGCGCCGCGCCGACTGTTCCCGGTATCATAGATAAATTTTCAATTCCGCCGTAATTTTTATCAACGCAAAATTTAACCAAGTCATCCCAAATTACTCCGCTTCCAATTTCTAAAAAAACATTTTCTGATGTTCTATTAACTTCAATAATTCCATTGATCGATGATTGTAAAATAGTTCCATTAAAATCCTGAGTAAATAAAATATTGCTTCCGCCGCCAATAATTAAATATTCATCATTATCATTTTTTGCGTCACATAAAAAATTTTTTATTTCATTTTCGTTTTCAAACTTTATTAGTTTTTTTGCCGAACACTCGATTCCAAAGGTGTTTAATTTCTTTAATGAAATATTTTCAAAAGTCCGCATAATTTAAAAACTTCTCCAGTCAATATTTTTTATTTCATTTCCATCTGATGATAAAATTACAGCACAATTTAAATCGGTTCTTAAAATTTCAATTTGTTTTAGTTCTAATCTACGTATAACTTCGTTTGATGGGTGTTTAAATTTGTTCATTATTCCGGCACTTATCAACGCAATTTTAGGATTTACAAGATTCAAAAATTCATCGCTTGTTGAACTTTTACTTCCATGGTGACCGATCTTTAATACATCGGATTGCAGCTCACTTGAATAATTTTCAATCAAAAATTCTTCCATTTCCAATTCGGCATCACCAACAAATAAAAATGAATTTTTTCCGTATTCTATTTTAATAATTCCGCTATTATCATTACTGCTCAGGTTCATTGAATTTAATTTTGTGGTATCATTAAAAAAAGTAATTTTAGTTTTCCCGATATTAAAAGTCGTATCGGAATAGCTAAAGTATTTCATATTATTAGAATCTAAAAAATCCTCAAAAGTTTTATCTTTAATATCATTATGTATTTTTGGTTTATATAATTTCCCAATAAGATTTTGATCAATTAAATAAATGCTTCCGCCAAAATGATCAGAATCTAAATGTGAAATAAATGCGTAATCTATTTTATCAATTCCTAATCTTTGCAAAAGCGGATAAATAATATATTTTCCGCAATCAAAATAATCAGTAAAATTTCCGGCGTCAATTAATGCAATTTTATCATTGGGAAATTTAACTAAAAAAGAATCGCCTTGCCCAACATCAATTGCTAAAATCGTAAGTTCATTTTTAGGTAAAATCGATATGTTGTCTAATTTATAAAGAAAAAGTGAGACTAATACCGCAAATGAAATTGCAAAAAATTTTTTCAATCCATTTAAATATTTCATGAAAATGAAAATCAATAAAATCGTGAAATAGAAAATCAAGCCGTCATATATAGAGAAATTAAAAATATCTAAATGAGAAAAATTCAGCTCGGATAAAATTTTTACAATTAAGAAATTTAACGAAATTAAAAACATATTTGCTTCGGCGAAAACAGAAGCAAAAGGAATTGATATATAACCAATGATTATGGAAATAATTCCGGTCGCGACATTTATTCCAATAATTGGAATAACAATAATATTCGCAAGTATTGAAATTATTGACAATTTATTAAAATAGTAGAGTGTAAACGGTAAAGTGCCTATTTGCGCCGCAATTGAAACAGATGCAAAGATTAAAATATTTTTCAGATATTTGTTTATCTTCAGTTGTTTTACGGCATTAGAAAACATTGGGAAAATAATAAGTATAGAAAGCACGGCAGAGAATGAGAGTAAAAATCCCGGATTAAAAAGTTCTAAAGGATTTAAAAGTAAAATTATAAAAGCCGCGATTGACAAGGAATTAATTCCGTTTGAACTTCGTCCGGAAAGCTTGGCTGTAAAAATTATTATCGCCATTACCGAAGCTCTAAAAACTGAAGGAACACCTTTTGTGATGATAAGAAAAAGTATAATTCCGGCAATTGCAATATAGTATTTATAACGCAATTCTATTCTTCCGGATAACGCGAAGATAAAAAAAACTATAAATCCCACGTGCAAGCCGGAAACCGCAAGGACATGAATAACTCCGGAATTGATAAATTCAGATTTTAAATCCTGACTAATATCAGAACGGTCGGCAAGAAAAATACCTTTTATAAAACCTGCATATTCTTCAGTGTAAATTTGTTTTATTTTATTATCAATTGATCTTCTTATTTCAAAAATTGAGTTTAAGATGTAATTAAAATTTTTGTCAATTATTTCCAATCCATCAAAGTCATAACAATTTATTATACCGGAAATTCCATTAATATTTAGATAATTTTTATAATCAAACTCCCCCGGATTTCTTTGTCCTTTCGGTTCTAGAATCGTTCCAACAAATTTTATTTTATTTCCTATTTTAATTTCATCATAAATCTTTTCAACATTATTCAATGTATCCTTCCAAAATCTGCATAAATAAATTGAATTTTTATTGTTAAGTGATTTGCCATTAATTTCAGTCAAATTTAGTTTTATTGTAATTCGATCGGCCTCAATTAAGTTAATATCGTTAATTGTTCCTGATATATTTTCATTTCTTATTTTGGGTAAATTAAACGGAAACTTTGCTATCGTCATTTTCTGAACAGCTAATGCAGTAATTCCCAAAAGAAATGAGAACAAAAATATTGCGATGCTTTTTGTTATTTGAATTTTAGAATTTTTTACGAAGACAGAAATGACTAAAATAAATAAAGTGAAAACGAAAATTAAAATTATATATAATAATGAGAAACTAAATATCTGCTGTAAAATTATTCCAAAACAAAATGCTGTTACTATTTTTATTATTGGATATTTATCCACTAATAAAGCTCCAAAATTGCGTCCCTTATATGTGATAAGTTTGTAATTCTGTTGGATAATCTTTCCGCGTATTTTCCCGCTGTTATCGTTAATGAAGGATTTGTAGTATGCGATTTTACGGAAAGATCTTCCAAATTTCCGTGATCGGAACAAACGAGCAATGTAAAATTATCCGGAATGTTTTTAATAACGTAATATAAAAATTGGTCAAGTACGTTAAGTCTGTCTTCGAGTGTTTCAATATTTCGTCCGTGACCCAAATGATCAGTTAAAAAATGTTCGAAAAGTGTGAAATGATTTTGTTCGGCAATTTTAAATAATCTTTTTGCCGCAGTTTCAGGTTTAATAATTGGAATGTTATAACCGAGTTTATTTACCCAGCCATCGTTATCAATTTCTGCGCTTAACGCTTCGCCTTTTCTTAATTCTGTGGCTCCGTTGAGTGGAACTTTGCTCAACATACAGCTTAAACTTGTTACGCTGAGTCTTTTTTTACCCGATTCAATATATTCAAAGAAAACTTTGGGATACGCGTTAACAAATGTTACTTTCTTTTTCTTTTTCTTAAACTGAGCAAAAATATTTTGGATCTTAATAATTGGAACTAATGTGCTGTGCGGGAATGGGCCAAAATGATGTCCTACAATTCTTGCTGCATTTACTCCGCAGAAAATTGAAGTTTGTCCGGTACCGCTTTGAGGTAAATCGGGAATATCCATTAAAGGATCAGAAGGAAAAATGAATCTCCCATCTTTATTCATTTTTTGTTTATCTAACGATGGAATATTTCCGAAAAGTTCCGTAAAAGTTTTAAATGGATATTTAAAGAATGGATTTATGTTGGGATCAGATTTACCTATTCCAACTCCATCAAGAAATATTAAAATGGTAGAATGCAATTTTATACTTCTTATTTTATTAATAATTTAAATTACAAACATATTTATTTAGATTCAACAAGCAGAGTTACCGGTCCGTCATTAATTATTTTCACTTCCATCATTGCGCCGAAAACACCTTGTTTGATTTTAGAATCTCCAATATGGCGCTTCATTTCATCAATAAATAATTTGTATAATTTATCAGCCAATTCAGGTTTCGCGGCTTTACTATAACTTGGACGATTTCCATTTTTGGCATCGCCATATAACGTAAATTGGGATATTATCAGCACTTCGCCATTTACATCTTTTACCGATAAGTTCATTTTTTGATTTTGGTCTTCAAAAATTCTAAGATTCGCACATTTTTCAGAAACGAACAAAACTTCTTTCTCCGCATCATCTTCGCTTACTCCCAGAAGAATTACCATTCCTTTATTTATTTTCTGCAAATAAGAATTTTCTTTCACAAAAACATGACCTTCAGTTACACGCTGGACTAATGCCCTCAATTTTTATCTCCGTAAACAACTCTTTCTATTTCTAAATAATCCTTTACTAATTTAATATTACTAAAATTATTATTTTCTAAAATTTCTTTTACTTTACCGGATTGAGAAATTCCAACTTCAAAATAAATTTGACCATTAGATTTTAATAGCGATTTTGATTTTTCGGAAATATTCCTGTAAAAAGTCAATCCGTCATTGAAATCAGTCAATGCGATGTTTGGTTCAAAATCAGTTAATTCCTTTTCCAACAAATTATATTCATCAATTTTAATATAAGGCGGATTCGAAACAATAATATCAAATTGATGATTTTCCGAAATTAAATATTTATTAAAATCCGAGTTAATAAAATTTATTCGGTCGCTTACATTATTTCTTTCTGAATTAAACTTAGCAATAGCAATCGCGTTGCCGCTAATATCAATTGCAACAATTTCAACATTTGGCAAATTTTTTGCCAATGCAATTGGAATGTTTCCGCTTCCCGTTCCAATATCTAAAATTTTTACTTTTGTATTTTTATCGATATTCGAAATTATTTGATCAACAAGAATTTCAGTTTCCTGCCTTGGGATAAGAACATTTGGATTTACTGAAAAATTTAATCCATAGAATTCAACATTTCCAATAATATACTGAAGTGGTTCTCTTTTTCCTCTTCTTGCTATCAATTCTCTATATTTATTTATTTCTATTTCCTTTAGTGGCTGGTCGTACTTTAAATACAAATCCAATCGTTTGCAATTTAATAAGTTTGCAAGCAATAGTTCAGCATTTAATCTGGGGGATTCAACACCTTTGGTATTAAGGTATTCAGCAGAAAGTTCTATAAGTTGAAGAATAGAATACATTGAACAAAATTTAAAATTACATTTAAAAGTTTACTAAATTTTCTAATAAAGTAAATTAATAAATTCTATTTTTTATTTTCTTGATAAACCTTAACAATGTAATCCGCAATAGCTTCTGCTTCCTTTGGTTTCAAACCTTGATTTGGCATTGCCGGTAATTTTGGATTGATTTTTCTTGGATTCATAATAAAATTTATCAGCTCGGCGCGTTTGCCGTCGTATTTTGGCAAGACTTCATTATAAGCCGGACCAACAAGCTGTGAATCAAATCTATGGCAGGCAATACATTTTGCGTTAAAGATGTCTTCACCACGTATTTCAACAACTTCAGTGATTCCGGCATCTTCTTTTATCTTGGCCGCAAATAATTTATATGCTTTTTCCTGCTCAAAAACATTCTTTACGTTTTTTGTTTCAAACGCCATTTGGTCTTTATAAATAAGTAAGGAGGATAAAATTAAAAAAACAAAAACAGCTGTACCGCCAAGATTTACTTTTGATTCTTTGTACATTAAATAAAATAAAATACTAATCATAAGCATGAGCATCATTATTATTGCGCTAACAATAAATACCGAAAAGGATAATGAGTGGACCGGTTCATTAAGAAGAGAAACGACAAACAATAAAGGCATTAAAAATGTAAAAATTATTCCGGTTTTAAGAATGAACATTTTAATATAATCTAAATAATCTTTACTCCTATGTACTGCGTCGATTTTAAAATATTTAAAAGTTACAGCCGCGCAAGTAATTGCCAATGAAAACGAAACATAAAATAAGAAAAATAAAAAGGTATCAGTTGAAAAAATAATTTTTTCTATACTGCTTTCAAGAATTTGAGTATTGGCAATTTTAATAATTCCTAACAAAATATATGAAACGATTAAGAACAAAAGCAAAGCTGCCCAACCGGAGTATGAAAGTAATTTACTGTTACTGTTTCTGAAATTTTCAAATTCACCGACTAATTCTTTATCTTTTATATCAACACTATTAACTAGTGAGAAAATATTTTTAAGCGCAAAACTGTATTTGTAAATATATAAATTGAAAAGTGCGGCGATAAATAATAGCAGACTAAAAACAAAATCGGGAGTAAAATTTAATTGCGTTCCATATAGAAGTTGAGCAAAAACAAATGTAAGACTAAGCATTGGTACAATGCCAAGAGCAATTGTCATTGATTTATTGATTGTAAAAATATCTATCAATTCTTTTGCAAATATTAACGATTTTTTATCATTATATTTTTTACCCTTACTAAAATGCATTAAGGAAAACAATGTTGAACCAATCAGCACACTTAAATAAGGTAACAGTAAAACCATTGTTAGGAAAAACAAATATTTAAGCAGCATAAGATGCGTAGGCGATTGTGGAAAAACTATATCTTGAAGTATATCCATTAAAAATTTCCCTAATTTTTAGATTAAAGTTTCTGCTGTTATTAACAAAAGAATACTTAAAACGTACAGATTTATTATTACAAATTTATTTCTGAAAATATTATTCTGTTTGTCTTTTGATTTGCTAAACGTAAAGAATATTGATAAAAATCCAAAAACGATAAATAAAAATATTGTAAAAATACTATAGGAATTTTCCAATACAGGAAAAATAAAACTTGAAAAAACTAAAACAACCATTAGTAAATATGTGATATTTTCTATCTGAGAATGTGAAAATATATTTGATAAAGTCGGAAATCCGGCTTTTTTATATTGATCGTCGTACATTAAAACAAGCAGCCAAAAATGCGGGATTTGCCAAATAAATAAAAATCCTGAGAGTGATAAAATTCTTACATCAAATAAATTTCCTCCGGCAGCAGCCCAGCCTATCATTGGTGGCAAAGAACCAACTAAAGAACCCGGAATTATTGCAAAGGGTGAAATATTTTTCAAAGGAGTATAAACCGCATTGTACCAAATTAATGTAAATAATCCTAAAAGTAGAACAGTTACATTTACTAAAGATAAAATAAATGAACCAATAATAATTAACAAGGATGTAGCAATTAAAGCATACCTTGATGAAATTCTTCCTGAAGGAATCGGTCGTGAAATCGTTCGCTGCATTTTACCGTCTAAATTTCTTTCCTGATATTCATTTAAAGCAGAAGCTCCGGCGGCTAAAAATATAACTCCAAGTGATACAATAAAAAGATCATAATTTATTTGACCGTTATAAAAAATAAATCCAACAATAGTTGTAACGGAAACAAAAAAAGTTATTCTAAATTTTGTCAGTTCAAGTAAAATATTTTTATGTAGAAGTAAGAATTGTAAAAAGCCTTTTGGGTTTTCAATTTCATTACTTTTCCTTATTTGATTTGTTGAACTTAATATTACAGACATTCTAATTCACTTTCATTTACTTGCAATTTTAGATTTTTGTTCTTCATACCATTTATTAAAATCATTTTCATTAAGTACAATTAGTTTTGTGTACATTCCAGAATGATCAAGTCCGCAATATTCGGCACATGCAATATTATAACTTCCTTCTTTATCAGCTTTAAGTACCATGTAATTTTGTTTTCCGCCAATAACATCTTGTTTAATTCTAAATGCAGGAATAAATAAAGCATGATTAACATCATTTGATTTAAGATTTAATTTTATACTTTTATTTTTGGGTATGTAAAGAGTATCCAAATTCAATCCATTTTCATAAACAAAATCCCAGTTCCACATTCTTGCGGTTACATTTATTTGCATCGCATCTTTAGGAACTTCTCTGAATTTTTTAAAACCAATAAACCCGTAATAAAACATTGACATCGCAAGTAATAAAGGTATTATGAACCAAACTGTTTCCAAAAGAATGCTGCCGTGTATATCAACAGGTTTATGCCCTTTCTTTCTGTTATACTTAAAAACGAAATAAATCATTGTTATTGTTATGCCAAAAAGGAAAATAAAACCAATAATGAAAAGATATAACATTGTTGAATCGACATAATTTGCATATGAAGACGGATTTGAATTCATTTTTATTACCTATAGAAATAATCAAAAAACGTTAAAGCAAATATTACAAATAATGTAAATCCGCTAATTATTAAAAATACTTTGAATATCGGATCTTCAAATTTTATATGCATAAAAATATTTATTACAAGTGAAGATTTAATCGCGGCAATTAGCAATGCAATAGCTAATGTAAAATTTCCCAAATTGATTCCGGCAATACTAACTGTAATTGATGTAAAAGCAATTAAACTTACCCAAACCAATAAATATTTGTAATAACTAATATTATGTTCAGCTTGTTGATGATCGTTGCTCATTAAATCTCCTACTGAATAAGATAAAAAAGTGGAAAGAGGAAAATCCAAATTAAATCAACTAAATGCCAATACAAACCCGCATTTTCTAATTTTACATAATTATCTTTATTAACAGAACCTGTAATAATGAAACCTAGAACAATAGATAAAAATATTACTCCAATTATTACGTGCAGACCATGAAGTCCAGTCATTATATAATATAAACCGTAAAATATAACTTGACCATTTGACAATTCTAATAAATGCTCACTTCCCGGATAAATACCATGATGAATTTTTGAAGACCATTCAAAGTACTTATTAATCATAAATGATAAGGCTAAAATATTTGTCATTACCAACAATAATATCGAAAGAATTCTATTTCCCTTTTGCAATGCGGCAATTGAAAGAGCAACAGTTAAACTGCTTGTTAATAGAATAATTGTATTTAATGCGCCGACAGTTGTATTTAGCTCCATCGCGGCAACCCTAAACTGTGAAATATATTCATGCCTATACACGGCGTAAACTAAAAACAAACCTCCGAATAGTAGAAGTTCTGTAAATAGAAATAGCCACATTCCCATTCTTGAACCAACATCATCTCTATGTTTATGTACTGCAATAGAATGGTCACTCATAAGTTTCTCCTTTAGGAACATATTTCATTGTTTTAAGTTGACTAAAATCATAAGGTTCGTGAGTAACTGTTGGAATTTCATCAAAATTTTCCAAAGGCGGAGGTGATGCAACATGCCATTCAAGTGTTACTCCTCCCCAGGGATTTGCTTCGGATTTTTCACCTTTTAATAACGCTGATACAAAATTATATATGATCAAAATAATTGTTGTAATCATGATCCAAGAACCGATTGTAGAAATAAGCTGAAGCGAAGCAAACTCGGGAAGATAATCATAATATCTTCTCGGCATTCCTTCGTAACCCATAATAAATTTAGGGAAATATAAAGTATTGAAGGCAATAAAAAATAATAATGCGTTTATTTTCGCGAGTTTTAAATTATACATTTCCCCCGTCATTTTAGGAAACCAATAATATAAAGCCGCAAAAAATATTGTTCCTGTTCCGCCAAACATAACATAATGAAAATGGGCAACGACAAAATAAGTATCGTGAACATGAATATTTGTTACTAAAGTACCCAATATTAATCCGGTCAATCCGCCAATGGTAAACAGGAAAATAAAATTCATGACCCACAAAAACGGCGGTTGAGGATCAATTGAACCTTTGTACAAAGTTGCAACCCAATTAAAAACCTTAATCGCGCTGGGTAACGCAACCAAAAATGTTAAAAATGAAAAGACTAAAACAGCCATGTCACTCATACCGCTTGTAAACATATGATGAGCCCAAACTAAATATCCAATAAACGCGATTGCTAAACTTGACATTGCGACGGCTCTATAACCAAAAATTGTTCTTCTGGCAAAAGTGGGAATAATTTCGGATACAACACCCATCGCAGGTAAAATCATTATATAAACGGCAGGATGAGAGTAAATCCAAAATAAGTGCTGAAATAAAATTGGGTCACCGCCCAATGCGGGATCAAATACGCCAACACCGAAATATCGTTCCAAAATAACAAGAACTATCGTAATTCCAATTATTGGAGTCGCAATTATTTGTATCCAAGCAGTGGCATAAGTTGACCAAACAAATAAAGGCATCTTGAAGAATGTCATTCCCGGCGCTCTTAACCTATGCACTGTTGTTACAAAATTCAATCCAGTAAGAATGGATGAAAATCCTAAAACGAAAGCTGCAAAAATTGCCATAGATACATTAGTCGTTGTCCTAACACTGTAAGGCATATAGAAAGTCCATCCTGTGTCAATTGGTCCGCCTTTAATAAATAAAGAGACCAGCACTAAAACAGTACCAATTAAATAAATCCAAAATGATAAAAGATTTAATCTTGGGAAAGCTACATCTTTAGCTCCAATTTGAAGAGGTAAAAAGAAATTTCCAAAAACAGCGGGAATACCCGGAATGATAAACAAAAAGATCATTATAACACCGTGAAGAGTAAAAATGGTATTATAAGTTTGTGCATCCATTATAGTTCTTCCGGGAGCAATTAATTCAAGTCGCATTAACACGCCAAGAATTGCTCCAGTGAAAAAGAAAATAGAAATCGCTATTAAATACATCAATCCAATTCTTTTATGGTCAGTACTAAGCAGCCATGAAAGAATGCCATTTGCTTTTTTTGTCGTTCCTTCTTCGTAAAATGATTTTTCAGAAATTGCAATTGTTCCGTTTGCCATTCAATCTCCTTAATTTCAAACGTTTTTTAATTTTTTGTGATTCTTCTTTTTGGAAATAAATAAATATGCAATAAATCCAAATACTCCTAATAATGTGATACTTCCAAATATTCTTGTAATGTTCAATGTATAATTTCTTCCTTCAGGATTATAGCTGAAACAAAACTGAAGTAATTTAGCAACAGTCGGATTAGTTTTTCCTGCTTTAGCGTCCAGTAAAGCCATCTTAACGTCAAATTGATTGAAATCTGATCCAAAAATATACCTGGAGATTTTTCTTTCCGGTGAAACAGAAATTATTCCTCCCGGATGAAGATATTGTTTTCCTTCTTTTTTAAAATAAAAACCTGCTTCATTAGTTATATAAGATATATTTATAGAATCCCCGGTTAAGAATGTCCATGCGCTTTCAGGAAATTTTCTTTGCAATGTAGATAAAAAATCTTTTTTAGATTGAGCTGAAATTTCAGAATTTTCATTATGATCAATACTTATTGTTAAAACTTGAAAATCAGTACCGGGTTCCAATTCAACTCTGTCTACAACCCAAGCAAGCTCCGTTAAAGTATTGTTGCATATTCCGGGACATTTAAAATAAACAAATGCTAAAAGGGTTGGTTTAGTTATAACTTCACTTAATTTTACCTTCGCTCCATCTGAATTTTTGAATTCAAGATTTCCATTTAGAAATGAACCTAAGTGTTCATCAATGCCAATTTCAACATGATTTTTTTCAGAATATGTGATTGACGGGTAAGCGAAAATCAACAAAATTATAAAGATTAAGTGTCCTATTATTTTTAACAATTAGAAGCTCGAAATAAGATAAAAAGTATAATTTAAGTAACTATGAAATTATTTATTTTTTATAAAAATTGCAACATAAGAAATTGTTTTGAAACGTATAAAAACTAAGAATTGAAATTAAGAAAATAGATTGATTACTTTTCCATTCTTTATATCGAATTTTTGATTTACTTTTTCACTGTTCAACTGACTATGATAAACAAGCATAAATAGAATAAGAATTAAAGTTAAAACAATATTTCTCCTTTTTAATCCATTACCCTTATACCATAAATAAAATTGAACGCTTGAAATAAGCATTAATCCTAAAACTAAAATTGAAGAAATAAAATACGAAAACGATAAAACTTTATCTGATACGGAAAAAATTATCATCACAAACAAAATAGGTTGAACAAATGTAAATAATATTCCGGATTTTGTTGAGAACTCATTTGCATAATCCTTAAAATTAAAAGCATCTTTTCTTTTGTTCGCGAATACTCCGATTAATGCGGGAGTTATGGAAAATGATACCGCTAAAAACAATAAGTAGTTAATAATTCCGTAATTATTGAACAATATTGAAATTGGATCTATTGAAGAATTTTTAACAAATGCAAAATTAATATAGGAAATGTAAATAAAGGATGAAACAGCAAGTAATATAAATCCTATCCAACCTCCATAATATAAAACATTTAAGTTTTTATTTTTATGTACAATTTCAGCATCAGTAATTTCAATGTTGGAAATTTTAAATATTGAAAAACTTCCTCTGTAGGATAATGCTAAAATTAATCCCGCAAAATTTAAATACATCGCAAAAGTTAAATTTTCAGAATTTAAATTTGGATTAATTTGGGTATAAAAAAATGTTGTGGATATCACAAAAAAAACACCGGCTAAAACAACAAGCCATAATCTGTTTAAAACTAAATCCGCACTATATTTCGCAAACGAAAAGTATAAATTCGAATTGAAAATTTTTCCTTTTCTAAAGTTAACCAATGAATATAAAAGCGAACCGATTAAAACGCTTATAAACGGTATATAAAATATCAATGAAATAAAAAGACCATACTTAACAATAAATAGATCCGTTACGCTCTCAACTGAAATCAAATTATTAAAGATATTCAATTTTATATTCCTAAAAATTTTATTTTCTAACTAACGGATTTAGATAAAACGTTGTAAAGTTTTATCAATTCGCCTTTTGATAATTCAACAATATTAGGTTTAAAACCATTTGCAACTGGAGCAACAATAATTTTACTAATAAAAATTTCAGCATCTTTATTTTGTACAAAATCTCTTGAAAAAACTTCTGCAACTCTTTTCTTATCTAAAACATAATTGTTAAAAATATTTAAAACTTCCGCGTCACTATTTAAATTTACTTTTGCTAGAATTGAATCCACTTTAGAAATAAATTGCTGATTCTCTTCTTCAATTTTCTTTTCAGCGACATCAATTGGAATATTACTAGGTGAAATTACACCCTTGGATAATCCATATGTTTGATCCATGCTTGCAATTTCTTCATCGGAAACTGCAGGAAAATCAGTAAAAGTTCTAATAAATTGTATGATTGCAATACGATCTTCTACAGGAATAAACTCATACGCGATCATTCCGGTATTTGGTACGCCTTTCTGCAAAGTTGAAAATATATTGGAGAAATTTCTTCCGTTTGTCCAGCCATCTGCCTGATGAAAATTTCTTGGTTTAGGATTTAACGCAGCCGCAGCGGCGCCGTCACCGTTTCCATTATCTCCATGACAAGAAGCGCAATTTGTTTTAAATAATGTTTTTCCTTTTTCAATTAGCTCATTTGTTGGACTTAAAATCAATTTTAAATCTACCGCCGGTAAAACTCCGCCTTTTTTCGGTTCAACATTAACATTGATTGTCAATGAATCCGTTTGAATTGCAGGTACACTATTAAAAGAAGTTACATCCATATGTTTAATAAAATAAATTCCAACTATTAAAAACAAAACAGCATAATAAGGAAATATCCAGCCGAATAATCTTGATGGAGATTTTACCAATTCCTTGAAATTTATTTCTGTTTCAATATTTTTATCATCTTGCATAAATAAGCTCTTTATTAAAGTCTGAAATCAATGCCTCTTTTTAATTTAGGATCGCCTATGGGAATTAAATTAACACTTTTTGCTCTAACTGAAAAAACTAAAAACACAATGCCAAATGCCAATAAGAAAAATCCAAGTTCAATCCAGCCAAGTGAAACACCGTTAGGACTGAAAGTCGGCATAACTAAAAAATACAAATCCATAAAATGAGCAACTAAAATCCAAATTGACATAAATTTTAATCTTTTACCGTTTGTTTTTGAAGGCTGTGAAACTAATGCGAAGAAAGGAATAATAAAATGAATAAACACGAAAACAATTGAGAAAATCAGCCAGCTTCCTTCCCATCTATTTAAAAACCAAATCGTTTCTTCAGGAAGATTTGCATACCAGATCAACATATATTGGCTAAAAGCGATATAAGCCCAAAAATTAATAAATCCATAAAGCAAGGCACCGAAACTGTAATAATGATCAGTTACAATTCCCTTAACAAACATCCCTTTTTCATGAAAATAAACTATTAAGAAAGTAATGCATGCAAGCGAAGAAAGAAATGTGCCGGCAAAATAATAAACTCCGTAAATGGTTGAAAACCAATGGGGCTCCAAACTCATCATCCAATCAATTGCCGAAAATGTAACGGTAATCGCAAATAACGGTATGAAAAAAGCTGATAATTTTATGTTCTTTTTTGTAAGAGTTTGATCTTTTGTAACATCCTGTTTTAGGGAATTTCTTGTAATTAGAAAATAAAATAAAATCCATATTACAAAATAAGCAACAATCCTGATTGTAAAAAAAGTTTGATTTAGATAAGGGCTCTTATGTTTTAGAATTTCGTCATTTGCAACTACATCCAAATGAGCCCAATGATAAATTTCATGAATATTAAAATAAATTGGTATAGCCAAAATTGGAACAACCAATAATAAGGAAGCAAGAATTTCAGCTATTCTTCTAAAAGGAGTGCTCCAAACCGCTCCGCTCACATATTCTATTGCAATTAAAAACAAAGAACCTAACCCAATACTGGTTACAAACATCAATAAAATTATATTATTGTATGCGCTTCGAGTAGCATCAGTTAAATATGCAAAAATTACTAAAACTAATCCTACTACAGTAAGTCCAACTGCAAGTTTACTAAAAAACGGCGGAAGCGCTTTTTTAGTATATTCAATTTCGTAATGTGTATCTGAACTCATTATAAATCAGACTCCTTAGCATTTAGTGATCTTTGGAGAACACGAATATAATTTATTACAGCCCATCTTTCTTCTCTTGAAAGCTGATATGCGTATGAAGGCATAACATTTTGACCTTCAACAATTACATGATAAATTCTTCCGTCGGACCAATTTCTAACTTTTTCCGAATGCAGACTCGGCGGATTTGGGAACTGTCCCCTTAAACGGCTGTCTCCTTCCGCTAAGTATCCGTGACATGGACTGCAATATATATTAAATTTATTTTTACCTAATGCTAAATTATCATTATCTGGAATTAATGGATTCACTAAGAATTTTCCGGCGTCATCGGGTTTATCTTTAAATTGATATGGAATAAAACCTCTAGCAACTGATCTTTCAACCGGCTTCAGCATGCTTGATCCATTTTTAAAATACTTTGATGGAGATTGAGCTATAGATTTATCCTGTTTTTCCATCCAATTAAAAGGTGTTACATACATCAATTTATTCATATGTAAATAGGTAGAAATGGAAACAAAAATCGCAACTCCAACTAGAAGTGCAACAAATTTAGGTTCGGTAATTTTCGGTTTATATTCTAATTCTTCTTTATCAAAATATACTGGTTCAACAACAAATGCGTGAAGGCTATTTAATAAATCTTTTACTTGAACTTCATTAAAAATAGGATCAATTGCTTCAATGCAAATTCCATATTTATCCGACGAAACGTTTTTAATATAATTAGTATCATGCAAAGGATGTTTGTTATTCGGAAGCTTGAAAAAGAAAAACAATAATGTAGAAACTGTTGTTAAAGTTGCCAAAAGCACAGTAATTTCAAATGTAATCGGTATAAAAGCAGGTAATGGGAAAAATGGTTTGCCTCCAATTACATTCGGATAATCAATGCCCATCATCCATCCCATTGTACCTAAAGCTAATATAATACCACTTAATCCGGCAAAAAGTGTAACAAAACCTAATTTTGAAGGCGGCAATTTCATAGCATTATCCATACCGTGCACTGGATATGGAGTATTAACGTCAAATTTTGTATATCCTTTTTCAGTAATTACTTTCGCTGCATGAATAATTTCATCAGGCGTATTAAAAAGCGCTGTATAAGAATATAATTTTTCACTCATTTTTAATGATCTCCGTGAGACGGCTGCGATCCGTCTACAACAGCTTTAACTTCACTAATTGAAACAACTGGTAATGATTTGGTAAACAACAAAACTAAAGTAAAGAATAAACCGAAACTTCCAATTAACAAAGATGCATCAGTTATTGTAGGTTTATAATATGCCCAGCTTGATGGCAGATAATCTCTGGAAAGAGAAGTAACTGTAATTACAAATCTTTCAAACCACATTCCTACATTTACAAATACGGCAATTATAAACATTACTGGAATTGATCTTCTAATTTTTTTGAACCAGAACAATTGAGGAATAAAAACATTGCAAGAAAACATTATCCAATAAGCCCAGTAATAATCTCCAAATGCTCTGTTAACAAAGGTATAATATTCAGCTTGAACTCCGCCGTACCATGCAATAAAAAATTCCATCGTATAAGCATAACCGACCATCATTCCGGTTAAAAGCATAATTTTATTCATTTTCTCAAGCGTATCAAGAGTAATTATATGTTCATAATTGAAAATTTTTCTTATAAAAATTAAAACATTCTGAACCATTGCAAAACCTGAAAAAACGGCGCCTGCAACAAAGTATGGCGGAAAAATTGTAGTGTGCCATCCAGGCAGAATTGAAACGGCAAAGTCAAAACTCACAATTGTATGAACTGAAAGTACAAGCGGAGTTGCGAATCCGGCTAAAATCAAATAAGTCAATTCATAATTTTGCCAATGTCTATTTGAATGTCTCCATCCTAAACTTGTAACAGAATAAATTATTTTTTTTATTTTGTTGGTTGTGCGATCTCTCAAAGTAGCACAATCCGGAATCAGACCAATATACCAGAAAACAAAAGATACAGTAAAGTAGGTTGAAACGGCAAATACGTCCCATAATAACGGAGAAGTAAAATTAACCCAAAGCGAATGCTGATTTGGATACGGTAATAAGTAAACAGCAGCAATCCAAGGTCGTCCGGTGTGAATTATTGGGAATATCATTGCCGTCATTACCGCAAAGATTGTCATACCTTCGGCGAATCTGGCAATACCTGTTCTCCATTTTTGTCTAAATAAGAAAAGAATTGCAGAGATTAAAGTTCCGGCGTGCCCAATTCCAATCCAGAATACAAAATTCACAATTGGTAATCCCCATCCAACAGGATTGTTGTTTCCCCAAAGACCGGTACCGTAATACAGTGAAAGCAATAAACCAATTGCTCCAATTGTTAACATGGACAATGTTACAGAAATTGCCATGAAAAACTTTTTATCAGGTTTAGAATCAAGCGGTTTCGAAATAATTTCGTCAAGAGTCCTTAATGGCGGTTTTCCTTCTACTACCGATAATTCACGTGTAAAATCTACACTACTCACTAAACATCCTCCGAATGAGTATTTCTAATTTTTGCGATATAAGTTATGTTTGGCTTAACGTTTAATTCTTCCAAAACATGATAACTTAGTTCATGCTCTCTAAATTTATTAACATTTGAATCTTTGTTATTCGCATCGCCAAATTCTATTGCATTGGACGGACATGCTACTTGACACGCGGTTTTAACTTCATTAGCATTTAAGGTTCTTTTTTCTCTAATTGCGTTTTCTCTTGCAAGCATAATATTTTGAATACAGAAAGAACATTTTTCTATAACACCTCTGGATCTTACAGTAACTTCAGGATTATTTACAAAATTTGTTAATTCATTTTCATAATGCGCGTCAGCAAAATGATCACGAAAATTATAAAAATTAAATCTTCTAACTTTATATGGACAGTTATTTGCGCAATATCTTGTTCCTACACATCGATTGTAAGCCATTTGGTTTAATCCGTCAGGGCTGTGATTTGTTGCATTAACAGGGCAAACATTTTCGCAAGGTGCATTATCGCAATGCTGGCAAATCATCGGCTGAGTACTGGCAATAGGCTCTTCCGGTGTACCGCTGTAATATCTGTCAATTCTAATCCAATGCATTTCCCTGCCGCGTTCTACTTGATCTTTTCCAACTACCGGAATATTATTTTCAACATTACACGAGCTTACACATTCTGAGCAACCAAGGCATTTATTTAAATCAATGCTCATTGCCCATTTTTCATTTTTATATTCGTGCGAATTTGTGATACTAAATATTTCATGTTTATGTTCATTCAGGAATTTCGGATTATTCTTGTATTCATCCAAAGTTCCTTCTTGAATAATATTTCTGATTAGATGTAAGTCCTTTACTGATTTATCATTCAGAGAATGATGTTCTTGAGTTGAAACTAATTTATATGTATCAGATGTTTTCGTAACACTCGCACCGCTTAAAATATATTTAAGTTCATTCCCACTTAGCAAAAATTGATTTACATTAACACCAATTCCATCGGCAACTCCACCACTGTTGGTTCTGCCATATCCCAATTCAAGAGCAATTAAATCTTCCGCCATTCCGGGTTGGATAAAGACCGGAACATTGATTTTAGCAGAATTTGATTTTATTTCAATAACATCATTGTAACTAACGTTTAATTTTTCCGCAGTTGCCGGCGCAATTGCGGCATAATTATCCCAAGTAATTTTAGAAACAGGATGCGGAAGTTCTTGCAGCCATCCATTATTGCTGTATTTACCGGTTCCAATACTGTGATTATTTTGAATTATTATTGAAAATTGGTCAATTTGTTTTTTACTTTCAATATAAACCGATTGATCCAGCTTTATATAATTATCTTCTTTCTTTGCAACCTTTAATACACCGTCATGCAGACCTGTCAACCAATATGTATTAAAATCAGCTGCAGAATTACTAATAGCATAAACATTATTGTTAAATTCATTTTTTAAAAAATCGTGATAATTTGAATTTTCCTTTCCGAGCCATGAAAGTAAAATTTCTTCTTTTTGCTTGGTATCGAATAATGGTGAAATTACCGGCTGTTGAAAAGTTAAAACACCATTTCGTGTTTGATGATCTCCCCAAGATTCTAAATAATTGTTTGATGCAAGAATGTAATTTGAAACCTCACTTGTTTCATTCGGAATATCCGATAAATAAATTGTAGATTTCAAACTGCTGAAAATTTCTTTCAATCCCAATTGTTCAGGATATTCATAAATTGGATTTGAATCAAATGAAATTATTGCGCCAATATTTCCTTTTTTACTTTCGCTAACAAATAATTTGATATCATCCAAACCGGTTAGATCATTATCAATCAAATACCCGTTTGAAAAATTATATAAATTCTGATTACCTAATAATTCGTTGAGCAGATTTGCTAAAATATGTGTTTCAGTATTTAGAGCATCGCCGGCATAAATTATAGAATTTGATTTATTTTCGTTAAGCTCTTTAACTAGTAATTTTAATTTATTTAAATCAAGACCGCTCTTACCAGCTAATTTTTCCAAAGAAACTTTTGAAACAGCCGAGCTAATTTGAGAAGAAATTTCGGCTGAGTTTATAGCACCAATTTTTGCGAGTTCATTTAACATCGCTAATAAAAGTTCATTTTGTAAATTAGGATTTAATCGTAATCTGACATCGGCGTTCATGCCTGTTAAAGACATAGAGCCTTCAATTGCATACAATTTGCTTAATGTTTTAGTTTTTACAACATCTCTTCCGGCAGTATATTTTTGTCTATTTTCAATAATATTTCCTTCTTTACCGAGGAAATCTGATTCAAGCGCAACAATAACTTTTGCTTTATCCCAATCAACTGAAGGAATTACATTTTGGTTATAACATTTTTCCAAGCGCACATTCTGTTTTGATTGCTTGCTAATTGATTTATGTAAATTTTTGCAGATGGATATTTTAACTTAAATTCATTTAATACTTTTTTAGATGTTGGCGAAGTTAAAACATTTGTAAATATGCTAATTTCTTTATTGTTAGTTGTGGCTTCGGCTAAAATTTTTGAAATTTCGTCGTTTACCTGTTTCCAAGAAATTTTCAACATTGCTTTAGTTGGATATTGAAGTCTATCTGGATCATAAAGATTTAAAATACTTGCGTGAACTCTAGATGGAACTTTTCCTTTATTTATTGGATCATCAGGATTTCCATCAATTTTTATTGGTCTACCTTCCCTTGTTTTTACCAAAATTCCATAATTTATTCCATCTTCGGAAAATGATGACGCATAATAAGTCGGTTTACCTGGTAAAATTTCTTCAGGACGTTTTATATAAGGAACTATTTCACCTTTATCTCTATAATCTGTACAAGCAGTAGCAACATATGCGGTTGAAGCAGCTAAAACAGCTAAAAATTTTCTTCTAGAAAACGCCGACATATTTGAGGGATCAAAATCATCAGTTACGCCTGCTTTAAATTCATGTAATTTCTCTTCTTGAACTTTTGGATCATTTTCATAGTCGCTTAAACTTTTCCAGATATTTTTTATTCCGATTTTATTCGACATTTTCAATATCCTATTTATTTCTCTTTACTGAATCAGGGTGAATTTTTACTTTAATATTTTTAAAATCTTTTTTCTTATAGCTGCCGAACAATTTTGAAGGAATATTTGAAAGTACAAACGCAGCAACAGCACCAATTGATATTTTATTAAAAAATTTTCTTCTGTTTATAATTGACATATCTCTTCCCTTTTACCTGTGGCAAGCGCCGCAATTTGTCGGACCGTTTTTAACATTTTCCAAATAAGGCAATTGAGCTTTTGGATTTCTATGGCAATCCAAACAAGCCGTCATTGTCCAGCCTTTCATTTGTTTAACAACTTCCATATCCGCAATATTTCCGTGGCATGATTCGCATTTAATTCCTTTATTCACATGAACGGAATGATTGAAATAGGCATAATCTGGAACTTTATGAATTCTTTTCCATGGGATAGGAGTATTTTCATTATAATACTTTGCGAGTTTAATTATTTCAGGCTGCTTGTTTCGTGCTAATGTATGACAATTCATACAAATGTTAGCAGAAGGTACTAATGCATGTCGCCCTTTTGTTACGCCGGTATGACAATATTGGCAATCGATTTTCATCTGCCCGGCATGTAATTTATGTGAATATGCAATTGGTTGAGTCGGCTGATATCCTATACCATCTCGTTCCGGTCGCGAAACATAAAATGTTATTAAAAAGGAAACAAATGCGACAAATAAGGTAAGCGGTAATCTAACCTTAAGAGCATAATCAAGAAAAGATTTTTTCATTTATTACCTAAATGTTTTACTTTATCTATAAAGTAGCTATTAAAAAGATCGAATCTAAGTGTTTTGATTAAAACATTTTAGAAAATATAATAAATCAAGATAAAAAATCTGAAATAAAATTACAAAATAATTGTTTGTATTTCCTACAATAAAATTTAAGAATTTAATTTTTTCTTTGAATAACAAATTCTAAAATTGATTCCAAAGAGCTTTTGCTTTCTGAATTTTCAAATATATTTAATTCATTTTTTGCTTGCGAAATAAATGAATTTGCAATTGAATACGAGTATTCAATTCCCTTATATTTATTTACAAAATTCAAAATTTCATTTATTGTATTTTTATTCTTTAGATTTTTAATTTGTTTTATAATTTCGCGTGATTCTTTCTGAGTTGACTGTTTGAGAGAATAAATTAACGGAAGTGTGATTTTCTTTTCCTTAATATCAGCGCCAAGCGGTTTGCCAATCAGTGAAGATGTTCCTACATAATCCAGAATATCATCAACAATTTGAAAAGCTTTACCCAAATTTTCGCCATAATTTCTCATCGCAGTAATGTATTTTTCATTATTGGTTACGCTTGCGGCGCCAATTTCGCAGCATGTAGAAATTAAGGACGCTGTCTTATCAGAAATTATTCTAAAATATGTTTCTTCATCAATATCTAATTTATATGTTTTTTTTATTTGAAGAAGTTCGCCTTCAGACATTCTTTTAACTGCTTGCGTAACGATTTTCAATAAATCAAAATCGATATTATCTACAGATACTAACAACCCGCGAGCAAGCAAATAATCTCCCATTAAAACTGCAACCTTATTTTTCCAAACCGCATTTATTGATGGCAGACCTCTTCTTTTTTCAGCTCCATCAACAACATCATCATGAACCAAAGTGGCGGTATGCAATAACTCAACTAATATTGCTCCTCTTAAACTTTTTTGATTTATATCGTTAATAATTTTACTTGAAAGAAGAACTAAAATTGGTCTAATTTTTTTTCCTTTTTGCTTAAGAATGTATTTGGTTATAATATCAACTAAACCAATATCTGATTTAAGTGATGATTTAAATAGTTGGTTAAAGTCTTCTAACTCGTTTTGAATTGGTTTACTTATTTGGGAAAGATTAGGTCTCAAGATTTTTCTTTAATGAAAATTTGGATACGAATATACTTATTTCGTACAATAAAACCAAAGGTATAGCAAGAAGTATTTGCGCTACAGGATCTGTACCGGGAGTAAGTATTGCCGCAATAATTAATATCGCAACTATTGAATGTCTTCTGAATTTCCTCATAAATTTAGGAGTTAAAATTCCAAGTTTCGTAAGAAAGAATGATAACATTGGCAATTCAAAAACAACACCGGCTGCCAGCATTACACTTATAATTATTGAAAAATATTCATCAATCGCAAAATTATTTTCTATTAATGTAGTTCCAAATTGACCGGCAAAACTTAAAGTTAACGGAAGCATTACAAAATATGCAAACGCAATTCCTGTTAAAAAGCAGCCAGAAGAAAAAATAACGATTCTGGAAACATATTTACGTTCATTTTTCTTTAAAGCGGGAGAAATAAATTTCCATATTTGATAAAAAACATTTGGGATACTTATTATAACACCTGCAATTACGGCAACTTCAAAGTAAATAAATAATTGTCCGAATGGTCTTAAATTCTGAAGATTTATATTTGCTTTTTTTGCTGGAAGGAGTAAAACGTTATCAATAAGAAAATCAATAAAAATCCAAGCGACAATTGTACCAACTGTAACACCAATTAATGTATATAATATTCTCCATCGCAGTTCCTCAAGATGTTCAAGAAAAGACATCTCGCCTTCTTGTTCGATGATTTCTTCTTTTTCGTCTGTTGAAGTCTGAATTTCTTTCACGGATTGATACTAATTTCTAAATTCACTGTATAGTGGAAATTTTGAACATAAATTTTTCACTTCGGGTTTTAGTCCCTCAAGTTTTTCTTCATTTTCAAAATTTGTAATTGCTTTATCTATAATTTCTGCAATAACCTTCATATCTTCTTCTTTCATACCGCGGGTTGTAGCAGCAGGAGTTCCTATCCTAATACCGCTTGTAACAAACGGACTTTTTGTATCAAACGGTACCATATTTTTATTAACCGTAATTCCAGCTTTTTCAAGTGCAATTTCAGCTTTCTTTCCGCTTACATTTTTATTAGATAAATCTACAAGCATCAAATGATTTGATGTTCCGTTTGAAACAATTTTATAACCTTTTTGAGCAAGACTTTCTGCAAGAACTTTTGCATTTTTTATAACTTGTTCCGCATATTTCTGAAAAGAATCTTGAAGTATTTCGCCAAATGCAACTGCTTTTGCCATAATAATATGCATTAATGGTCCGCCTTGAATTCCAGGCATTACAGTGCTGTCGAATAATTCGGACATTAGTTTTACTCTATCGCCTTTTGGAGTTTTAATGCCAAGTTTGTTTTCGGAATCTTTTCCAATTAAAATAATTCCGCCTCTAGGACCTCTTAGCGTTTTATGTGTAGTAGACGTAACTACATCACAGTAAGGCAATGGATTATTTAGTAATCCTTTTGCAATTAAACCAGCAGGATGAGCCATATCGCACATTAAAAATGCACCAACGGAATCCGCAATTTCTCTGAACTTTTTATAATCCCAATCACGCGAATATGCGCTTGCACCTGTTATTATTAATTTTGGCTGTTCTTTTTTTGCTAAATCTTCTATTAAATTGTAATCAAGCTCTTCTGTTTCTTTATTTAATGAATATCCAACCGCTTTATAAATTTTTCCTGAGAAGTTTACCGGTGAACCGTGAGTTAAATGACCCCCGTGAGCCAAATCTAAACCTAAAAAAGTATCACCCGGCTGCAGAAGTGTCATAAATACAGCCATATTAGCTTGAGAACCACTATGAGGCTGCACATTAGCATATTCAGCATTAAAAATTTTTTTAATTCTGCTTATTGCAATTTCTTCTGCCATATCAACAAATTCGCATCCGCCGTAATATCTTTTTCCGGGATAACCTTCAGCATATTTGTTTGTTAAAACAGAACCAGCCGCTGCTAAAACGGCTGGACTTACAAAATTTTCTGAAGCTATCAATTCCAAATAATCTGATTGACGTGCTATTTCTAATTTTAGAACTTCTGCAATTTCATTATCTTTTTCTAAATAAGAATACATTATATTTCCTTAAAATGAAACAGTTATAGATTTTCCAATCCAATCGTAACATTTACCTTCAATTTTAATAACGTCGCCATTTTGTTTTTTTCTAAAGAAATAATCTTCTTTAGATGGAACGGAATTAGAAAGTGCACTTACTCTTTCTGCAGCGGAACTTGCATGTTCGCCTCCCATTCTTGAAACTTGTCTATATGTATCAGCAGCTAATTGATAAACACATTTATCTTCAAATTCAAATCCGCAGCTTCTTGCGGCTTGTTCATATAAACCTGCTTCTATATAAATTGGGTAGTCCCAGCCAGGGCTAACTTTTGAAGCTTTTTGCAAATAACTTCTTGAAACGGCAAGTTGGTCCATATCTTTATAAATAAGAGCTAAGTTTAAGTAACTATCTCTATTTTCCGGCTGAAGATCAATTAATTTTTTGTAAGAACTGATTGCTTTGTCAACTTGATCATTTTTTTGATAAGCTCTTGCAATTTCATTCCAATAATTAATTACTTCTGGATTCTTGTCAATTAAAAATTGCAAAGGTTCAAGAGAAGCTGTGTAATCTCCATTCTTTTTACAAATGGTTGCATATCGCCAAGCTTTTTCAGTATTTTCTTTATCCAAGTACCAAGCTTTTTTTAATATATCTTGTAATTGTGTTTGATCTTCGGCAAGTCCGGCCATTTTTTTCGTCCATAGCGGATTTTCCGGTTCAAGATCGGCAAGTTTCATATAAATATCTAAAGCCTTCATCTTGTATTCGTTATTTTCGTTCATATTTGCTACGTAAAGGTTTCCAAGCTGGTCCGCATAGTAAATTTCATCGGATGTAAATACGGTATCCAACGAAAATCCTTTTTCATAAGCTGCAATTGAAATTTCAGGATCTGAATGTTTCCACTGATCCAATACATACGCTTTTTTAAGAAGATAATAACCCGCATCTTCTTTGTCATAATTTGAGGCAATATTATAAAGATAAATTGCTGTATCTGCCAGGACTTTTCGAGTATCTTCAGAAATTGAACTATCAGCGTATACTTCAAATATTACTTTATCTATTTTTTTATAAATTTTATATTGCGGCATGAAATCTGGTTTAGCTTTAATTACATTTAAACCTTTTTCAATTGTCCACATTTCGTACTGCTTAATTTTGTAGGCTTCAAAAAACAGACTGGCTTCAACCATAACGTTAATACTATCGCCATTTTCAAAACTGTTTTTGGCAAATAAATTTGTATTAAGAAGACTTAAAACGGCCAACATTATGAAAGATATTGTTTTAATTAATTTCAATTTAATTCTCCTTGTATTTTTATCTATCTTGTCTAACAAACCAAAGCTCGCCAAAATTTATAGAAAATGTAGCTTGGAATATATTTTCTTTCAATAAATTATTATTAGTTGTTCCTCTAATTCCGTACATCAATCCTAAATCAATTGAATTTTCAGTTCCCAGCGGAAACGAAATTCCGGAATGAACGGCAATTTGATTAATATCTTCTCCATTAAATGTATATTGAGTCTGTTCATAACTTAAACCAAATCTATATTTTACAAGTTCCCAAAAGGTGGCAAATTTCTTTACCTGCTGATCGTACTCAATTCCCAAACTATATCTATTCATATCTTTTAAATTAAGCATTTTTTTATCATTTTGTACAAATTCAGACCAAGGCTGATTTACATAATCTAAAATTATATTAAATTTACTTAATGACAAATATAAACCTGCGGATAATTTGGCAGGAATTTCACTTTTAAAAGATTTACTTCCAAATACTTTTTTGCCAAGTGAAGTAGTAGCATAAGAAGAACTATCAGTATTTAATTTAGTGCCAATTTCATAACTTAAACCTAATCGAAAATTCTTAATAATTTCGTTCCCGAAAATATTTGAAAGGTTTGGCGTTAAAAACCCAAGTGTTGAACCTAGCCCTTTATACTTCAATTCCGACGTAAAATATGAATCTGTAAAATCTGATGAATCATCATATACAATTTGGGTTTCATATTTGCTGTTTCCGGTGTAATATTCAAATGTTGCACCAACTGAAAAATTAAAAGGTAGTAATGTTGAAAATCCAAAAAATATTTTGGACAAACCGCCGGAGCCTTTAAAGTCTTGAATATAACTATTTACTTCACCTTGTAAATATTTGTTTGAAATATCATAATTTATTGTTGAATATGGTGTGAATCCGAATACAAAACCAATCCCTAAATCTCTTTCTACCGGCAAACCTAACTGAAATCCCGAAAACTTTACTTCCGAAAAATTTGTCGATGACGAGATACTTGAAATGCTAGAATAATTTGTAATAAGATTTAATCCTAATTTTGTATCTGTTATTGATCCCCATGTTGCCGGATTGTTTAGGTTGAGTAAATCATTATTGAGAATTGCTGTTCCTACTCCGCCAAGTGATAATTTAGCAGCCGTATTATAGTAATATAAATCGCCAACGCCGTATCGCGTATAAATAGTTCCGCCGGATGCAAAAATATTGCCAATACTTAAGAAAATTAAAAATATTTTTAGATTCTTTTTCATCAAATTACTTTTGTGTGTAATAAATAGTTAATTTTGGTTTTAATGAATCAATAGGACAATTGCTGCTGTAAATTCCTACATGAGAAACACTTCTAAGTTCATCCGTCAGCTGAATTGACATACCTTGGTTATCTTCTCCATCAACCCAATTTTGAACAAAGAGTCTGATATCACCGCTATATTTATTTTCAGTTCTTTTTAACGAGTATTTACCAATTTTAGTGCTAATTGTAACTTTCTCTAAATTCGTTAAAAATCCAACAGCAATAGTATCCGCTTTTTTGGTTCCAAATTCCGTATTAGATTGATCTATAAACAAATCTAAAGTTGCTTTGTTTACAACAATATTTTCTGGAACTAAAGACAAATCGAAAAACATTTTACCACGAATTCCAAGTGAACTTTGCAATATAATATTTTCATTGGAATTTGGAATTATGTCACCTTTCGGCACATGCATATCAACACTGGGAACTGCGATCAGAGTATCAAACTCACCATCTTGTTCAAAAACCATATAAAGATTTGGATATTCTTCAACATTGTAAGTGGTAAGTCCTTGAAAACCAACAATCCCCGTTTTTGAAATGGGACGAATTAAAATTCCATAATCAGGACTATAAGTTGAATCATAAGTCCTTCTAATCCATCCATCAACTAATTCGGTACTAAGATCAAACTTCATAATGGTGTCTATATAGCTATAGGTTGAATAATCCAATAAATCCTCACTCATATAACTATAAATTGCATTAAGGGTATCTTTAGTTAAAGTACTTGGGTTCCAGCTTGTATTAATTCGGTGAATTGAAAACTGAAAATTATTACTGTCGCCAATCCAATATGTAGGTTGAATCTCGACCCAGCATTTAACTAATTTTGAAGAATCTGCTTTAAAAGGATCTAAAATAGAATCAGGTGGATTTATATAAAAACCTATTAAAGATTCTATAGTAACATTTTTATAACTTCCGAGAAGTATAGTTGACGAAGATCCAAATTTTAGCGAATCAAATTGGTAGGAAGCTAATGATTGATTAAAAGAGCTTGTATAACTATCAATCGTTTTAAAATTTAAATTATCACCATTTGGTACTAAATTTGTCCCTAAATTGCTGGGATCATTTGTACAAGATGCAATTAAAATGATCAAAATGTTGATCATTACAAAACTAAATATTTTCTTCAAAAAAAATCTCCAATAACAAAGGATTCAATATATTCAACAGCATTTTCAAAATTTGCAGCAACAAAGTTGGGCGAATTTTTGGAATTTTTCAACATAATTATTTCTTCATTGCTTAAAGTATTCTTAAGCAAAATTGTCTTAACTCCGGCATTAATCCCACATTCAATATCAACACTTCTGTCACCGATGAAAAAAGATTTTGACAAGTCAATTTCAAATTCTCTTTGAGCTTGAAAAACCATCTCGGGAGACGGTTTTCTGCACTTAGTCAAATTACCCGAATCAAAATCGGGATGATAAGGACAATAATAGAATTTATCAATTCCGGTACCGTTCTTTTCTAAAATTTGATTAATTCTTTCGTTCACTTCATCAACATCAGATTTCGAAATTAGACCTCTTGTGACACCAGATTGATTTGAAATAACAAATACTTTAAATGAAAAATTGTCTTTAAGTTTTTTTATTCCTTCGGCAACATCAGGGAATAATTTAATTAATTCTGGATTACCGATATACCCCAAATCAATATTAATTGTTCCATCTCGGTCTAAAAAAACGGCTTTATTTTTCATCAACTAAGAATTTTTTTATAAAGATCAATATATTCTTTTGAAGATGAGAGCCAAGTAAAATTACTCTTCATTCCATTTTTTTGCAATTTTGACCATGACTTTTTGTCTTCGGAAAATAATTTTATTGCTCTTTCAACCGCATTTAATAAATCTGTTTCTTTATTTTCAACAAAAACAAAACCATTGCCGTTTCCAGTTGTTTCGTCATAATTTTCAACAGTATCGGCTAATCCACCTGTTTTTCTAACAATTGGAATCGTTCCATAAACAAGACTATACATTTGATTTAATCCGCAAGGTTCAACTTTGGAAGGCATCAAATACATATCGGAACCTGCTTCAATTAGGTGAGCTAAATTATCATCAAACCCCAAATAGCACGCAAATTTATCGGGATATTTTGTCATTACTTTTTCGAAGAAATTAATATATTTTTTTTCTCCTGTACCAAGTAAAATAAATTGTGCATTGAGGTTCATTAAATCTTTAAAAGTTTTTTGCACAAGGTCAAATCCTTTTGCTTCATCCAATCTTGAAATCATTCCGATGACCGGTTTATTTTCATCGAATTTCAATCCAAATTTTTCAACTAATACTTTTTTATTTTCTAATTTACCTTCAATATTCTTAATTGAATATTTTTTTGCAATTTGTTTGTCTTTTTCAGGATTCCAAACATTCAAATCAATTCCGTTAAGAATGCCGTCTATAGAATTTTCTCGTGTTTTTAAAATTTCAAATAAACCATCGCTCATATCTTTATTTTTACAAATTTCATTCGCAAAACTTTTTGATACTGTTGTAATTGAATCGGAAAATTGTATTCCGCACTTTAGAAAACTAAATTTATCATTATGAAGTAATTCCTTTTCCGGTAAATAGTCCGCAAGTTTTGTCTTCTGTAAAACTGAGGCAGGAAATTCACCCTTCAAACCAATATTGTGAATTGTAAATACTGTTCTTATATTATTGAAAGTAGGATCATCTTTAAACATCGTTTTAAGATAAATGGAAACCAAACCTCCCTGCCAATCATTACAGTGTATAATGTCCGGTATCCATCCAAGTTTTGAAATGAGATCAAAGACAGATTTAGTAAGTAAAATAAATCTCTCATCATTATCTTTAAATTCCTTCCCTGAAATAGGATCAGAGTATAAACTTCTTCTACTTCCAAAATATTCGTCATTATCTAGGAAATAAATTTGAACTCTAACTTTTGGTCCAATAAGAAATGAAGATCTTAATGAATAAGTAATTCGCTTTCCCCCAATATCGGTAACCAAATCTTTTAATCTTACAACTTCGTGAATTTTAAACTTGCGCTCATCAATTGCGCCATATTTAGGGACTAATATCCTTACTTGATGTCCTAATTCCTGTAGTTTTTGTGTTAATGAACTAGATACATCAGCTAAACCACCAGTTTTAACGAAAGGTACAACTTCTGGAGTTACAAAAAGTATTTTATACTTCCTTGACGGGGGCATTGCAAATCCTTAAATTTTTAAGAGGTAAATTTACAAAAATATTGACTTATTGACAAAAATATTTAATATTGAGGTTTGCATTGCATTATTTTTGTTCATCCAAACACATATGAAACTACTTTTATATAACCCATCTCAAATCATTTCCGTAAACACGAATGGTAATAATTTTAAACGAGGAAGCGATTTAAATAAACTTAACTTAATTGAAAATACTTCTGTCCTATTAGAAAATGATAAAATTTCTGCGTTAATTTCAAATGATGATTTGAATAAATATAGATATGATGAGAAAATTGATCTTACAAATAAAATATTACTCCCAGGTTTAGTAGAAACTCATACCCATTTGGTTTTTGCGGGTTCAAGGTCCGATGAATTTTCAATGAGACTTTCGGGAAAAAGTTATGAAGAAATTTCCGAATCGGGCGGTGGTATAAACTCAACGGTAAAAGCCGTAAGGGAATCAAGTTTTGAAGAATTGCTGAAAATCTCGAAACCAAAAGTAGAAAATTTTATTGCTCAAGGCGTTACAACTTTGGAAATTAAGAGCGGATATGGTTTAAGTTTTTATGATGAAATAAAAATCCTGCAAGTTATTAACGAATTAAATTCTCTTTTCCCCATTGATATTAAAGCTACTTTTCTTGGCGCGCATACATTTCCGCCGGAATACAAAAATGATAAAAATCAGTATATTAAGATTTTAATCAAAGAGATAATGCCCTTTATTGCGAAAAATAAGCTCGCCACTTCATGCGACGCATTTTGTGAAAAAACGGCATTTTCGACAGAACAAGTAGATGAAATTTTTAAGTGTGCTAAAGAATTCGGATTAGATGTTAAATTACACACAGATCAATTTAATGTAATTGGCGGTGTTGAGGTTGGATTAAAATTTAATGCTCAAAGTTTGGACCATTTAGAAGTAATAGGTGAAGATGAAATTATTAAAATTTCAGAAAGTAATTCTGTTGCTGTTTTACTTCCAGGGGTTTCCTTTTCACTAAATTATCAATTCGCTCCGGCACGAAAACTTATTGACCATAACGCAATTGTTTCTCTTGCAACTGATTATAATCCCGGATCATCACATATAAACAACATAAGTTTAATTTGGGGACTAGCCGCTATTAAAATGAAAATGACAGCCGAAGAAATTATTTCAGCTTATACCATTAATGCAGCTCATGCTTTGTCAGTTTCAAAAAATACCGGAAGTATTGAAATTGGAAAAGACGCCGATTTTGCCGTCTTTGATACAAAAAATTATAAAGATTTGATTTACTCAATTGGACAAAATTTATGTTCAATGACAATTAAGAAAGGCAAAATAATTCATGCGAATTAATTTTAGGAATTTATTTGCATTAGTAATCATTTCTGCTTTCGTTTGGACTTGCGCATCAGAAATTCCGCAAAAAGAAAGTGTTGAAAATACAGATCATAAAATTAATGCAGATACTAGAAAAAATAAAATCCAAATAAAGGAAAATGTTACAGATAAAAAGATTTTGCTCGGGATTGATGTACTTGCCGAAGACAATTTTGAAATTCTGAAAAATAAAAGAGTCGGAATAATCACAAATCAAACCGGTGTTAACCGAGACTTAAAATCTACCATTGATATTTTATTTGAATCAAAAAATGTTAAACTTGTCGCGTTATTTTCGCCGGAACACGGTATTAGAGGCGAAATTGAAGGCGGGGAAAATATTGGAAATAATATTGATGCTTTGACAAAACTCCCTGTTTACTCTTTATATGGAAAGACTCAAAAACCTACAAAAAAAATGCTTTCTGATATTGATGTTCTTATTTATGATATTCAGGATATCGGCGTTAGATCTTATACTTTTATTTCGACTTTGGGACTTGCAATGGAAGCAGCATCTGAAAACAAAATTGAATTTATTGTTTTAGACAGACCAAATCCTTTAGGCGGACTTAAAATAGAAGGAAACATAATTGAGGATAATTTTAAATCATTCATTAGTCAATACCCAATTCCATACATTTACGGTTTAACTTGCGGCGAATTGGCAAAACTATTGGTTAATGAAAAAATGATAAAAACCAATTCTGATTTTAAACTAAATGTAATTGCAATGAAAAATTGGAATCGTGGAATGACATTTAAAGATACGAATCTTAAGTGGGTTCCAACATCACCTCACATTCCAAATTTTGAAACAACTTTTTATTATCCCATGATTGGAATTTTAGGTGAATTGCGAAGTGCGGTTTCAATAGGAGTCGGCTATACTTTGCCCTTTCAAATTGTGGGTGCGGAGTGGATAAATTCTTTTAAACTATCGTTTGAATTAAATAATCAAAATTTACCGGGATTGTTCTTCCGTCCAATTTCATTTAAACCGTTTTATGGTTTCGGAAAAGGTCAAACATTAAACGGAGTTCAAATCTATATTACAAATTACGATAAAGTGAATTTAACTGCAGTACAATTTTTTATTATTAGTTCACTTCAAAAGCTTTATCCAGAAAAAGATTTATTTAAATTATCCGATCAAAATGAAATAAAAATGTTTAACACTGCGATTGGTACGGATAAAATTTCAAATATGATTAAAAATAGAAAAGACATCAAAGAAATTTTAGATTTCCTAAATAAAGATGAAGAAAAATTCAGAAAAACATCAGCTAAATATTACATTTATTTCTAAATTTAATTTGCATTTTTGAATATAATACATCTAATTTGATTTGAATCACATTATTGATTGAAAAGTACTTTTATTTGTGTACTAAAATTTCAATCAATCAAAAAGGACAAATCAAATGAACAAAGTATTTATAACAATTTTATTGAGCTTATTATTTATAAGTTCTGTTTTCGCGCAATCACATTCAATTACTTATAAATTTTCAGTTGAGGGATGCGGTGACATTCCAGAATTGGAAATCTTTAGAGGAATAATGTTTGAAGGCGATAATATTTCTTTTGAACCATATACATTTCCTCAAGGCAATTCGGAATCCCAATTTTTTTATAATCTAATGGTTGGAGGTGAATTAGGTTTTCCGGTAAATTGTTTAAACGAAAATATTAATGTAAATATTGTACTTAAGGGAATTTGTGATCTTGATTTAACAAGTTTAACATCAGAAGAAGACATACTTAAAATTTTATATTTATCCATAGAAGTAACAGGTCAAAATACAGGTGTCCATTCAGATGAATCATATTATTACTTAGCAAATAATAAAGAAGCATATTTCAGATTACCATCAAGTAAAATAACTCAATTTTTAGCTTTCTTCGGTTATTCAATTAATGATTTTACTCCTTTTTATTATACAAACAATAACGAAATAGATTTAAATGGAATTAATAAAACTGTCGATAACAATTTTATATCAATTTACTTACAACATTTTTCAACTTTAGGTTTTGGTCTAAATATAGAGACTACAGATTCCAATGGCGGAGGCGATTCTGATTCTACAGATACAACAACTGACATAAATTCAATAGAAATTACACCAAATTCTTACAGTTTGAATCAAAACTATCCTAATCCTTTTAATCCATCAACAACTATTAGTTATACATTAAAGAATGCCGGTCTAACGAAAATTTCAATTTATAATTCATTGGGAGAAATTGTAGAATCTTTAGTTAATGAAATTCAGTCTGCGGGATCTCATAACGTTAATTTTTCAGCGGTCAATTTGCCATCTGGAATGTATTTTTATACTTTGTCGAGCGGTAACTTTACCCAAACCAATAAGATGATTTTAATGAAGTAGACAATAAAAAAGTTGGACATCTAATTAAAGCTGTTTCTTGAATTATATTTAATTTCTTGAAACAGCTTTTTAATTTCTACTGGCGAGTTTATTATTTGTTTGCGTATAAATGATTAACTTTTGACCAACCTTGATTAAATTGGTTTTTAATCCGTTCCAATTTCTAATTTGGCTTGCTTTAACACCATAATTTTCAGCAATATGTCCAATCGTTTCGCCTTTTTTAACTTTGTGAATTATTTTTTCGTTATCGTTCTTTTCCGCAACACTTTTATGAGAAACGGCTGTTTCACCGATTGATAATTTTTGACCAATTGAAATTTTTTCTGAATTAAGGTTATTCCATTTTTTAATTTCAGTAATAGTAACTTTATTTTTCAATGCAATTTTTCCCAACGTATCACCTTTTTTTACAGTATAAATTTTACTTTCCGCTTCAGGTAAATCGTCTGAATCATTAACATTTGAATGAATTCTAAGTGTGGTTCCGGCATAAAGTCTATTTGTTCTTAATTTATTCCATTTTCTTAAATTAACAGTACTTACATTAAATTTTTCTGCAATTTCACCTAATGTATCCCCTTTTTTAACTTTATATTTTACTAAATTGGTTTTAAGAGAATTTGATTGACCATTTCCATTATCGGCATATTCTACATTTGAAATTGAACCATTATATATTTTTAAAATTCGACCTTTATAAATCCTACTGCTTCTTAAATTATTCCATTTTTTAATTTTAGTTGGGGTTGTATTATATTTTAAAGCGATAGAACCTAATGTTTCTCCGCTTCTTATTCTGTGTTCAATCCATTCTTCTCCGGTTGATTTAACAAGTATTTTTTGTTTATCAAATTTATTCAAACCATTTATTTTTGAAAATTCTTGTATTCTTTCTTTCGGGACATAGAATTTGAGTAATTGACCAACATGGATTGTTGTTGTATAAGGCAAATTATTCCAGTTTCTAACATCTGAAACCCTCGCTTCAAAAATATCTGCCAAATCAAGCAAATTATCTCCGCTTTTCACTGTATAATCTACTTGTTCCATTCCTTCTGGCATAATAAATGAAATGGAATCGAGATTATTTTGATACAATTTAGCAAATTTTTCATCATCTACATTACCACTATGTACCATTTTATATGGCGCTTCACCACTATTATTCTCATTTACTTCAGTTTCATTTTCTTCTACTGCGAAAGCAACGTCAGTATTTGACATAGCATCCGATGTTGCATATTTAGAGACAGGAATTTTAAGTTTTACTTTTGGATAAATTTTTGAGTTAGATGAGATGCTATTAAATCTTGCAAGCAGGTTAATATCTATATCATACTTTGACGCAATAAGTGAAAGTGTTTCTCCTTTTTTAACACTATGCACAATATACTGCTGTTTAGCTTCACTTGGAATTGATGCCAAATTTTTCACAAATAAACTATAATTTTTCTTGGGAACCTTTAACGAATAACCTCCTGGGTAATTCGGCGGTGTATTATATTGAATTAGTTCAGGATTTAAATTTTTCATTTCATCTAATGAAATTCCCGCGCAGTTTGCGAGCACAGACAAATCTATAGCATCGTTAATTTTGTGAACTTCATATTCAATCGGAGATTCATAAGCTATATCGGTAAAACCATATTTTTCCGGTTGACTGGCAATCAGTGTTACCGCAATATATTGAGGTACGTAATTTCTTGTTTCTTTTGGGAGATATTTTTTAACTTCCCAAAAATCATCCGAGCCGGCACGTCTAACAGCTGAACGAACTCTTCCTTCACCACTGTTATAAGCGGCAATAGCCAAATACCAATCGTTCAAAGAAACATAAAGATCTCTTAAGTGCCTTGCTGCAGCTCTTGTTGATTTTTCCGGATCTCGTCTTTCGTCTATGTAAAAATCAACATTCAGATCATAAAGACGTCCGGTTCCTTTCATAAATTGCCAAAGTCCTACTGCTCTTGCCCAAGATTTAGCATTAGGTTTCAATCCGCTTTCCATTAAACTTAAAAAAATCAGTTGTGTTGGGACTTTCTCTTCTGCAAAAATTCGCGCCATCATCGGGAAAAAATAACCAGTTCTTTGAAGCCAATAATTCATGTGCTTTCTACCGCGACCTGTAAAATATTCAATGAATTGTTCAACGTGGCTGTTTACTTCTAAAGGAAAATCTCCAATTATAATTACCGTTTCATTTTTCAAATCTTCGGATTCCGAAACATTCAATTCTTCCATATTGCTGTTCATCCACTCTTCTACCGCATAATTCGGAGCGTCTTCAGGTAATTTTTCAAAACTATCAATATATGAGTCGTAATCATCTAAAATCGATTTTTCCAATTCAGAATATGCTTCGTTATCTTCAATATTAGGAAAGTAACTAAGTTCATTTATTATTGACATCGCGGAATCAAACGCGAACAATGCCTGCGATTCCAATCCTAAAGTTTTTGCGGAAAGTGCGTCTACATATTTTTGACGAGCATTTTCAAGGTTTTCATTAATTACTTCATTTGTTTTAACTACTACAGAAATACTGTCTTTTTTTGATAGGATTTTCTTTTGACTATTATTTGTATTGATTGAAGAACACGAATAGATAAATGCAAAAAAAATGAAAAATAGCGATGTTTTTCTAATCACTTTAAACCTATAATTAATTATTGCAAGTTATATGATTAAAGAGTTTTTTTCAAGTCAAATATAAAATAAATTTCATAACGTCTTAAATAACAACTACTTTTGATTATAATTTTTTATATTTGAATTTGAAATCCATTAATAATTCTTATCAATGTTATCGAAATGAAAACGAAAAATTTTAACCTTATTTTTATACTTTTATTTCAAATTTATAGCACATTATTTTATGCGCAAGAGAATAATTTTGAATTTTTACCTCAAGGCTTACATTTTTTACCGATTAAAGGCAATAATGAAGAAGCCCGAATTGGAATTCTCTACTATCATAAAAATGGAAATCTTAAAGTTGATATTGGCAATAATATCGATATTTTAGCTTTCAATTTTCCAAATTTCAATTCAAAACTTACTTTATCAATAGAATTTATGGCTTATGCGCTTTCAACAAATTATGCAGAAAAACGTTTACAAATAGATGCACTTGACGGTTTTTTTGGCGGCAATACGGCATTTTCAAAAAAATATGAAAGCGGAAAATTAATTTCTCGTTTCCGTATTATTCATAACAGCGCTCATTTTGTAGACGGACATTTTGATATGCATAATAATTCTTGGATCAGAAATGAAAGACCTATTCCATTTACTAAAGATTTCGGTGAATTATTAGCAGGTTATCAATTCGATGAAAATTTCGGCTCAATTAGAACATATACCGCTGTTTCTTATTCAACTTTAATTAGACCGTCTATTTTGAAAAAATGGCATTCTTTCTTTGGTTTTGAAATTTCGACAAATAAATTGATTAATAAGGTTTTTGAAAAAGAAACAAATATCTTTTGGGCAAATCATTATAGTTTGGAAGGAAATCCAAAATACCAACTTAATTTTAATAACCTAATAGGTTTAAAATTCGGCAAAATGGATGATAAAGGATTAATTTTTTATTTATCATATTTCTATGGTTCAAATCCGTTCAGTGAATATTTTTCGCAGCGGGTTAGTCAAGTGGGTTTAGGATTTTTTGTAGATTTTATATGAATAAATTTTGATTCGTCTTTTTCTAATCTGTCAAAAATTTGTAAATCAAATATCCAAAGTTAATCTGAAGCGCTCCAAGTGCGGCACCGCTGTAAATATCCAATTCATTTGTTTTATTTAAATATTTTTTGTCTGTAGTATTTAAATATTTTTCATAATTCTTATCAGATTCGGTTTTTAAGTAAGCTGCCGAAGCCCCTAAAAGAACCGCGCTTCCAACTGCAATGTAAAACAATTCAGATTCTACAAAACTTTTTTTCTTTGGTTTAAGTTCAATCAAATATGGAAATGAATGACCAATATTTTCAATGTTTTTAATTTTCAAATCCCAGTTTCTCATCGGTTGAATTTTAATTAATTGATTTTCATCAATGTTTACAACTTTGCTGTTATTAAATAAATTCAATGAATCTTGTTTATATAAATTTACATTGGAGGAGTTTTGAGAAAAAACAATAACAACAAACGCAAAATAAATTAGCGTAATTATTTTAATCATTTAATTTCCTTTCATCTGATAACAATATATATCATCTTTATCAATTCCAAAGAATAAACAATTATTATAAAAGAACGGTGATGTTCTGCATCTACCTTCGAATTGAATTTTATCAATCGGTTTCCCGGTAAATTTATCAATAATATCCGTTTCCAATTTTACATTAGGCTGAATAACAACATTGGCAAATACAAGGGGTGTTGTATTTATTAAACCTCTGTTCTCAAATTTCCAATTCTGCTTTCCATTGTCAATGTTAATCGAAAATAAATCTCCGTTCAAATTGCCGATATATAATGAATTTGAATCTAAAGCCGGCGCTGATTTAATTTTGTGTTTAGTATCAAACCGCCAATTTATACTTCCAATATTTTTATTAACAGAAAATACATTACCTAATTCATCGCCAAAATATAATGCTTCATCTTTTAACACAATGCCGCACTGCATTTCCTTTGTTATTTTTTTCTTATAAATAATCTTCCCTTCTTCTTTATCTACCGCATAAAGATTACCGTAAATTGAACATAAGTACAAATTATTTTCATCTGCTGCAGGATCAGATAAAAAATTCTCCTTTAAATCAATTTCCCATTCTTTCATTCCGGTTCCGGAAACCTTATAAAGTTTTCCAAAATCCGAAAGAATAAATATTTTTTCATTTTGGTATATCATCTCATTAGTGATTTTTCCATCAAGTTTTAATTCTCTGAAATCTTTTGCATTTATAAAATCATATACAATTAAAGAGGAATAGTTTTCCTTTTCTTCATTAACAATAAAAATTAAATTTGATCTTTCTATAATTGGCGTCTGTTCAATTCCGCCTTTATATTTAATTTCACCTATTTTTTTGCCATTATAAATATTTAAGGCAGTTAATCTGCCGCCCAAATCGGCAATAAACAAAATGCTGTCATAAGCAGCAAAGGGCGAATTGGAATAACTTCCGTATGTACTTTTTGACCAAAGCGGTTCTTTCTGAATTTCAATATTTTTATCGAAATAAAAATTCCGCTGTGATGAATTTCCATACTGAGAAACTATTTCGGCATTTTTATCTAACTTCGATAATTTTATCATTCTTGCACAACCGAACAATAAAATTGAAAATAAAAATATTGCAAAATATTTTTTCAAAAGTCCCATCCGAAAAAGAATTGATAAAACAAACTTTTTTGTATGGAAGAAAAATTATCCTCTATTTTTTTCCCAACATCGTAACGAAAAGTTATAGCGCCAAGGAAATTAAATCTTATTCCAATTCCTATGCTTCCAATTGTATTATCATATTTTGTGTCCCAAGCGCTTCCGGCATCAAAAAATGCCGCTCCTTTAATTCCGGAAAATCCTAATCCCACAAAAGGAAGTTTCAAATAAAATTGGTCAATCATCGGGAATCTAAATTCAACTGAAGACAACCACATTTTTTCGCCTCTAATCCTGAAACGAGGCCAGCCGCGCAAATCCCAGCTTCCTCCGGCTATATATCTTCTTGCATCTTTTCCTTCATTATAATAAATTGAAGCTCTTGTTGCTAATGTAAGCCGGTTATGCAATCGAAAATAATTTCTGTAATCCGCAATAACAGAATAAAAATTTGAATTACTATATTTTATATCCGTAGTGTAACCCAATAATAATCTAAATCGTGAACCGTCGATTGGTCCGGTATTTCCCCAAATAGTATTATCATGAATAAATGAAATTGAATTTGAAAGCAAAAGTGCTTTCCTAGGGTAAAGATCAACAGAAATTTCACGATCGGAATTTGAAATTGTCGCGCTTGTTTCAATTCGCTGGAAGGAAGATAATGGATAAATAAGAGATAAATACCCGCCGAAACTTCTTTCATAAAAGTAGCTGTCGCTTTCTCTAATATCATATCTTCTTCCGGTATGATGAAAAATTCCATATCCAAAATTTGTTCGTTTGCCGGTGTTAACACGACTTATTGCGACATTTATATTTTTAAAGAAATCGTTTTGTATCTCCGCAGTATTATAGATCATAAAATAATATCTGTCATCGCCCAATAAATCGCTAAGCGAAAAAATCGCCCCGCCTCTTGTTCCGTAAACCGGATCTGTAGAAATTTGACTGAACGCATAATCCAAAGAATATTGATTTTCATAACGAAGTTTGTCCGTTTCGGAATTTACAACAATTTTTTCAGGCTGCCATGGAGTTTTGATTTCATCAAATGAAAATATTTCCTCATGATTAATTGAATCGGGTATTTGATCCAACTTTAACGAAAAAAACTGAAATGAAAATTTTTCGAATGTTGAAGTAATTATTTCATTTGTATCAACAAATTCATATTCAAAAATACTTGTTAAAAAACGAGTCTTTTGGATCATTTTAATTGGTTCATCATATTCGTTAATATTAATTTGCCAAAGATTTTTAACGCCATCGTTATCGGCAAGGCAATATAATTTTGAGTAATCTTTTGCAAATTTTGGACTGCTTAAATCAGAGTTTGAATACGTTAAGTATTTTATTTCACCTGTTGATGTATTAAGCTCGAATAAATTATTTTTTTGCTGATAAATTCCGCTTGTTCTATCTGAGGCGAAAATTACTTTTGACTCATCTGAATTAAAAATAGGATCGCGATCGGAGTAATAATCATTTGTAAATCTTGTAAGTTCCCCGTTTTCAATATTCAATTGAAAAATATCAATATAGCCTTTGCTGTCGGCGGAATGGAAAAGTAATTTTGTTCCTTCTTTATTAAAACTTGGAGATTCAATTGTAATTACTTCATCGAATTTAAAATGTTTTATAATTTCATTCGATTTCGTATCATATAAATGAATCGCATCTGAAGGACCGGATTTTGTAATAAATGCTAAAATTCCATTTTGTGATATTGTCATAGAAGGTTTAAGCAAGTGAAAAGTTTCGAAAATTTCTTCCTTCTCACCTTGTAAAATTAATTTTGGTTCAATAAAATCTATTGAATCCGATTTGTATTCAATTTTATATATTGAAGAATATCCGTTTCTATTTCCAACAAAGTAAATATTATTTCCGTCTGCATTGCTTAAGTAATTGGGAGAAAAGTTATAACCCTCATAAGTAATTTTTTTTGATTCAATAAAATGCGGAGTTTTATTTTCATATAGCGGATAATACTTTTGTTTTAAATAATATTGCCAACCGTCATCTATTTTTTCAAAACGCTCGCCTAATGTAAATTCAATAACATCTTCAAATTTATTAAACCGCCAAACATTTTCAAGAAACTGCAGAATTTTATCTTCACCATATTTTTTCCCTACAAATTCAAGAAAATTTTGGCCTTCTTTATACATTAAAAAACTACCATAAATTCTATACATATCGGAAAGCGGCGCGTAGAAATTATTAAGTACAGCATCTCTCATTATCATTTCAGCTTGCGTATCCCAATGATATGACCAATATTCCGCTAATCCCTCAACAAACCAAAGCGGCGGATAATTATCATTTATAACTCTGTGATCTTTTACTACATTCAAGACTTTACCCGTCATAAAAACATGTACCAATTCGTGTCTTATAACATGACGGAATTGTTCAAGCGAAGTTAGATACGGAATAACGACGCGACCTTTCATAAATTCGAAAAATCCGCCAACGCCTTCAGGGATGAAATTGGGAATTGTGTTTGTCTGCTGAAAATGATTGTGCGTATTATAAAATATTAACGGAATTTTTTTTACCATTATATGATTAAACTTGATCTTTAAATCCTTAAAAGCTTCTTCAGCATATGCAGCGCCAATTTCAGCCATTTCTTCAAAATCATCATAGTAATAAATGTCAAAATGTTCGGTCTTAATTACTTTCCATTCAAAATTTTCGTAATGTACTTTGTTTCTGCCGAAAAAATAAAGCTGAGAATATTGTGCAGAATTAATTAGGAAGTAAAAGCAAAGAAAAATTAGGAAAAAGGTCTTATTTGTTTGCATTAAAATTCGAGATTAATATTTAGTCTTTAGGTTTTAATTTTATAAAAATATTTTTCACTCGAAAGTGCAATAAATTATCGCTAAAATTTAAAAAACGTTTTCCAATTCATCAGAAAAATGCAGTTTGAAATAATCTTGAATTCTTGAACTAATTTCTTTTTCCGTTTTTAAATGCAGGCATTCTTCGGCTAATTGTTTTGCCTCGGAAAAATTTATTGATCGAATTATTTTCTTTATATGCGGAATAGCAGATGCGGAAACACTAAGCGAATCCAATCCCATTCCGACCAACAAAGGTGTAGCCATAACATCCGCGGCCATTTCTCCGCACATACTTACTTTCGCGGATTTCAATTTACTTGCATGAATTATTTTATATAATACTCGAATAACAGCTGGATGAAATTCCTGATATAATGAAGAGACTATTTCATTTCCTCGGTCAACGGCTAATAAATACTGGATAAGATCATTTGTGCCAATACTGATAAAATCAACTTCTGCTGCAAATTCTTCTGCCATAACCGCCGCGGAAGGTACCTCCACCATTATTCCGATTTTTATTTTTTTGTCAAATTCCTTCCCTTCAGCTTTCAATTCACTTTTGCATACTTCCAATATTTCTTTGGTTCTTCTTATCTCCTGAATCGAAGTTATCATAGGAAACATAAGTTTTATATTTTTATGCGCGCTTGCTCTTAACACCGCTCTAACTTGAGTCTTAAGCAGATTTTCATTATCTAATAAAAACCTAATTCCCCGCCATCCTAAAAAGGGATTGGGTTCTTTTATATCAACCGGCAATACTTTATCACCGCCAATATCAAATGCACGAATTATTACAATATTCGGATAAATTTTTTCCGAAAGGTCTTTATAAACTTTGTATTGTTTGTTTTCATCCGGAAATTCATCAGCAAGATTAAAAATCTGCTCGGTTCTTACCAAACCAATTCCTTCGGCGCCATTTCTAAATATATATTCAAATTCTTCAACTAAATCTAAATTTGCACGAAGTATTATTTTTTTGCCGTCTTTAGTTATTGCGGGTTTACCGACTAATTTTGCCAACGTTGAATCAAACTCGGCTAAACGTTTTGATTTTTCTTTATAGTAATTTAACTGTTCATCCGTAGGAGATATAATAACTTCTCCATGAACGCCATCAATTATTATCGTATCTCCATTATTGATTTTTTTTGTTACATCATGAATACCAAGAACAGCCGGAATATTCAACGACCTTGCAACAATTGCGGCATGGCTTGTTAAACCTCCAATGTTTGTAACATATCCCTTAACATTTTCTCTTGAAAATAAAACAGTATCAGCGGGAGTAATGCTATTTGTAACAACGATAACATCTTTTTCAATTCTTGAAATCCATTTTTTCTTTTTAATATTTCTGATTATTCTATTTTTTATATCTTCAATGTCATGAGATCTTTCTTTCATATAGGATTCTTCGCTGAGAGCAAGAATTTTTTGGTATTTGGAGAATTCAGCATCGACAACAAATTCCGGTGATTTTTTTTCATTTTGAATTCTATCTTTAATATTTTGAATAAGAACAGGATCATCTAAAATCATCATTTGGGCTTCAAAAATTCCCGCACGATTTTCGCCCATTTTATCAACAGCAAGAGTGAAAATTTTATTTAGTTCTTTTTTTGATTTGCTGAGTGACTTCTCAAAATTTTCAATTGCCTCAGCGGTATTGGATATTACCTCATCATCAATTTTCTCAATTTCTTTAGTGTAGATAAACGCGGTTGCTATTGATATGCCCGGAGCAGCAGCAATACCTTTAAGAATATTTTCATTCATAGTTCATCAAATCCTCTATTAAAGTAATCAACTATTGCCTCGGAAGCTTCATTTTCATCTTCACCTTCAAATGACAAATTTAAGAACGAGCCTTTTTCTGCGGCTAAAGTCATAACACCAATTATGCTTTTCCCATTTATGTTCATTCCATCTTTATGTATGAAAAATTCACTTTTAAATTTGGAGGCTATTTTAACTATTGTTGCCGCTGGACGAGTGTGCAAACCGGCATCATTTATAATTTCTACTTTTTTTTCAATCATTATTTTTTTCTAACTGTAAGTGAGTTTGCTAACCATTTCAAGGTAATTTTTGCTTTTTCATTCTTTAAATTTTTCAACTGCTTCAAGGCAAGTGAAGTATATTTTTCACTTCATCCGAAGCATCTTTAATAATTCCCAAGTCTTCATACAATTTTTTATATGTTATAACTTCTTCTGCTTGAATTCCTTTCTGATCAATTACTTTTTGAACTAATTTTAAGTTTTCACCTTTAGCTTTTTCAAGTGCTTTCAAAAGCAGATAGGTTTTTTTCCCTTCAATCAAATCACCGCCAATCTTTTTGCCGAATTCGGCTTCGTCGGCAGAAATATCCAAAAGATCATCCTGTATTTGAAATGCCAATCCAAGAAATTTTCCGAATTTTTTAAGAGATTTGATTTCGTTACTATTTCCTCCGCCGAGTTTTGCTCCAATTGAGCAGCAGGTTTCAGCTAGCGCGGCAGTTTTTTTATTAATCATTATTAAATATTCATCAATCGAAACTTTTTTTCTTATTTCAAAATCTTTATCCAAACTTTGCCCTTCACACACTTCAATTAATCCCTGTGTAAAATCTTCAACAGCACTTGTACCAATATTTTTACAGTCCTTAAGAAGTGACTGATAAGCAATTGCCATTAAATTATCTCCGGCAAGTATTGCGGTGTTTACGTCATACTTTATATGTAAAGTCGCTCTTCCTCTTCTCTTATCTGCATTATCCATAATATCATCATGGACGAGTGTAAAGTTGTGAAAAAGTTCAACCGCAATAGCCGCGTTTAAAACGGATTTATTTGAATTTACCGCTTTTGCAGAAAGCATAACAAGAAATGGTCTAAGTCTTTTTCCCCCGCTATTTATTATATAATCACAAGGTTCATATAAAGATTTAGGAAATTTGCCTTCTACTACTTTATAGTATTTTTTCTCGAATTTTTGAATTTCATCGATATAATATTTTTGTGGATTGAATATCATAGTATATTTCGTTCAAGTTATTTACCAGATTAAATATATAAATATTTATTGTAATTTACTTTACTGAAACCTTACTAAATCTAAATTTATTAAATTTTTTCACGCAATAATTAAAATCCGCTAATCAAAATTTTTAAAACAACTTTATTTTTAGTTAATTTAATCCAAATCAAAAAGTATATTTTAGGTGAAATGTGAAAAAACCACAATTAAGTTTCTGGCAAATATGGAATATGAGCTTTGGGTTTTTAGGAATCCAATTTGGGTTTGCGCTGCAAAACGCAAATGTGAGTAGAATTTTTGAAACGCTTGGAGCAAATATTGATGAAATTCCAATTCTTTGGATTGCTGCACCTGTAACCGGATTAATCATACAACCAATTATCGGTCACATGAGTGATCATACTTGGGGTAAACTCGGAAGAAGACGTCCATATTTTTTAGCCGGTGCAATTTTAGCATCTTTAGCATTATTAATAATGCCAAATTCACCTTATCTATGGTTTGCCGCCGGAATGTTGTGGATTATGGATGCATCAATAAATATTTCCATGGAACCTTTCAGAGCATTTGTAGGAGATATGCTGCCATCAGAACAAAGGACAACCGGATTTTCAATGCAGAGTTTTTTTATTGGAACAGGTGCCATTGTAGCTTCCGCGCTACCTTATATTATGAGCAACTGGCTTGGAATTTCAAATATGGCTAAAGAAGGTGATATTCCCGATTCAGTAAAATTTTCATTCTATATTGGCGGAACAATTTTCTTTTTATCCGTTTTATGGACAGTTCTAAAATCGAAAGAATATTCACCTGAAGAACTTAAATTATTTTCTGATGATGCCGAAACAAAAAATATTAATACATTAAATAAATCCATTGAAAAAAATCTATCTTCTTTATTCTTAAAGTATGGCTTCATCTGGTCTGGAATAGGAGCTGTTTTATTATTCATTTTCTCCGAATTTATTTATATCGATCTCGGTTTATATGTATTGTTTGGTGGTGTAATTGTATTCGGATTACTTCAAATTGTATCGGCAAAAATAGCTGAAACTTCACAAAGTTCAGGATTAGTTTCAATTATAAGTGATTTGTACAATATGCCGAAAACAATGAGGCAATTATCTTATGTTCAATTTTTTTCTTGGTTTGCTCTTTTTGCAATGTGGATATATACAACTCCCGCGGTTACACGCCATATTTTCGGTGCCGAAGATGCTTCATCGGAACTTTATAATAAGGGAGCTGATTGGGTTGGCGTTCTTATGGCTGTTTATAACGGATTTGCCGCGGTTATGGCATTCGCAATAATGTGGATGGCTAAAAAGACATCCAGAAAAATGGTTCACATGATTAGTTTGATTATTGGCGGATTAAGTTTGTCGTCATTTTATATAATTAAAGATCCAAATTTACTCCTGTTATCTGAACTTGGCATCGGCTTGGCTTGGGCTTCAATTTTAGCGATGCCTTATGCAATATTAACCGGTTCTTTGCCCGCGGAAAAAATGGGAGTTTATATGGGAATTTTTAATTTCTTTATTGTTATTCCACAAATTACCGCGGCGGCAATTTTAGGATTTTTTGTAAAATCTCTTTTTGATAATCACGCGATTTATGCTTTAATTCTTGGCGGAATTTCTATGATAATTGCCGGATTTCTCGTGCTTTTAGTTGATGATAAAGATTAAACTTTTAAAAAATATAATTTGAAGCAATATTATTTAACAATATTCTTTTACAAAAAATTGCAGACACCGGATACAGTTATTATTCCTAATTATCTCAAGTGCATGTTTTGGAAATGTAATAATTATTGTCAATTAGAATTTGAAATCTGATATTATAAACTGAACATCATTTGGAAATTGTAATTCTTTTTATTATGAAATATTAAATAAACAAAAAAAGGCTTAACATATTATTAAGCCTTTTTATAATTCATTATTTAGCGATTCCTACCGCAAGTTCCCAATCAAAATATGCTTCAAGATATTCATAAATTGCAGCAAAATAATTTAACTGGGCTTGGTCATATCCAACGCTCGCGTCTTTTAATTCCAATTGAGTCGCCAGTCCATTCTCTGAACTAATTTTCGCAATATCGAAAGCTTTCTTAGCAATTTTAAATGTTGTTTCGGCTGAAAGAATTCTATTCTCAGCTTCTTTTAATTTTAAATCCAAATTTTTTATTTGGATATAAATTTCATTTTCTGTCTTTGATAGTTTTAAGTCTGACTGCTCAGCTTCAATTTTTGCTTTTTGAACTTTAGCACTCGTATTCCATCCCGTAAAAATTGGAATATTTAAAGTTAAACCCGCTATTATATAATTATTTTCTCTTTCAAACTTGAAATAATCTGATTGTGATGAATATTGATATGCAAGACTCGCATACAATGAAGGTAAATGTCCGGAAAACTCAACGTCAACATTTGTTTCACGCAAATTCTTTTCCCATAAAAGTGCATTGTAATCTGGTCTTTTTGCAAGCACTTCATTAAGTTCCATCATTTGCGGTTTCTCATCAATTTTTTCTAATTCACCCGCGATTTCAAAATTTTCTTGCGGTTTTAATCCTGCCAAAAGTTTTAGACTATTTAATGCCAAGTTATAATTTCGTTCCGACTGTGAAACCAAAGGAAGATAATTTTGATATCTTACTTCTGCTTGAAGTAATTCAAATTCCGAAGCTAATCCTGAGTCAAACTTCTTTTTCATATTCGAATAATTTTCTTCGGCATTTTTTGATGCTTCATTATTTACATCCAATACTTTTTTAAGCAGTAAAGTTTGATAAAAGGCTTTTTTGCTTCCGTTAATAATTCCCTGCTGAGTTGCGTCAAAAATATAATCTGTCAATTTCTGATATTGCTCAGCTGCTTTAATTGCATTAAACACAGAAAAATTGAAAACCTGCTGAGAAATTACTGCTTGAGCGCTGAATTCATTTTTATAATTAATTTTAAATTTCTGCGGTGCACCGGTTGATTCACCCATAAGAGAACCGAAATCAACAAACAAAAACGCGTCTTTCAAATTTCTATTATATCCTGCTTTTGCCGAAATTTGAGGATATGCGTTAGATCGGGCTTGCGCGTCTTGCGTTTCCGCAATATCCAAATCTTTTAAGGCAATTTGAATATCTTTATTGTTTTTTTTAACTAATTCCAGAAATGAATTTATATCGTAAGTCTGGGAACTAATTTTTACTGAAAAAACCAAAATTAATAAAATCACTAATTTACTTTTCATTATTTACCTCAATAACTTTCTTAACGCTTTTCTTTTCTCTATGTACCAATTCAAAAATAGCTGGAATTACATACATTGTTAATATTCCGGATACAAATAATCCGCCTGCGCTTACAACACCAATCGGCTGTCTGAATTCTTTGCCTGCAGAACCAATTCCCAGAGCCATTGGAGCCATGCCAAGAATAATAGCAATCGTTGACATTAAAATAGGTTTTAATTTAGTAGGTGCAGCTTCAAGCAATGCTTCTTTTACAGATTTACCCTGCTTAATTATAGAATTAGTATAATCCAATATTAAGATTGCATTGTTAACAACAATGCCTATCAGCATTACGATTGAAAGCATTGCCATAACACTGAAGTTAATTCCTGTAATATACATTGCCGCAAATACTCCTATTAAAGCTAATGGAATTGTTCCCAAAATCATTAACGGCTGACTTATACTTTCAAGTATTGCTGCCAAAAGCATAAACGTTAGAATAAATGCTAGCATGAATGCAAAACCCATATCCAACATTGCCTGACCCATCATTTCAGCCGCACCAGACCATTTGACGGTATAACCGTTAGGCATTTTTGTATTCTCAATTTCAGCTTTTATTGAATTTGTTATATCACCTAATGCAAAGCCGGCGGCAACATCACCTGTAAATTGAATTGTTTTAGCTTTATCTCTGTGTAAAATTCTGCTATAGCCTTCTGTAAAATTCACTGCCGCTAATTGATTCATTTTAAATTTGCCTAATCTTGATACTACTGTTAAGTTTCCAATTTTCTCTGGAGAATCTACTGATTCATCTTTAAGCGTAACGCGGATATCATATTCTTCTCCGTTTTCGGAATATTTTGTTGTAGTTAATCCTTCCATACTTGCGCGTAATGTCATTGCTAAATCGTAAACTGTGAGTCCCGCGCTTGCTAATTTTTCTCTATCTGGGATTAACGTTATTTCCGGCTTGCCGGATCTTGAGCTGGTATTAAGATTAATTAAACCCGGGATGTTTTTTAATCTAACAAACAAATCTTGCTTTATTTCTTCAAGTTTTGAATTATCGAACCCTTTTAAGAAGAATGAGATTGGAGATTCACCGCTGCTGCCTGCCGATTGTACGGAGGTAATTCTAAATAATGCATTCGGAATTGTGGAAAGTTCCTGCATATAATTATTCACCATTTCTTTTGTAGAAATACTTCGTTGCTCAGCAGGTACCAATTCAATTTTCATTAAAGCAATATTTGTTCCCTGATCCAAATCGCTAATTTTTCCAATTTGAGTAAGTACATGTTTTACCTCTTTGTGTGATGTAATTCTTTTCTCAGTTTCGGTTAATAAATTAGCTGTTTCTTCAAGATTATATCCTTGTGGCAATTCAACTTGGACATTAATCATTCCTTCATCAAGCGAAGGCATAAACTCAAAACTTAGTTTAGATGCAATAAATAAACTGAAGAAAAATAAAACAATTGAAACAGCAATTGTTATCGCACTGTTTACTCTATTTTTAATTACAACCGCAAGCATTTTTTTATAAGTATTTTCCCAACTCTTGAACATTTTCTCCAGCCATTCACCAATTTTATGTTTCTTTGTATCTCTTTCCGGCAAAATTAATGCTGCGAGCATTGGCGTAAGCGTAAATGAAACAATTATTGAAAAAATTGTAGCATATGTTACAGTTAAAGCAAATTCTCTAAAAAATTGACCGATTAAACTCGACATATTCGCGATTGGAACAAACACTACAATATTTGTCATTGTTGATGCAATTACCGCAACAAATACCTCTGATGTTCCCTTTGCGGCGGCTTCTTTTCTGCTATGCCCTAAATCCTTGTGCCGGAAAATATTTTCAAGCACAACAATTGAGTTTGCAACTAAAGTACCAATTGACGTTGACAAACCCATAAGAGACATTACATTTATTGAAAAACCTGACAACTCCATTAGTAAAAAAGTGGAAATGATTGAAAACGGCATTGATAACGCGACGATAATGGTTGACCTAAGATCGTGCAAAAAGAATAAAAGTACTAAAGCGGTAAGCACAATGCCCATTGCAATATTTCCAAGTGTATCGTCAACAGAAGCTTGAATAAATTTAGATTTATCAGTAATTACTTCTAAATTTATTCCTTTCGGCAGCTCCTGCTTTAGCTGCGGAAGCAATTCATAAACTGATTTGGCAAGATCAACTGTATTTCCATCAGATGCTTTTATCAAAGATAGAAAAACAACATTTTCGTCTTTTTGTTTAGTTATGTTATTTATGTAAGTACTTCTAATTCTGACTTCTTTTCCATCGTCTTTTACGTTAGCAATTTTTCCTAATTCTTTTGGACCAAACAAGGTTTGAATTTGGAGCTTTTTCATTTCATCAATAGAATTAAATTTGCCTTTAACTCTGGAAGAATATTCTTGAGATTCTTTTTGAATTTGTCCGCCTGGTATATCAATATTTTCAGCAGTTAGCATTTGATTTAATTGGGGAAGTGAAATTACATTTTGATAAACTACCCTATTATCAAGTTCTACTCTAATTTCACGCTGCTGACCGCCGACTATATTTACGTTGCCTACTCCTTTAATTTGAGAGAATCTGTCTTTCAATTTTTTTTCTGCAATTTCATATAATTCAATCGGACTTTTATTTCCCGAGAGCACAATATCAATAACGGGCTGTGCGCCGAAATCAATTTTTTTAATTATAGGTTTTTTAATATCGGTCGGTAAATTGCTTAAAATACCGTCTATATTGTCTTTAACTTCTTGGTTTGCTATATCGATATTTTTATTCAACTCAAATTCAATAACTACAATAGAAGCGCCTTCCAAAGAATAAGAAGTAATTGATTTAATTTGACTTACTGATGAAACTGCATCCTCTATTTTCTTTGTTACTTGAGTTTCAATTTCCTGCGGACCAGCACCAGGGTAAACCGTTTGAACTGTTACATAAGGGATATCAACATCTGGCATTAAATCAAGTTTAAGATTGAAGTATGCAATAATACCGAATAGAATTGTGACCAATAAAAACATTGTCATCATTATTGGTCTATTTATAGATAAATCAGAAATTTTCATTATTTACTCCTAATCTATAATCTTTACTTTTGAATTATTATCTATAAATGATTGGCCTTCGGTAATGATTTTATCGCCTTCATTAATTCCCGAAAGTATTTCAACATTTACATCGCTTGATTTACCCAATTCAACTTTCTTCATTACCGCTTTTTCATTTTGATAAACAAAAACATAAAAATCATTACCTTTCTTTACCAAATCTTTTCTTTGAAGTGTAATTGATTCATAGCCAAGACTATTGCTAATAATTGTTATATCAGCTGTGACGCCTGCTTTAACCACCGCGTTGGGATTTTCAAATACAATATCAGCGTTAAATGATTGTGTAATTGGATCCATTGCCATATCTACTTGGGTAATAATTCCGTCTATTTTATGATTCTGCCATTCTGCTATTGCTTTTCCGCCTTTTTGAACATCATTAATTTCTTCTTCCGAAACCTGGATACTTGCTTTAATTTTTCTCAGATCGGCAACTGTAACAAGTACGGCTTCTTTTCTTACATCTTCAGTATTGGTAACAGAAACTTTTGTAACAAATCCGCTTATTGGCGAAAGAACATTTACCATTTTGCTTATGGTTTCCCAATTTGCTTTATTAACTTCATACTGAGTTTTTACATTATCCAAATTTTGTGCGGAAACTCCGCCGGCTTCAAAAAGAGTTTTGTATCTTTCATATGTGCTAAGTGAATTTTCGTAAGCGGCTTTTGACTGATAATATTGAGTACTTGGCGCATCTTCGGGAAAAGTAACGAGAACTTGGTCTTTTTTAACAAAATCACCAACTTTAACCAAAACTTTTTCAACTCGCCCTCCAATCATTGCGCTTGCCGAAGATTCTTCTATTCCCGAAAGTACTGCGTTATAAGTCAATTCTTTTTTAAAATTCGATTTTACGGCTACTTTTACTTTAACCGGAGTTCCTTCATCCTTATAAATCTGCTGCATATTTTTTGCTTCTTTTTTATCCGAAGCGCAACCGGAAAAAATATTTAGCGCAAGAATAAATCCCATAAACACGAAAATAAATTTTTTCATTTATACCTCTAATTTTTTATAGTTTTATTTTTAACTTGAATTCCGTTTAAAAGAACTTCAATTTGAAATTCGGCCATTTGCCTAATTGAAAGCTCCATTATTCCTTTGAACCATACCATTGATAAGCCCAAATGGAAAGTCATTATAATAATTGAAAGATTTTCTGCATCAATATCCTTTCTTATTTTTTTTTCTTTCTGTCCTCTTTTAATTATTTCCAAAATTTTATTTTTATGTGATTTCAAATCATTATGAAAACAGTTTCTCAAAATTTCATCATGCTGAATAATTGACGCAAATTCAATTTTAAAAAATAACTCTTCAACTTCTTTAAAATCTTCGTCATTTTCAAAATGATCATACACTCTTAAAAATCCATTCTTCAAAATTTTAATCGGATCTTTTTCTTCTTCTATGATATTATTAATTATTTTTTGAATTCTTTCACCATTGTTTTGATGAATTGCCAGCAGAATATCTCGTTTGTTAGCAAAGTAATGATAAATTGCACCGCGCGTTACATTTGCTTCCTTTGCAATATCTTCTAACCTTGTTGCGCTGAAGCCGTTTTTGATAAATACTTTTATCGCAACTTTTAGAATTTGATTTTTCGTTAACTCCGCTTCTTCTTTAGTTTTTTTCATGATTTTAATTTTTTTTGATATGTAAATTTACATACATACATGTATGTTTGTCAATATTATTTTTTTTGTTCATTTGATTAAATCAGTTTTTTTTCGAAAATATTTTACTTTTGATAATAAATTTCTTCTATTTACTTAAAAAAAAAGGTTCATATTGAAACTAATATTAACAGCATTATTCTTCATCATAAATTATTCTTTTTTTGCGCAGGGTAATGTTAGTCTAAATGCGCTAAACGGCATTGTAATTGATTCACAAACAAATGAGCCCCTTCCCTTTGCAAATATTGCTGTGTTAAATTCTACAATAGGAACAACCACAAATGAAAAAGGATTTTTTTCACTTGCATTGAAAGATGAAAACTCGACTTTTATTATTAGTTATGTGGGTTATAATTCGCTTACAGTATTTTCTGAAAATTTTAATAAAACCACTTTAAATATTTTTACGTTAACTCCCAAAAATATTAATCTGCAGGAAGTTACAATTTTTGCGAATAATTTAAGTACAGAAGAACTAACTCAACTAAGCAATATATCAATGCAGTCGGAAATAATTAGAGAAATTTCTTCCGGAATGCCCGATATACTTCGTTCAGTTCAATCGCTACCCGGTGTTGTTGTTAACAACGAATTTAAAGCCGATTTTAATGTAAGAGGCGGAAACCAGGATGAAAATTTGGTATTAGTAAATGGGACACAAGTCTATGAACCTTATCATATAAAAGAAGCCGAAAATGCGAGTGTTGGAGTTTTTAACGTTGACCTTATGAAAAAAGTTGACATAATAACCGGCGGATTTCCCGCAAAATACGGTGACAAAATGAGTTCCGTACTTAACATTGAGTACAGAGAAGGCAGTAAAGAAAAATATTCCGGCGCCGCCTCTTTAAGTTTAGCATATGTTGACGGATATTTTGAAGGACCAATTTCCGAAAAAAGTTCATTCATATTTGGTTTTAGAAAAAGTTACCTTGAATATATTCTTTCAATGATTGATTATGAGGAAATAAAAACCGTTAAACCTTCATTTTATGATATTCAGGGTGTACTTTCTTATCAGATTTCACCAAAAAGTAAATTGCTATTTGAATTTATTCATGCGGGAGATGATTTTACTTACAATCCCGAAAGAATATACTCATCAAAAATTGAGTCAGAGAAAAACAACGCGGATTATTTAAGTTCATTGCTTGATGTAAAAAGTAAGAATATACTTTCTTCAAAAATGCTTCTGAATTTTGAAATATCTTATTACAGTCAGCTCGACGATGAAAATAGATTATTTAATAGATTTGAAGATATAAACAATAATAGGTATGATAGTATACAGACAATAAGAAATACATTTGATAAGCTCAAAATCAATACATTTGAAATTAAAACTGATTTATCAAACCAAGTTAATTCTATTTATGAAATTCAAAGCGGTATAAATTTTCAGAATATTTATTATAAACAAAATTCAGCAGACCTTTGGACATATATTGCAAAATTCAAAAATGTTAGTAATTCAAAATATGATACTTTACAAAGAAATGGTGATTTTGGATTAAAAGAACCGATAGACGCAAATTCATTTAAACTTTCGGGATACATAGAGAATATTTTATCATTAACAAATTCAATTACATTGAATATTGGTGGAAGAGTTGACTATTTTGATATTAATAAAGATTTGACTTTTAGTCCCAGAATAAATACAGCTTTTAAATTAAATGATGGCTCAGTATTAAAAGCAGCATGGGGATATTTTTATCAATCACCAATTTACGCGCAGCTCTCATCTTCGGCTTCATCTGACACAAATACTCAATCACAAAAATCAATACACTATATTTTAGGCTTTGAGAAACAGTTAAATATAAGTCCTAATTCTTACATGAAATTCAAATTGGAAACATACTACAAAGATTATAATAATTTAATTTCATCGCAATTTGGTGTATTTGAAAGATTGACTTATTCAAGAGAAAATGATGCAAAAGGAAACGCAAAAGGTTTTGATGTATACGCAATCTTAAATTCTAATTGGTTTTACGGCTGGTTAAGTTATGGTTATCTTGACGCGAAAGAAGATAAGTTTGATGATAATATTGGTGAATATCCAAGATATACAAATCAGACTCATACAATTTCAGTAGTTTCAAATTTTGATCTTGGTAATAGTTGGAGCATAAGTCTAAAAGGATATTACGGAAGCGGATTTCCGTATACGCCTAAAACCGCTGTTAAAGATGAAGCTACAGGAATTTGGGACTGGCATTCGGGAAAAACTCATTCTGCCAATTTACCTGCTTACAAAAGAGTTGATTTCAGGATGAGTAAAATTTTTAATTTCACCAGTTTCAAAATGAATGTGTTTTTAGATATCAGTAACACACTAAACTTTAAAAACGTACAGCGTTATGAATTCGGAAATCCCGGTTTAACAAAACCAGTTGCGGAAGAAATACTTCTTTGGCCGATTATTCCATCCATAGGAATTAGAGTAGAATTTTAGTTTACGGCACAATATTAACTTTAGTTGAACTCATTACGGGTAAATGATTTCTGTGTTCAACTACTACATAATATAAGCCTTCGTCAACAACAAATGCTAAAGGGCTAATTCCGTCTAAATCAACTACTGTTCCGTCAGTTTTTAAAAATCCTGCTCTTTGAGCAATTGTCGAAGCTTCAGAAGTATTTGATCTTAAAGAGACCAGAACCCAATCAACTATATTTGAAGGTAAGCTATTTACAAATTCAGTTCCGACAAAATTCCACGGCACCATGTTAAAAGGCTGTGCGTGAGGTATTTCATTGCTAGAAGCTAAATATGAGTTCATTAAATTATTTCCACCAAATGTATCTTGTAAAAATATTTTAATTTTTAATTTCGGCAGAATATTTTTTATTCCATTAAACCAAATAGGCGACATCTTTTGGTATCCTATTGCGTTTGGATGTATCCCATCTGATAGATCTTGAGGATATTCCAATGCCGATTCCATATTAACAACAAATAAATTTTTATTATACTCATCTCTATTCTTCAACATAATTTCCAAAGCTATATTAAAGTCATGAGTAGCATTTGTTTCATTCAATAAAGTTGTGTTAGGATCATCTGTCCGATTTATAATTTTTGCAACAATAACAATTATGTTGGGATTAAAATCATAAATTAAATCCAAGTTACTGCTCACATCAGAAACAGTAGTATTTGAAACGTTTGTATCGTTGCTATATTTAAAATCATTTATATCGTTTGTACCAATATGGAATAATATTATATCTGGAGAATTAGCTTCTAAATACTCTATCAAATGACTATATAAATCATATTTTATATTACCGGAAAAATGTTTAGCGGAAAAACTTCCATGTCCCTCGTGCTGAGAATCATCAAATGTACCATGTGTTAAACTACCAATAAAATCAAAATTTAATCCATTAGTTTCCAGCATTGATTTGAGTTCTTTTCTATATCCATCGTTATTTGTACTACCGGAAATATATCCTCTTGTAATAGAATCACCTAACGGCATAATTGACTTATAATTGGTAGAGCCTACTTTATCAATCTTCGCAACATTTTTTGTCATATTGGGCAATTGATTTGATTTTATTGAAATATAAAATGGTATTGTAGAATTTATTAAACTATCATTGGAATCAATAATTATAATTTTAATTAATTCCGGCAATTTATCTGTCGGTTTCCAAATAAATTCATTTTTGTCAGCACTGAAATTCTTAACAATAATTGTTTTATTTAAATCAATATCTTGAAAAAAAATGTTTACTTTCTCAAGATTATTAAACTCCCATTGAATATTTATTTCTTGTCCACTTCCAAATTCCTCTGTTCCTTTTGGTGAGGTTATATTAATGTATTTTTGTTTTGATTGCGCATGAGAAATAATGCAATTAAACCAAATTATGAAAAATAAGTACCGCCACAATTTAATTGATTTCATGAGTTAATTTATATTTGATAATATTTAGACAAAATATCTAATTATCAATTCAAATACATTGAGGTTTATCACAAATGAAAATATAATTTGTAAAGAAATCTAAAATTTCTTCCTGCTTCGGGTAGAATTGATTTAACTCTTGAGAGGTGATTTCTGTATTCTTGATTAAAGATATTATCCGCGTTTAATGATAAATTATGAACAAACTTTTCAGTAGTAAATGAATATTGAAAAAAGAAATTTTGAATAAAATATCCCATTGTAGGTTCTTCAAATTCATCAACTTTATCTTGTTTTAATGCCCATTCATTGAGCAAACCCAAACTCCAATCATGCATTTTATATGTTATTTCAAGCAGTCCTTTCATTGGCGGAATTTGAGGCAAATATCCCTCATTTTTAATTTTTCCGTTAGTATAACTAATTGTATTAGATAATTTTAAGCAATCACAAATATTCCAATCAATTCTATTTTCAAATCCCCATAGTTCTGCTTCTACTCCAGTAGTTTGATAAATTGGAAGGAAAGTTGCATAATTAATTTCGCCGGAATTTCTTGGAATTATGTAATTATTCAAACTATTTCTGAAAAAAGTAAGATTAAAATATAAATTCTCAAAATTGTGATAAATGAAAATTTCTGAGCCAAATCCGCTTTCATCCATTAAATCCGGATTTCCAACTTCGTAAGAGTAAGCAGCCAAATGCGGACCTTGAGAAAACAGTTCTTCTATAGTTGGAGTTCTTGACGATTTGCTTAAATTTGTTCCAACGTAAACAATATTGGAAATTTCGTATAAAAATGAAAATGACAAAGAATAAGTGTTAAAAATTCTTTCTCTAATATTTCCTATTTTTGAATTTGAATTTTCCTTTTGAGGAGTAATTTTATTGAATTCATATCTTCCGCCTAATTCTAATTTTATTCTGTTCAAGTCAATATACTCAAAATAATAAGTCGACAAATTTGTTGAAGTTGAAGGAGGTGTAAATACAAATCCTCCAATATTGAAATCTTCATATTCAAATTCAGTTCCTAAAATTCCATTAGAAATTACGCCGTAATTTTTATGTTTAATTTCTGCTTTACCTAAATAATTGTTTAATTCAAATTCCGAACCAATAGTGCCGCTTGCTTCAAATTCTTTATGACGATAATAAATTTTGCTAATGCTAATTTCCAAATCATTAATAAAATCATTGCTAAAATTAATTTTACTTAAAAAATTTATTTGATTCTTTGAGATGTCAATATTAACACCTTTAGGATGTGCACCTATGAAACCGCCGGGAACTCCATAGTCCAATTCAAAATCTCTGAAAGATAGGCCCATAATGCCAAAATTGGTGAAGTAACTTCCGGCAAAGCTGTAAACTAAATTTTCCGAATCAGAATTAATTAATTTTCCTACAGGAGTATTAAGATCTTCAGTTTTCCTTTTACTAACTTCACCTCTTAAAGCGAAATCTGAAATTGGATATTCCAACATCGCGGAACCTAAATAGCCATTATTTACAGTCTCAGAATATCCTCCAATTGAGCCAATTAAATCATCATGCAATGTTGTTGGAATTTCATTTCTAATTGTGTTTACTACGCCGCCGATTGTTGTTGATGTCTGTGTTAAAACTTTTGGTCCACGCAAGACTTCAATTCTATCTACAGAAAAAGGATCAATTGTAACAGCATGATCCGGTGATGTAGCTGAAAGGTCAACAGTTTTAATTCCATCTTCGCTAATAACAACACGATTTGATCCTAACCCTCTAATTACAGGTCTTGATGGAGCTGGTCCCATTGATCGCATTGAGAGACCAGCTTCATTTTTTAAAGTTGATGCTAATGTTAACCCCATTTGCCTCTGGAGATTTTTACCTTTTAAAACATTCATAATCTCATTTAAATCATCAAATGTTGAATAAGATTTATAATCCGAAATAACTACGGGATCGAGTTGAATTGTTTTAGGAATAAGATAGAATGCAATTCTATTATTTACTTTTTCATTAATTAAAATTTGGGAAACATTTTCCTCATAACTTATATGATTAACAGCAAAAGTATAATTACCATAATTTAATATGGGGATTTCAACTTCACCTGAATCATTGCAAGTATAGGTTTTTTCTAACTCAACTATCTTAACAGTTGCGTGATGAACCCTAAAATTTGTTTCTGAATCAATTACGATAACCTGAATGCTCTTAGTTTCTGCACAACTATAAGATCGAAAAATGAATATTAAAAAAAATGCGAACAGTTCAATTATAATCTTCATTTTATTCTACCAATAGTGGAATTTCGCCTGAGCGGTAATCATTATGATCCTCATGAACAATAAATAATTGTACAGTTGTAATCCCCTTTTTTTTTCCATTTAAATGGAATTCAAATCCGCCTTCTTCTCCAGGATGCTGCCACCAAGTAACTAAATTTGAATCTCCGATTTCATAATTTAAACGAGTATGCTCATTTTGGGGTGGATCCACTATATTTTCGTTGTCGATATAAAATTTAACGGTATAATGGTCGGATAATTTGCCACTAATTACTTTTAATGTATCGTTTGTTATACCGCGTAAAATTGAAACGACTTCTGCGCCTGTTGCATCGTAAATTATTGTTCCAATCGCTTCAAAGTGATCTTCTTGATTTGAAATTGGATCGTCTGTACACGAATAAACCGATATTAATAATAAAATAAATAGAAATGCTCTATAAAGAATATTAGTTTTCATAAATTCTCCTTAATAGTTTAATATTATTAAAATTAAATTAAACTATGAAAATGGAGGCGCTCTAAGGTGTGAACAATGAAGTAAGTGATTGGAATTGAAAAAATTATAATAAGATGGTGTTTCATCCGTAATAATTAAATTTGTATTTGAAAATTCAAATGAATAAAAAACAATAATTGAATTACTAAATGTTTGAATTGTACAATTAAATGAAGAATCTAAAAATGGATCTATTATATATTGTTGTTCAGTTCCATATGCTAAAGGAGAGTTTAATTCAATATTAATTTTGTGAGAATGGAAAAATGATAGATTTAAAAAAGTAAGAAAGATTCCCAGAAAAAGAATTGATGATTTTTTATTTAAATGAGTAATTGTCATTTTAAAACATAACTTTTTTGAAATAATTAAACAATGTAGTTATTTTTATTTTTTTTAAAATAAATTGAATTATTTGAGGATTAGATGAAGGAAAACCAAAAAGCGTTTCAAGAATTTTATAGTGATGAATTCAGCCATTGCTACGGCTGCGGTACTCAAAATAAGTTTGGATATCAATTAAAAACTTATTGGGATGGCGAAGAAACAGTTAGCAGTTTTACTCCAAAACCTGAGCACACTGCCCTTCCTGGTTTTGTTTATGGCGGGCTAATTGCTTCATTAATTGACTGTCATTCAACCGGAAGCGGTTCGGCTGCATTATTCAAAAATCAAAATGGAGATTCAAAATATTACCCGAGATGCGTTACTGCATCTTTAAAAGTCGATTACCTTAAACCAACTCCAATTGATTGTACATTAGAATTAAGAGGAAAAATAAAAGAAGTAAAAGGAAGAAAGGTAATTATTGAAACAGATCTTTTTGCTAAATCTGTAATCTGCGCAAAGGGTGAGGCCGTTGTTGTTCAAGTACCGGATAATTGGAAAGCTGAATAAAATTCAATTACTTTCAATATTAATAGAGAACAAAATGAAAGACTAAGTTATACCATTTGAAAAGATCATCAATATAACTTTATGATATGAATTGAAAAAGTAATTTTAGATAAAGTTCTGCAAAATTATGTTGAGTTTAAAATTGAAACTTAAAACAAGCAGTCAGTCGAAATATTGAAAGATATCCTTATAATTTTATTTTTGAATTAACTAGTGAAAAGATGAAAAGATTTTTAGAATATCATTTGAATTCTAAAATTATTTCTAAAAAATCTTTTAATTCAAAACAAGCATCTTCAAAACTCGGCGGTCCAAAATTACCTTCTGCATAATTTGAGAAAACATAATCCTCAATAGGCCAACCTAAAAAACTTCTGTCCAATTTACCATTTTTATTTTCATCATGATAAACCGCAACAGCATAGGTGCCATTTGTTAAATTCTCAAATGTAAATTCAACTTCGGATTTTACAATTGGTATTTCAACTCCAATTTTACCCGAATCTTTCTTTGGAAATCCTTCACCGTTATTGAAAAGTCCTATTGAAACATTTCCCTTCCTATCATTAAGGTTTACCACTTTCACCTTTATTTTTGCTGATTGTGAAAGCACTATTGAATTAATGGCAACAATAAAAATTATAATTAGAATTTTATTCATAACTAAATATCACATTTAAGAATACAATTTATATAAAACCGGAACAATTATTAATGTTAAAACTGTAGAGACTAAAAGTCCGCCAATAATAGTCCAGCCCATCGGCGCCCACATTGTACCACCGCCAATTGTTAAGGGAAACAAACCCACAATTGTTGTACCTGTAGTTAATAATATCGGCATAAATCGTACTTCAGATGCATAAATAAGCGCGTCATAAACTTCCATTCCTTCTTCTTTTAACTGATTTGTATAATCAACAAGAATAATTGAATTATTTACTACAATGCCAACAAGACTCGTCAATCCCACAAATGCAGTAAATGAAAATGTATTTCCGGTCAATAATAAAGCAACGATTGAACCAATTACTGCCAAAGGAATGGCAGAGAAAACAATAAACGGCTGTTTGTAAGATTTGAACTGCAGCACAAGGATTCCGAAAATTCCAACTATTGCTATAATCATAGCTTTTGCCATTCCGCCAAAGGATTCCTGTTGACTTTCTCTTTCGCCGCCAATATGAAACGAATAGCCTTTTTTCAATGGAACTTTTTCTAACTTATGCATTATTGTGCTAGTTACTGTATTAACTGAATAACCGGAAACAACGTCCGATGTAATTGTAACTGTTCTTGAAAGATCAAAATGACTGATAGCTAGCGGTGTTTTTGTCAATTCAATTTTTGCCAATTGTTTAAGGGGAATTAGCTCGCCGGACATTGATGAAACAAAAATTCTGTCGAATTTTTCAAATTCGGAATTGCCTAAAACCGGCGATCGAATAATTACGTCAAACTCTTTAGCATTTTCGTCTCTGAATTTTGTTATGCTCAAACCATTAATTGATGCCCTAATTGTACGGTCAATTTCGACAATAGGAACTCCAAGTATTGCGGCTTTTTCTCTATTTATTTTTACTGACAAATCCATTTTTGAAGTACCCATCGGATTATTAATATTTATTGTTCCTTCAGTTGATTTAAATATTTTTTCGACATCCAGGGAAACTTTTCTCAATTCGTTTATATTTTCTCCAATTATTTTTATTGCAACTGGGGCTTCTATCGGGGGTCCCTGTTCGAATTCTTTAACTTCAATTTCGGCTCCGGCAATTTTTGAAAATTCATTTCTCAATCCGCTAAGAAACTTGTTGAATTCTGAATAATTGTATGATTTCAACTCAACAAATATTTGAGAATGGTTTTTAGCATTTCTTTTCCCGATAACATTATAATAAATTCTAGGATTTCCATTTCCAATATTCGTGGTAAAATTTAACACTTCATTTTTTACTTTTAAAATCTCTTCGATTCTAAGAGCAAATTCTTTTGTTTTTTTCAGACTGCTGCCTTCTGGCAAATTGATATTTATCATAAATTGAGGTTTTTCGGCTTTTGGGAAAAAGCTTATTCCGACATACGGAATTAGAGTAAGACTGACCAAAAACGCAATTACAGCAATAGATATTATTAACTTTGGATTTTTCAAAGCAAAGGCTAATCTTTTTTTATATACATTTTCAATAAACTTGTTAACAAATTTTCTAGCCGCTTTTTTGTCGGAAATTGTTGAAGCCTTCATAAATTTTCTTGATAATAGCGGTGTTAAGGTTAACGCAAGCATTAAAGATGCAAAAAGAGTATAAGTCACCGTTATCGGCATACTTCTTATAAAATCTCCGGTTACATCCTGCATTAACATCATTGGAATAAAAGCAAAAACTGTTGTTAACGTAGAACTAATTATTGGCCAAGTGATTTGTGCTGTTCCTTTTACCGCGGCATCAAAGTTTGACAGACCTGATGAAATATATCTTGCAATATTTTCTGTTACAACAATAGAATTATCAACTAACATTCCAAGTGCGATAACAAGACCGGCAATTGACATTTGCTCTAGTCCGTAATTGGATAAATCTAGAAATCCTATACCGATAACAATAGATATGGGAATAACAGACATTACGATTATTGCCGTTCTCAAATCCACAAACAAGAACATCATCAAACCGACTAAAAATAAACCCTGCAAAAGATTAATAAAAAATCCGTTCAATCTCGTTTTAACGCTTATCGATTGATCGAATACAGTTTCGATTTTCATGGAATTTGGCAATGTAGTTTTAAACTCTTCAAGTTTATTTTTTAATTCGCCTGAAACATCAAAAATATTTGTGCCCGTTTTTTGATCAGCGGTAATGAAAATTGCCCGTCTTTGATTGAACTTTGCAATATGTTTCTCGTCTTCGAATGATTTATAAATGTTGGCTAAATCTTTCAAATAAATGTTACCTCCGGCTCTTGAGCTTATAATAATATTTTTGATATCTTTAATATTTTTAAAACTGCCGCTCGTCTGCACGCTAAAATTTTTTCCTCCTAAGTCTATTTCCCCTCCTGGAATATTTACATTTTGAGATTGAATTACCTGAATGACTTGAGAAAGCGGAATCTTAAAATTAGAAAGTCTTTCAAAATTAATTTCCACTTTAATTTCTTGTTCAGGAAATGCCAAAATTTGTACGCTTTTAACGCCGCTTATCTTTTTAAGAATGTCTTGCAAATGTTCAGCTTCTTTTTCCATACTTGAATATTCAGCGGTTTCTGAAATTAAAGCTAGTTGTAAAATCTTAACATCGGATATAGACCATTTCATCATATCAACATCGGAAATCTCATCCGGTAATTTGTTTTTAATACTGTTTACCTTTTGAGTTACATCTGAATATTTATCATCGGCATCACTACCTGCAATAAATTCAATATCAATAACACCGTAACTATCCCGTGCATAACTTTTAATTGATTTAATGTCTTCAAGTTCATTCAGTGCTTCCTCAATTGGATTTATTACCAATTCTTCAACATCCGAAGGAGTTGCGCCTGGATAAACAACAATAATTGAAGCGGCCGGAGGTGATACTTGCGGATCTTCTGATCTAGGCATTGTGAAAAAAGATACGATTCCTAGTAACAGCAAAATAAAAATTATTATTATGGAAAATTGGTGATTTTCTAATGTAAGTTTCGATAAATTCATTTTAATCTCTCAAAATTAATTTACAGCATTAACTTTTATACCGTCATTCAGATATTCAGCACCTTCGGTGATTACCTCACCAATCTTTTCATTCGCAAGTTTTATAAAAACATTGTCCGCCATAATTTCCATTATTTCGACCTCTTGTTTTACCGCAATGTTATTATTAATGTAAAAAACATAACCTTTAGAACCTTCAGCATCTGTTAGGGCTTGAACAGGTATTAATTTTGCTTTAACTTTTTCCGAAGGGAATATATCTACACTGGCTATCATACCTGAAATAAAATTTTTGTCGGGATTCCTTAATGACAATTCAATTTCAAAAATTCCATTCATCGGATTTGATGCTCCCGCTTTCTGCGAAACCACAGCCGAAAATGCTTGATTGTAATTATCAAATTTTACAATTGCCGAATCACCGATATTGATTTTATACAAATCGTTGTCGGTAATGCCGCAAACAATTTTCCATGCAGAAGTGTTTGAACCTACTATAAATACTGGATTTCCTGGAGCAACAATTTCATTTTCATCAACAATTTTCTTATAGATTTTTCCTTCAAATGGCGATGTAATTGTAGAATAATTCAAATTGAATTTAGCAATGTTCAAATTTGAAGAAGCTGCTTCCAAACCGGATTTTACATTTTGATACTGTTCTAAAGTAACAACGCTGTCCTTGTATAAATTTTCAATTCTGTTATAATCTCTTAAATTTTTCTCATAATTAACTTTTGCCTGATTGTATAGCGCTTCAATTTCATCCAATTTTAATTTTGCCAAAATCTGACCAGATTTTATCGCGTCTCCTTCCATTACAAAAATTTTAGAAACGATTCCACCAGTTTTAAAAGATAGTACGGCTTCTTTTTCAGCAGTCAGCTTCCCGCTTGAATGCACCGGCATAGAAATTTGCGTTTCGGTAATTTTCGCAACTTTTACGGGAATAACTTCTTCAGAATTTATTTCGTTCTTTTTCTCACCGCAACCCAGTATTAGAATTATCCCCAAAAAAGCTTTGATTGAAACAATTATTATACTTTTCATTTTTAATCCTAAATTTTTATTAATTGACGTTGTACTTTTAAGTCGATCTAAAATTTTATTCGTAATTTTTCAAATCTATAAATGCTGCCATCTTTTCCAGCTCGGAAATTTTTTGTTGATAATCATATTTTGAAACCACTTCATTTATTTCCGATTGGAGCAGTTTATTTCTTGAATCAAGATATTCAATGTAACTCGCAATTCCCTCGATATATTTTTTTTCTATAATTCTAAATGAAATTTTCATACTAGCCAGCATTTCTTGGGCTGATATTAATGATTTTTGAGATAGTTCATAGTTTTTGTAACTGTTTATCACTTGAAGTGAAATTTGTTTTTTTAATTCCTCCATCTGCACTTCAACTTTTTTCCTTTCCAATTCAGCTTGTTCACTTTTTGACACGTCCTGAAATCCATTAAATAAATTCCAATGCAGAACCAACGATGCCATCCAATAATCATCTTTATCCGTAAATCTGTATTGCTCGCCTTGGAATCCATAATCGGCGGCAAAAACCAGCGTAGGGAAATAATTTGAATTTGCCATGGATTTTTTATCTTTATAAATTTCTGCCATATATTCAAGCTGAAGAATCTCTTCCCTTTTTTCAGTTGCGTTTAAGCACGTTTGATTCAAATCAGAAATTACCGTTTGCCAAACTATTGTCGTATCAATTATTATTTCTCTCTCCAGCGGATTGTTCAATAGAAAATTAAAATATGAAGCTGCCAATTCACTGTTGTTTTTGGCTTCCATTAGTTTTTGTTCCATTTCTGAAACTTCAGCTTTTGCTCTGTAAACTATATCGATGGTGATTTTATCGTTTTTTTGCAGACTTTCACAAACGCGCAGGTTTTCATTTACAAGCTCTAAAGAGCTTTCATAAATTTTTTCTACACCTTTGCATTTCAAATAGTTGAAATAGCTATTTTTGATTTGGTCTACCAGCGATCTTGCAAATACCTTTTTATCAAGTTGACTTATTTCTAAAATTTTATCTTGAATATTATAATTGTAAAAAATTGCGGGCTGAAATAATGGCTGCACCAAACTAATTTTTGTTTCTTGTTCTTCTTTTCGCAAAAAAGGAATTATTTCATTTTGAATGTTCGTTGGAAATAAATTTTGCTGCATCAAATAATTTAAGGCTGAATGAATCGGGTTAACCAAATTTCCGACCGGAAAAATTATTTCGCGCCCGCCTCCGGCTCTTGAATATCGAGCATTAACTCCGAGCGACGGAAAAAACATGCCTTGCGCCTCTTGGAGCGAACTTAAATTTTTTTCCAAATTGAATTGTTTTTGTTTTAGTGCAAGATTGTTCTCCAAACCGTATCTAACATAATTCTCCAATGTTTCACTCTGAGCAAATATTTGCATTGAAAGAGTAAGTAAAATAACTATCATTTTTGATTTCATAAATCCTCGCTAAATGTGAATCATTAAATGACCGACAGTCATTTTAATATAAATTTTTTTATGATTTTAATGCTTTAAAAGTAAATTCAAAAAAGTATGAAATTAATTCTTCCGGTGTACAGTTCATTTCCGTACAAAGTATGTCTCCTTTAAGCGTAACCAACTGTAAAACCCCAAGAGATTCACCCCAAAGAATTAGTGCAGTTTTTGCGGGATCCAAATCTTTTCTAATTGAGCCGTCATTCATTCCTTCAATTATTGTTTCAATTAGAATTTTATTGGTCTCCATTTTCTTTTTGAGAATTTTCTCATCTTCCGACTCTGGTTCAATCCCCTCAACCTTCTGCACTTCTTCAAACATAAGCGCTTTATAATAATTTGGAAATTCAAAATAAAATTTGATATATGCTTCGCCGATTGCTTTAACTTTCATAAGACCGTTTGACTGCTTTGAAGAAAATTCTACAAAAAGTTCGTGAAGTTTTGATATTCCCCTATTCACAAAAACTTTGAATAATTCTTCTTTATTCTTAAAATAAAGATATAAAGTTCCTTTGCTAAGCTCGACTTCGGAAGCTATATCGTCCATGGTCGTTGAGTTAAATCCTTTAGTAAAAAAAACTTTCTCAGCTGCGTAAATTATTTCTTGCCGCCTTTGAATTCTTTCCCGTTCTTTTCTTTCCGAAATTCCCATAATTGACTTTTATTTAATTACTGACCATTGGTTATTTTATAACGTAAAGATAATTACGTACTTAAGAAATGTCAAATTATTTTTTTATTTGATGTGAAAATTAGAAATTGAAGAGAAATTACTTTGAAAATTTCTTTTCAAGAATTTCCAGATTTTCAATCGATTTATTAGAAAACTGAGGATACCGATTATTGCTTTTTTTCGCCGCGGAATTATAGAGGTGAATAAATTTAAATGGATTTCCAACACATTTTACAATTTCATTTTTACCTTCCTTTTCCAAAATTAAACTTGCCATAAAATAACCTGTGGTATGTCCTTGCTGCGGTAAAACTTCCAGTATATTTCGACCGATAACTTTAATATTTTTTAGGTTGGAATTAAGTCCAGATAAATATTCGTCAATTTTATTTATTACATACGGTGAATTTCCAACATCATTTATAAATTGTTTTGCATATATTGAAATTGATTTACTTGATTTGGTAAACCAATCTCTTTTATCCACCATATCTGCAATTCCTTCTGCTTCAATCTTTGCTAACGCGTTAATTAATATCTCATCATCCTCAGAAACTTTATTATAATTGATTTGCACTTGTCTGTTTCTATACCAATGATGAAATTCATGCGATAAGAAACTCATGAAATCCCATTCTAAAGAAGCGCACAAATCAACAACAATTGGTGATGAACCTCTTCCGTTGTTTTCAAAAATTACAAACGATACAGGTGGAAGCTGATCGACATTTGATTGAGGCAAGAATTCCAAAGTTCGTTTTACCGCAGTTTGAGAAAAATTATTTGCCATCAACTTACTCTGTTGATCGGAAATTATTTTTCTGTTATCTCTTACTTTAATAAAATGAGTAAGGTGATTTAAATTTTTACCGTTTTTTAACGCTTCATTTAATTCATTTTGCTTTGAAGGCATAAAAACGAGTTTAAAATTTTCAATAAAAAACTGTCTCGTAAATTCGCCGCTTGTTAAAACTTTATAACCCGGTGTGTTAAACAATTCGTTCCATTCGGAATTTGCAGGTTCTTTATTAGTTTTTAAAATATCGACTATTTCCCAAAATTTATGCATACCGCTAAAATCATAATTTGAATTTTGCGAAAACGAAATTGATGATAATAAAAGAAGAAAAATGTATTTGAGCATCTAATAAATAAAATAAATTATGATCTACTATCGAATAAATAGTAAAATTTAGAAGTGTCAACTTACCTTAAATAAGAAGTGAAATTTTTGTTAATAATTAAATAAATCGTTGATATTTAATTATTAATGTCCTCCTTTAACATTTGAACGAATATTCACTGTTGATCGTGGTTCCTTTATAAATAGCCAAAAAACAACGGATAGACAAATGAAAATACCGCAAAGAATATATAATAATTGGTAATTCTGAGTTTCGGAAATAATGTTTGCCACGCCTTGACTCATCATTTGTGGAAGAACAACCGCAAGGTTGAAAATTCCCATAAACAATCCCATTTTATTTTGGTTAACTCTTTCGGTAACAATTGAGAACACAATTGATATAACAGCGGACCAGCCAATTCCCGTTAAAAACATTCCGAAATAAAAATTTCCTTCGAACTTTCCGAGAAACGCGATATAAAAATATCCTATTGCGCTAAATGCTAAAGCAAAAGTATAAGTTTTTACTCTTCCGATTTTTTTTGCAAGCGAAGATAATACCATTGGAAATACCGCGCCGACGGCATTTAAAATCAGAAATCCTAAAGAAACAATATTTCCGGTTGTAGTATCTTTTGTTTGAGCAACACCAGTTAAAAATTCCGCAAATTTATTTGCAAATACATCTGTAAGATCAATGTTAGGTATTATTTGCTTATCAATAAAAAAACCAGTCATTACAAACATGCTTTGAAAGGCTATCCATGTAAATGTATGAGCCAGCATTATTTTTTGAAATTCAATGTTATCCGATTCATTTTTTCTACTTTTTAAAATAATATAAATTCCAACAACAACGGTATATACCAAACTTAAAACTAACAATGTGTTGTGAACAGAACGAAGTTCATTTTGATAAAAGTGAAATATTAAACTGAAAATACCGAAAACCAAAAACCCATATAATGGAAATATTGATTTAATGATACCTAATATTGAATGAGAATCTTTTTTAGATTCAATAAAACCCGGTAATTCTTTTGGTTCCTCAATTAACAGAATTGGGAAGACTGAACAAGCCAAAACAAATATTGCCGCTATAAGCAGTAAAGTTTCATTGCCGTAAACCATAGAAAGAAAATAAGCCAAAACTCCAAAAGTGCCAGAAATAACCTGCATCCAAACATAACCGGATGTTCGTTTTTTTCCTTCAGGAGTAAGATCCGCTATAATTGACCTTGCGGGATTAAAAGTTACATTTATAGAAAGATCCAGTAAAAGCGCAATTATCGATGCAATTAAAATTATACTAGTAATCCCACTCGCTTTTGAAATTACTCCAATTTGCGGCAGTGCCAAAAACATAAGCGAGCCGATTATTCCGCCAATCATAATAAAAGGTCGTCTTCTTCCATTTAAAAACCAAACATTATCACTTATCATTCCTACAATAACCTGCCCGAATATTCCAGCCAATGGTCCGGCCAACCAAACAAACGCAACTTCATGAATGTTCAAACCGTACTTTTTATTCAGTATCCAACTTAACGCGGCAATTTGTGTGGAAAGAGCAAATCCAACTGCGGTTGCGGGAAGTGCAAGCATTGCATAAAATGTGTTTGTCAATTTTTTCTGGATGTCTAACATTTTATCCTCAATATTATTTTGAGAGATTAAAAAAATTTATTTAATGTGTTTAATTTCCCAAATTGAAATGGAATTGCCCGTTAGTATAATATTATTTTTGACAACTAATTTTTGCAAATTTTCATCAAGTAGATTTTTAATATCCATATTATTCAGATCATCATCATTAGTATAATTTCCAAGATCAATAAAATTATCCTTAGTTTTATCATTCAAAAATATAACAATTTCCACATTTTCTAAAACTTTTTTATAAACATAAATGTCATCTTTAGGGCAGTATTGTACAAACTTACCCTCCCTTAAAGCCTTGTTTTGTTTTCTAAGATTTAACAGTTTCTTTGTAAAATTATAAATTTCATTCTGATTTGAATTTCGACCATCTTCGAAAAACGCGTTTAACGAATCGTTCGGAAAACCGCCCGGAAATTCCTCTCTAATTTTTCCATGATGCCCCCCACCGTCCAATCCGATTTCTGTTCCATAAAATATTTGTGGAACTCCTCGAGTTGTTAGAACAATTGTTAAAGCTTTTTTAAATTTTTCCATATTCCATTTTGCGGCATACATTCCACGGTCAGTATCATGATTATCAAAAAAAGTCAACAAGTTATCCGGATTGGAATAAACAAAATCCTGCCCAAAGGTTTCATAAATTTTCAAAAGTCCTGTCTTTCCTTCCATATAATTATAAAGAACATCTCTTATAGCAAAGTCCGTTACAACCGGAAGGTTTGAATCAAATTCTTTGGGAAAATAATTTTTTGTTTGAAACTTTGCCAGAACCGCCGGATCGCCTTTCCATACTTCACCGACAATATTTAACTTTGGATAATTTTGTAAAATTGTTTCTGCCCAAATTGACATAAAATTCTGATCAGAGTAAGGATAAGTATCTTCGCGAATTCCATCTAATCCGGAGTATTCAATCCACCAAATTGTATTTTGAATAATGTATTCCGCAAGCAAGGAATCGGTTTGGTTTAAGTCCGGCATTGTATCAATGAACCATCCCTTATTTGCATTTGCTATTTTACTTTTATCGGCATGAATATCAACATATATTACTTTATCATGTTCAGCTGGCAGATGATTTTCAACTGTTCCGTTTATCCATGTCGGAGTTGGCGGATTTTTAATCCATTCATGGTTGCTTCCAATATGATTTGCAACGTGGTCAAGAATGATTTTAATTCCCCGTTTATGTGCTTCATATACAAGTTTTTTATAAAGCTCATTCGTGCCAAAACGAGGATCAATTTTATACAGATCGGTACATGAATAGCCATGATAGCTCATTGACATATTATTTTCAGTGAGCGGAGTAATCCAAATGGCGGAAATGCCTAAATCCTTCAAATAATCCAACTTATTAATTATCCCTTGAATATCTCCGCCATGTCTTCCATTTAGATCATTAAACTTAAACTCTTCACTATTATTAAAAATAAAATCATTTGAAGTATCGCCATTAACAAAACGATCCGGAAAGATTAAATATATAACGTCATTTGTTGAAAATCCCTGATGAATATTTTCAGTTTCATTACGCTCTAACAATTGATATTTTATTGTATCGACGCCAAATTTATTAGTTAGCAGAAAATTATAATAATTGGGTTCGGCTGAATTTGTTATTTCAATTTCCGCAAATAAATAATTATCGTTTTTATTTGGAATTGAAGTTACATTTATTTTATTGCTAAGTGAGGTTAAATTAGCGTGTGCTAAATTTTCACCGTAGATCATTAATTGTATTTTATTAAACAAATGTCCGCTCCACCAATTTGGAGGTTCTACTTTGTTTATCTTAGGTGATTGTCCATAAAAAATATTTGTGAAAATTATTAAATATGTGAGAACATTTTTAAATTTCATAATCGTCAATTTATTTGATAAGAAAAATTTATAAAATTCAAATCTTGCATTTAATAGCCATTAAAAATAACTTTATTTTTCTTAAAAAAAAGATATGAAAGAAGAAACAAAGAATATTACAGTTAACAGAAAAGCACGGCATGATTATGCAATTCTCCAAACTTTGGAAGCCGGAATTGTATTAGTTGGTACTGAAGTTAAATCTTGCCGGGAGCACAAGGCAAGTTTGGTCGATTGTTATGCCAAAATTGACTCCAACGGTGAAGTTTGGTTGATTGGTTCAAATATTAATGTTTACACGCACGGAAACAGATTTAACCATGATCCAATACGGGATAGAAAGTTACTTCTTTCAAAAAGTGAAATACGAAAATTGGACAGACAAGTAAAAGAAAAAGGCAACACCTTAATTGCATTGAGTCTGTATTTTTCAAAGGGCAAAGTTAAAGTTGAACTTGCGGTTGCAAAGGGAAAGAAATCTTACGATAAACGAGAAGCAATTGCAAAAAAAGACATGCAGCGTGAAGCGGAAAGAAAAATTAAATTGTAAATAAATGTAATGGTCATTTTAAGAATGTGAGAATTATTTTATTATTTTCATTCGCATATTTAGAAATAAAATTAATAATGACCTGTTAAAATTGTTTTTAATATATTTTAAATTATTGAGAGATCAGAGAATATGTTTTTACCCGTTAAAGAACAGTTAGAAATTGTTAAAAGAGGCGCTTCTGAAATTATCCCCGAAGAAGAATTAATTCAGAAATTAGAAAAATCAAGAGCAGAAAATAAACCGTTAAAAATTAAATTAGGCTGTGATCCGACCAGACCCGATTTACATATTGGACATTCAGTTGTATTGAGAAAATTAGCTCAATTTCAAAAACTTGGCCATACCGCAATTTTGATAATTGGTGATTTTACCGCAATGATTGGTGATCCATCTGGCAGAAACGCAACAAGACCGCCCTTAACATTTGAAGAAGCTCAGGAAAATGCCAAAAGTTATTGGCATCAGGCAAAAAAAATTCTTGATCCTGAAAAAACAAAAATTGTAAATAATTCCGACTGGTTAGGAAAAATGAATTTTCAGGATGTTATAAAATTAGCTTCAAAATATACGGTAGCACGAATGTTGGAAAGAGATGATTTTACAAAAAGATTTCACGGGGGAATACCTATAAGCATGCATGAATTACTTTATCCATTGGCTCAAGCAATGGATTCTGTTGCGATTGAAAGCGACCTAGAACTTGGAGGAACCGATCAGAAATTTAATTTGTTAGTGGGTCGTGATATACAACGTGAATACGGAGTTGAGGCTCAAGCAATTTTAACAATGCCGCTTTTAGTTGGCACAGACGGTACAGAAAAAATGAGCAAATCATACGGAAATTATATTGGTATAGATGATACGCCGCAAGATATTTACGGGAAAACTCTATCAATTCCGGATGAATTAATTTATACTTATTTTGAACTTGGAACAGATATTTCTCCTCAAGAATTAAATGAAATAAAAAGCACACTTGCTGATTCTAATAATAATCCAAGAAATACAAAAAGAGCTTTGGCAAGAAAATTTGTTGAGATGTATCATTCGTTGGAAGCCGCTCAAAACGCAGAAGCGGAGTTTGATAAAATATTTATAAATAAAGGCGTTCCGGATGATATTCCGGAATTGAAAATTTCTGAAAAAGATGTTGATATTATTGATCTAATTATGAAAGCTGAACTTGCTCCTTCACGCGGCGAAGCGAGAAGACTAGTAATGCAGGGAGGGGTTTCAATTGACGGAAATAAAATTGATGATCCAAAATTATTGGTTAATATTTCCGATGGAAGTGTTCTTAAAGTCGGGAAACGTAAATTTGTAAAATTATCATTTTAATAGAATTACATTTCCAATATTATGTGGCTTTAAATATAAAAATTTATTTTTATCTCAAATTATAATTATTGGGAAATAACTTTAATTAACAAATGCAACACCTTTATTTACAATAAGATAAAGGAATTCGAATGATAAAGATTGGTGAACAAAAAGAAAACCTTAAAGATTTTTTTAAACGAGAACAATACAACAAGAATATACTACATAAATTAAACTTAATTCGAGAAAAAACTGAATTAGGCGGCGGAAAATCTTCAATAGATAATCATCACAAAAAAGGTAAATTAACGGCGCGCGAAAGAATAAAATTATTGATTGATGATAATTCAAATTTCTTTGAGCTGAATACATTTTGCGCACATGAAATATACGAGGAATTTGGCGGAGCACCAAGCAGCGGAACAATTTTTGGAATTGGGAAAATAAATGAAAAAAACTTTTTAATTGTAGCAAACGACGCTACCGTTAAAGCAGGAGCATGGTTTCCAATCACAACAAAGAAAAACCTAAGAGCTCAAGAAATTGCGGTTGAAAATCATTTACCTATTATTTATTTAGTAGATAGCGCCGGCGTTTTCCTTCCTCTTCAGGATGAAATTTTTCCGGATAAAGAACATTTTGGCAGAATTTTTAGAAATAATGCGAAAATATCTTCGATGGGAATACCTCAAATTTCAGCAATAATGGGACCGTGTGTTGCAGGCGGAGCTTATTTGCCGATAATGAGCGATGAAAGTTTTATAGTTGAAGGAACTGGATCAGTATTCCTCGCCGGATCTCATTTGGTTAAAGCCGCAATTGGTGAAGTTATTGATAATGAAAGCCTTGGCGGTGCTTTGGTTCAAACAAATATTTCTGGAGTGACTGATTATATTTCAAAAAATGATGAAGAATGTTTAAGTCAAATTAGATCCATAACGAATAAATTTGCCGAAACTCCAAAGGCCAATTTTAACAGAATAAAACCGCTTAATCCACACTTTGATAAAAATGAAATATATGGAATATTGCCCGAAGCACAACTCGATCAGTATGATACTTATGATTTGATTTCAAGAATTGTAGATAATTCCGAAATTGATGAATATAAGGCCGGTTTTGGAAAAACAATAATTACAGCTTATGCAAGAATTGACGGATGGTCTGTTGGAATAGTAGCAAATCAAAGAAAAATTGTAAAGACCGAAAAAGGTGAAATGCAGATTGGCGGAGTAATTTATTCAGATTCTGCAGACAAAGCAACTCGGTTTATCATGAACTGTAATCAAAGAAAGATTCCGTTAATTTTTCTGCAAGATGTAACCGGATTTATGGTCGGTAGTAAAGCCGAACATGGAGGCATAATAAAAGACGGTGCAAAAATGGTAAACGCTGTCGCAAATTCCGTTGTTCCTAAAATCACAATTATTGTTGGAAATAGTTACGGCGCCGGAAATTATGCCATGTGCGGAAAAGCTTATGATCCAAGATTTATATTTGCGTATCCAAACGCAAAAATTTCTGTTATGGGCGGAACACAAGCAAGCAATGTTTTATTGGATATAAAAGTAAAACAAATGGAAAAAAACGGTAAAAAATTCAGTGAAGCTGATAAAATAAATTTGTTAAGTGAAATTCAAAAGTCTTATGATGAGAAAAGTACTGCGCTTTATGCGGCAGCCAGGCTTTGGGTTGATGAAATAATTGATCCGGCAGAGACGAGAGAGTACATTTCAAAATCAATTGAAATTGCAAATAATAATCCTAATTTAGATAAATTCAACGTCGGTGTAATACAAACATAAGTTATAAAATCAGCTGAATAATTTTGCAAACAACTTAAGTTAATCCGTATTTTAAAATAATAACTCGATTTAACTCGCTAATATTCTTAAAACCGCAAAAAACTATTAAAGTACATTCTATATTATTATAAAAATAATTCGATTATTAATAAAATTATCTTTTTCTAATTCGTTAAAATTAATATATGTCTATATTTAATCAAAAAACAACAAAACAAAATCTTCAAAAAGCTGAACTTTTTGTAAAACCTATTGATGATGAAATAGCTCAAAAAATTCCAGCGTTTATTCCAGGTTCAAAAATATATTTAACCAGAATTGAAGCCCCGATTGAAAAATTAAAAGTTATAAAAAAAACTGATCCCATTTTCAGATACTTTGTCGAAGAACCGGAAAAACCGGAAAATGAAAATGCACAATCAAACGGATCAAAAATTATATTTGAAATTAACCCCGATTTTCATGACGATAATTCCAACATTGAGCAAAGAGGAAAAGATTACATCGCTTTAGAAGATGGATTATTTGTAATTGAAAACCATAGACCGAAAATTATCCCAATTAGTCTTCATGGTTCAGCTGAAGTTAAAATATCCGATGATGCGATGAAAGTCTTTGTTGATATTTATCCTTCAGTCGGCGATAATCCTATTCCCTCGCTTGGTGATATTGTTAATAAAATTCTAAGTTTAGGAGTAACGGAAGAAATCAACAATTCTTTAATCCTAGAAAAATTAGAAAGTGTTAAAGTAAACAAAAAAAAGATTTCCAATATTTTTGTCGCAGAAGGCAAATATCCAGTTAATGGAATGGACGGTTGGTTAGAAAATTGTACTAAGAATAAAGAAAAAATGGAAAACTTGAATTGTGATGAATTTCATAAAATAAATCCCGTGATTTCTGTAAAAGATGGTGAAACAATAGCAATAATTCATCCACCTACAAATGGAGAGGATGGAATAAATATTTTTGGGAAAAAAGTTCCGCCAATTGCAGGTAAGGAATTAAAAATTAAATTAGGTGCAAATATAAAATTTTCAGAAGATGATGAAAGAAAAATTACGGCTTCACTGGATGGATTTCTTGACTTGAAAGAATCATCTATTTCCATAACTGATACTTTCACCATAAATGGAGATATTGATTTTAAGTCAGGTAACATTATAAGCAAAGGATCATTAAAAGTAAAAGGAAACGTAAATAACGAGTTTACACTTAATCTAACAAAAGATATTGAAATAGACGGATACGTTGGAGACGCAAATATTGTAGCCGGAGAAAATGTAATTGTACACGGCGGATTTTTGGGTAAAGGAAATGGAATTATAAATGCCGTAGGCGATGTCGAGGTAAAATTTGTAGAAAATCAAAAAATTTTCTCAAGAGGTTCTTTAACAATATTGAAAGAAGCATTAAATGCACAGCTGTTTGTTAAATCAAAAATTACTTGCAAAGGAAATAAAACCGTAATTGTTGGAGGACATTCAATTGCCGGTGATTTTTTGGATGTGTATTCTCTTGGCAATTCTAGTGAATCAGAAACTATTGTGGAAGTTGGTTTTGATTATTTAAAAAGAAATTCAATAATGGATAATAAACATAAACAAACCGAGCTTAGAAAAAAGCTTGAAGAAGTTGACAAAGTATTATTTGAATTTGCTCAAATGAAAAGACTGAATGACCAATGCAAAGAAAAGGTTAAAATATTAGTAGCTGAACACAAAACTTATCTTGCTGAAATTGAAAATATAAAACAGCAGAATTTAAAATTGACTAATGAAATTTATGTTCCTACTTCTTCAAAAGTTTCTGTAAATGGAATGATTTATCCTGGTGTTAAAATTGGAATTAATGGTAGATTCTTTGAAGTAAAAGAACCTATGAGATCAAAAACATTTGTACTTTCGGCAGATAATGAGGTAATAGCTGTATAGATTAAACCGATATTTTTTCTTTACCCATATCTTTCTGCAATTCAGATTTTAAAAAAGTAACGGTAAAAGCTGAGCCGAAATCTTTTTTGCTGATTACTGTTATAACCGCATTGTTTAATTCACAATATTTTTTTACTAAAGCCAAACCCAAACCGTTTCCTTCATATTTTCTGGTATAACCCATATCTTCCTGCGAAAATTCATTGAAAATTTTTGGAAGATATTCTTCAGTTATTCCTATCCCCGTGTCAGTAATGGATACAAATAAAAAATTATTTTCACTTTTGTCTATAACAATTTCAATTGATCCTTTAGCCGTAAATTTTACGGCATTATCTATTATATTTGAAAATATTTGTTCAACAGAATAAACATCCGATATTAACTCAGAACTTTTAACATTATTGTGGAATTTTATAATAAGTTCTTTTTCCAAAATCTGATCTTTGTATTCATCTAAAATTTTTCTAAGTAAAACTGCAATGTCAAATTTGTTCGGAATGTATTCATGAGTTCCCGCTTGAACATCTGCCATATTCAAAATTAAATCTATTGTTCGTATTAATCTCTTACTTGCTCTGTTAATTCCGCCAAAACCGTATTTTAATTCATCACTTACTTTATCAATCATTTCGTCTTTAATCAAATTAGAAAAACTTAAAATTGTGTTAATAGGCGTTCTTATTTCATGTGACATTTGAGCAAGAAAATCTGTTTTAATTTTTTCGGATTTTTCAGCTTTATCAATTGCGGAGATCAGCTGTTTTTCAATTTGCTTTCGTAATTGCAAGTCCTCTTCAAGTGATTTATTTAAATTGTTTAAATCGTTTGTTCTCTTTTCAACAATATTTTCCAATTCAATCTTATATTTTTCATCTTTATTTTTAAGTAGTTTTGCATTTTTACGTTCGGATTTAAAAAACAAGTAAGCCAATACTGAAAAAAACAAAACAACTGTAAAAAAAATCAATGTTAATTTTAAAGCAAATGATCGGTTAATTTGAAGAACATTTATTAGATCGAATGATGATCCAACAATCCAAAATGTATTACCTAAATTTATTTTATTAAAAGCATATTGTTTTTCAATACCACTAAGTTTTGAAGTAAAGATTGAAAAATTAAATTTTTGAATATCGCCGTTGACCAAGTCATTAATTTTTCTTTTTATATCTGCTATTTCAATTAAGTTGTCATCAATATTTTTTGAGTTGTTACTTTTTGTAAAATAAATTTCTTCACCATTTTTACTTAAAATAACTCCTGTAAAATCCTTCAAACCAATTATTGGATTTACAAAATTGTCAATTAAATTATCAAATTTGATAAGCAGAGAAATTGAGCCTTTATATTTTCCGTTTTTAAAAATAGGATAGGCAATTGCAATTGTTTTGTTACCCTGTAATGATGTGAAAGGTTCGCTGATTACCGGTTTGAAGTTTGACATAATTTTTTTGTTATGCTCTTGCGCAGATACATCCGCATTGATTACTGAATCAATAAAAGGAAATGTATATATTATTTTTCCAAATTCCGAAACACGAGTAATTCCATAGATTTCATTATAATGAGATTCATAATAATTTTGAAATTCTCTTTTCATTCCATCGTTTAAATCAACGATATTTTCTTTTTTGGAAAAATATTCTAATGATTTGGTAATTTCACCGAAGTTATTTTCTATTGAAACGGATAATTGAGTAAGAAAAATTTTCTGTTGCTCATCATAAATCAAAAGAGTTCTTTCTTCAAACTCTTGATAAAGTAAATAGGATAAAAATAAACTAATAACAATAGATGTAATTACTAATAAGATTACAAATAAGTTTTTCATATCCGCGCCCAAATAGAAACATTTAAGTTAAGGAATAATAAAATTATATTTTATTTTTATCAGCAGCCAATATAACGAGAAATTATCAATCTTTGAATTTCTGAAGTTCCTTCGCCAATTTGGAGCAAACGCTGATCTCTATAAAATCTTTCTATGTTATATTCTTTCATTAATCCGTAACCTCCATGAATCTGAACGGCTTCATCCGCAACTTCCTTTGCAATTTCAGAACAATAAAGTTTGGCCATGGCAGCTTCTTTTGCAAAAGATTTTTTTGAATCTTTTAACCAACACGCTTTGTAAAGCAAATTTCTTCCCAATTCAATTTTCAATGCCATATCCGCAAGTTTAAAAGCAATAATTTGAAACTTTGAAATTGATCGTCCAAACTGTTTCCGTTCATTAGAATATTTTAAAGCCATTTCATACGCGCCTTGCGCAAGCCCTAAACCCATTGCTGCAATAGATAATCTGCCGTTATCTAAAGTGCTGAGCATAATGTGGGAACCTTCTCCAATTTCGCCCAAAAGATTTTCTTCGGGAACTCTGCAATCATCAAAAAATAATTCTGAAGTGTTAGAAGCTCTCCACATCATTTTTCGTTTCATTTCATTTGATGTAAAACCTTTCGTTCCATTTTCAATTATAATTGTTGAAAATATTTTTTTACCATTTATTTCACCGGTTACAGTTTGAACGGTTGAACCGGCAGTAATTTCTGTTGAGCCGTTTGTAATAAAAATTTTTGAGCCGTTTACTATCCAAAATCCATCAGTCAATTTAGCTGTTGTTTTAGTTCCTCTTGAATCTGATCCGGCTTCAGGTTCTGTTAAACCAAAAGACCAAAGAGCCTTTCCATCACACAATTTAGGTAAATATTTTGTCTTTTGATTTTCTGTTCCATAATAATAAATAGGTCCAATTCCTAATGAATTATGAGCTGCTAAAGTTGCAGCTTGAGATCCGTCGATGCGAGCTAATTCTTCAACGGCAATTATATATGAAGTTGTATCCATTCCGCTTCCGCCGTATTTTTCTGGAAGGTACATTCCGAATAATCCTATTTCACCCATTCTTTCGGTAAGCTTAAGAGAAAACTTTTCATTTTCATCTAATTCTTGCGCAAGCGGTTTTATTTCCTGTTCGGCAAATTCCCGAACGGTCTTTCTTATTAGATTCTGTTCTTCACTTAGGTTGAAATCCATATATTATTTTATATTCTAATATTTTGTTATAAAATAATACTTTAATAGTGATATATCAAGATGGGAATGATTACAATTAATTTTTTTTATATTCTACAATAATGTGAACAGGCAAGTTTTTTAATTTATTAAAAAGTGCGTCAACAAATTTCCACATCGGAAACGGTAAATATTTAAGAATGATATAAGTCCGCAGAAAAATCAAAAATTTGTTTCCAAAAGTGGTCCATTTTATTTCTTTTAGATTTGCAGATGTACAAAAATTTAGTAAAATTTTTTCGTCAAATGAGTGAATATGTGCGTGAACCGGAGTTTTTTTATTACAATGAATACATAAATAATATCTCAATTTTTCTTTATAAGGTGTTGTTATAATTAGTTTTCCGTTTTGTTTTACAACTCTAAAAAGTTCATTTACAAATTCTTCGGGGTAATAAATATGTTCAATTATTTCCGAAGCAACAACAACGTCAAAACTGTTATCTGAAAATGGAAGTAATAATGAATCGGCTATAATTTGCGTATGTTTTAGGTTCGGATAACTCAACTTTGCTTTTGTCACATTTTCCAGACTTAAATCAAGCGAAGTTACATTTATTTTATCTGAGAACTTTGCGGCAACCCAAGCAGAACCGCATCCTACATCCAAAATGTTTTCAATTTTATTTGGTATTTTGCTAGTAATAAATTCATGCACTCTTCTTTCATCATGCTCGGTTGCTCCTGTCCTCTCTTCAAAATAATCAAATTCTTTAGCGTCAATTTTATAGTGAGTTATATAATCAAATTTTTGACTCATATATTTTTTAGATATCTTATTTAATAAAATATTTTAATTAATAATTTTTTCAAAATCTTGAAAACAAAGATAGATAATTCAAAATATATTTTTGCCGTTATATTTTTAACAACCATTTTTATTTTTAAAAATGCACAATGCCAAACAAGGTCATTTGAAGAAGGCGTGATATTCCTTTCAGAATATATTGCGTCTGAAGAATTTAAAAATAAAACCGATGAAGATATTAATCTTGTTGACACACTTTATTTGAAAGCACTTAATTTTTATGACGGAAACATTTCAGAAGCTCTGTTAGCTTTAACCTTTTCAACACTTCCTTTCAATAGAATGCCTGTCACAATCCCATTAGTAAAACTTAAAATAAATTTACGACTGCCGTCGGTTGATGAAAAATTATTTCAGCAGAAAAATAAAAATCTCCCGGGATTGGTTTACTTCGATTCAAATGAAAGCGGAAATCAAGACAAAGACAAAGTAGCGCATTTTTTTGGAAATGCTTTTTTATCATATAACGTAACATTCTTAAATTTGTCCAAATTTTTAGGAATCTTTGTTGAAATGTTTGAAGAAACATTTAAGGTTAGTGGAAAAATTGATTTTAGAGATTTGCAGACAAATTATTGCGGTGAATTTTTTGGCAAATCTTTAAGGAATCAAAAAGATTTGTATCCATCTGATTTTTTTAAGCTGTATTCTTTATTTTACTTTTCTTATAATTAACATATATTAAATAATAATACTTACATCAAATGAAATCCATACTAATTATTGACGATGAAAAGCAAATTTGCGAAAGCATTAGCATGATTCTTGAATATGAAAATTATTCAGTTGATTTTACCACAGACGTAAAATCCGGATTAAAAAAATTAGAGTACAATAATTATGATGCATTGCTTCTTGATATTCAAATGCCTGAAATGACTGGATTTGAAGTCCTGAATTGGATAAAGGAAAACGAAATTAATATCAGTACAATAATAATTTCCGCACATGGAAATTTAGAAAACGCGGTTAAAGCAACAAAACTTGGAGCATTTGATTTTATAGAAAAACCCATTGAAAGAGAAAAACTCTTGATTAGTATTCGAAATGCCGCAAGTAAAACAAATCTGATTAAGGAAAATAAAAAATTAAAAGAAAATTTATCTCAAGAAGAAATCATAATCGGTGAAAGTCAGCAAATTAAATCTGTAATTTCAATAATTGAAAGAGTAGCAAAAACCGAATCACGAGTTTTAATTACAGGTGAAAACGGAACCGGAAAAGAATTAGTTGCGAAAGCGATCCATAATAAAAGTGAAAGATCGTTAAATGAATTAGTTGAAGTAAATTGTGCTGCGATTCCAAATGAATTAATTGAATCAGAACTATTCGGACATGAAAAAGGCTCATTTACCGGAGCAGTTCAAAAAAGAATAGGTAAATTTGAATTAGCGGACGGAGGCACGTTATTTTTAGATGAAATAGGCGATATGAGTTTACAGGCTCAAGCAAAAGTTTTACGGGCAATTGAAGATGGAGTTATTGAGAGAGTCGGTGGAAATTCAAAAATAAATGTTAATGTAAGGATAATTTCAGCTACAAATAAGGATTTAAAGAACGAAATTAAAGAAGGAAATTTTAGAGAAGATCTGTTTCATCGTCTAAACGTAATTCCTATAATTGTTCCTTCGCTTCGTGAAAGAAAAGAAGATATTCCACTTTTGGTAAAATATTTTACCGAAAAAATCTGCAAACAAAATAAATTCCCTTTGAAGAATTTTTCCGAAAACGCAATTGAAACTCTTAAGAATTATGATTGGTCCGGAAATGTTAGAGAACTAAGAAACATAATTGAACGAATAATTATTATGATATCATCGACAACAATTTCCAAAGATGAGGTACTTTCTCTGCTTCCGAATGTTGAAAAAAAATCTGAGGATTTTATTGACATTAGTAATTCATTCCAAGAATTTAAAGAAAAGGCAGAAAAAATATTTATCTTAAAGCAGTTGGAATTAAATAATTGGAATATAAGTAAAACCGCTGAGATCTTGGATATTCAGCGAAGCCATCTTTATAATAAAATGAAAAAGTACGGCATAAATAAAGATTAAATTTTTGGGGTTTTAAATGGGCACAATATTTACAAAAATCATTAACCGAGAAATTCCCGCTAATATTGTTTATGAAACAGAAAATATTCTGGCTTTTAGAGATATAAACCCGCAAGCTCCTGTTCATATTTTGATAATACCAAAAATAGAAATTCCAAAAATCACCGATATTAAAGGAATGGAGCATTCTAATTTATTAGGTGAAATGTATGATGCCGCAAATGCTATCGCAAAAAATGAAGGCATTTCTGAAGATGGATTTAGATTAGTTTTTAATTGCGGTAATAACGGTGGACAGGAAGTTTATCATATTCACATGCATTTGCTCGGCGGAAGGAAAATGAATTGGCCTCCAGGTTAACAAGCTTTAACTTAATTTATAGCTTTAAAGCCAATATCTTTTCTATAAAATATTTTTTCAAAATCCACTTTACGTAATGCATCGTAAGCTATTGTTTTACATTGCTTTAAATCATTTTTATTAATTGATGCCACAATATTAAGTACTCTTCCGCCTGCGGTTAAAATTTTACCATTTTCAAATTTAGTACCGGCATGAATTATTTTAACATTGTTTTCAAATTTTTGATCTAGTCCGGAAATTTCAAAACCTTTTTCATATTTATCGGGATATCCGCCTGAAACAGCAACAATACAAACAGCACTTCCATTATTATTTTTAACACTATTTTTATTTACTTTTCCTTTTGCAGTTGAATGTAAAAGTTCTAAAAAATTTCCCTCGATAAGCTCTAAAACCGCTTGTGTTTCAGGATCGCCAAATCTGCAGTTAAATTCTATAACTTTAATTCCATTTATAGTTTTTATAAGGCCACAGTACAGACAGCCGTTAAATTTTGAGTCTGTATCTTGTAATCCTTTTAAAGTAGGAATAATTACGTTTTTTTCAATCTCGAAAATCAACTCATCAGAAACAAAAGGTACCGGTGTATATGCTCCCATGCCTCCGGTATTTTTTCCCGTATCACCGTCACCTATTCTTTTATGGTCTTGTGCAGGAGGTAAAATTACATAATCTGATCCGTCTGTAATTACAAAAACAGATAATTCTTCGCCATCTAAAAATTCTTCAATTACAACTTTATCACCTGCGTTTCCAAATATGGAATTCATCATTATATCGGTTAAAGCTTCTTCAGCCTCAGAAAAGTCTTTTGCTATAATTACACCTTTTCCAGCAGCCAATCCTGCTGCTTTTATTACAACCGGGAAATTTCCATTCTTAACAAATTCTAAAGCATTATTTAAATCATTTTTACCGAAAGTCTTATATTCTGCTGTTGGAACAGAATATTGCAGCATAAGATCTTTGGCAAAGCTTTTATCGCCTTCAATTCTTGCGGCATTCTTATTTGGACCAAAAACGACAATTTTAGATTTTCTTAATTTATCCGAAAGTCCGTTAACCAAAGGCTGTTCAGGGCCAACAATTACCAATTCAATATTTCTTTGAATACAAAATTCAATAATATTTTTCTCGTCATTAATATCCAATTCAATATTTTTTCCAATACCAATTGTTCCGCCATTACCGGGAGCAAAAAAAATTTCTGTTTTAGGATCGTCTTCTTTAATTTTTAATCCTATTGCATGTTCTCTTCCACCTGATCCTAAAATCAATATATTCATCATTCAGCCTTTAAATGAAATTGAAAAAGTTTTACCAATTGTTCGGTTTGACTTACTCTATCAAATTTTGTAATAAATTCATCGCTCGGTTTAGGTAACTTATTTTCCGCGAACAAATTATGAGTTGTAATTAAAGCAGTTTTTATTTCTTCTATATTTTCAGTCGAAGTAATAAATGAAGCTTTATATTCCAGCAATAAATTTTTTGCAATTCCTTCCGGTAAATTCGCTATTATTGGTTTTTTAGCCGCAAAATATTCATATATTTTTCCTGGAGTAACATTGTACATTTTCCCATTGTCAGGAAGCATTAGCCATAAGACATCACTTGATATAATTCTCCTAACTGTTTCTAAATGATTAAGATATCCAATTTCTTTAACAAATTTTTCTAACTTTAGATTATGAATTAACTTACTATTTTCCCTTTTTAAATTGCCGACAAAATGCAATTCAATATTAGCAGCTATATCAGGCTGTTCGATTGTTAATCTTTTAAATGCTTTTAGTAAAAAATTGGGAGTTATTCCTTCATAAAATGCGCCGGCAAACAGAATTACCATTTTATCATTTTCTTTGGGATATTTAATTAAATTACTAAAATCTTCAGGGTCGTATCCATGCGGTATTATTTGGATATCATTAAACTTTAAAAACGGAAAATTTTTAATAATATCTTCTTTTATAATTCTATTAACAACAATAACGCGATCAATTTTTCTTAAACATCTATCTTCCAGCTTTTTGTGAAGGTATCTGTGATATGGAGTTGGATAAAATCTATATTGATTTGTAACCCATGCATCTCTATAATCCGCAAATATTGGAATTTCCAATTTAGCTTTTAATTTTGTAATTGCAACTAATGAAGAAAAAGGCGGAACTGTTACAAAAATCGCGTCAAACTTTTCTTTTTTCACCAAATTTAACGCAATCTTTGAAGCTTTTTTTGCCCAAAAAATTTTATTATCAGGTATAAATATCGTTTTGCTAATTTTTGATAAGATACTTTGAATAAAAGTCGATTTAGGTTTAGTTTTACCTTTTTTTAATAAAAATGCTCCCGGAGTTAATGCTTCGGTTCTAATAATTCTAACATTTGCATCTTCAACTTCTTTAAGTAATGATTCGTCATATGCAAAATAGTTAACACTTCCTGAAGTTATTACGGTAGGCTGCCAATTGAAGTTAGAAAAATATTTGGTAAATTTTAATGTCCGTTGAACTCCACTTAAACCCAACGGCGGATAGTAAAATGCAATAACAAGAACTTTGAACATATATTTTTACGAATGATAATTAGGTGATTCTTTTGTAATAATTACATCATGCGGGTGACTTTCTCTTAGTCCGGATGCCGTAATTTTAACAAATTTGGAATTTTTCTTAAATTCGTCAATGTTCTTTGCACCGCAATATCCCATTGATGCGCGTAATCCCCCGATAAACTGATAAATTGTATCTGCCAAAGAGCCTTTGAACGGAACTCTACCTTCTACTCCTTCAGGAACTAATTTTTTAATATCGTCTTCCATATCTTGGAAATATCTATCTTTGCTTCCGTGTTTCATCGCACCGATTGAACCCATTCCCCTATACATTTTAAAGCTTCTTCCTTCGTATAAAATTTTCTCACCCGGCGTTTCGTCAACTCCGGCAAACATACCTCCCATCATAACTGTATCTGCTCCGGCTGCAATTATTTTTGCAACATCGCCGGTTTGTTTTATTCCGCCGTCAGCAATAATTGGAACACCAGAACCTTCTAGTGCTTTGGTGACTTCAAGTACAGCAGTAACTTGAGGAACACCGACTCCCGCAATTATTCTTGTCGTGCAAATAGAACCGGCTCCAATACCAACTTTTACAGCATCCACGCCAAGTTCTACAAGATCCAAAGCGGCTTCTCTTGTCACAATATTTCCAGCAATCAGCTGAATTTCCGGAAAGTTTAGTTTAACTTCTTTAATTGTCTTAAGAACACCTTCTGAATGACCATGGGCAGTATCAACGACTATCACGTCGGCATTTGCATTAACCAACGCTTCAACTCTTTTCAAAGTATCACTGGAGACGCTTACTGCCGCTCCAACTCTTAATCGCCCAAGTTCATCTTTGCATGCGTTTGGGTGTTTTTTCTTTTTGGATATATCTTTAAAAGTTATGAGTCCTTTTAAAACTCCGTTTTCATTAACAACAGGTAATTTTTCAACTTTATATTTTTGCAGAAGTTTTTCTGCTTGATCTAAAGTTGTGCCTAGAGGAGCAGTTCTTAAATTATGCTTTGTCATTATATCTGAAATTTTAAGATTTAAATTTGGCTCAAATCTAAGATCTCTATTTGTTAAAATACCGATAAGCTTATTTTGATCATCCACAATTGGAATTCCGCTTATATGATATTTTTCCATCAGCTGTGTCGCATCACCGACTGTTTTATCTGCATGTAAAGTTATTGGATTTGTAATCATACCGCTTTCCGATCTCTTTACTTTGTCAACTTCTTCAGCTTGTCGTTCAATACTCATGTTTTTATGTATAATTCCGATGCCTCCCTGCGCTGCCATTGCAATTGCCATTCTGGATTCAGTAACAGTATCCATTGCCGCAGAAATAAACGGAATATTTAATTTAATCTTTTTTGTCAGCTTTGATTCAATAATTGTTTCTCTCGGGAGTACTTGAGATTTTGCCGGTATTAGAAGAAGATCATCAAAAGTTAATCCTTCAAATGCGATTTTATCATTTTGCATAAAGATCCTAAATTTTATATCGTAAAAATAATTAATCGAAAGCGGAAATCCCTGTAATATCTTCCCCAATTATTAATGTGTGCATTTCATGAGTTCCTTCATAAGTTTTAACACTTTCTAAATTCGCCGAGTGCCTCATAACCGGATACTCGTTTAGAATTCCATTTGCTCCAAGAATTTCTCTTGCAGTCCTGGCTGCGTTTAATGCAACTTCACAATTATTTCTTTTTGCCAATGAAATTTGTGTATGTTTTACTTTGCCTTCATCTTTTAATTTTGCAAGTCTGTAATTTAAGAGTTGAGCTTTTGTAATTTCGGTTAAAATCTCAGTTAATTTTTTTTGTGTAAGTTGATAGCCAGCAATTGGTTTGGAAAATTGAATTCGCGATTTGGAATAATTCAGCGCTGATTCATAAACCGCCATCATAGAGCCTACAACACCCCAAGCAATACCGTATCTTGCTTGATTAAGGCACATTAATGGTGATTTTAATCCGCCCGAATTCGGGAGCATGTTTTCTTCAGGAACAAATACATCTTGAAAAATTAACTCGGATGTAATTGAAGCGCGAAGCGAATGTTTGCCTTTCATTTCGGGAGCAGAAAATCCTTTTGAATTTTTTTCAACTAAAAATCCTTTTACAACTCCGTCTAACTTTGCCCAAACAACAGCAATATCCGCAATAGTTCCATTTGTAATCCACATTTTTGCACCGTTTAACAAATATCCGCCATCTACTTTTTTTGCGTTTGTAATCATTCCGCCAGGATTCGAACCAAAATCCGGTTCAGTTAAACCAAAACAACCTATCATTTCACCTGAAGCTAATTTCGGCAGAAGTTTTTTCTTTTGCTGCTCAGAGCCAAATGTAAAAATGGGATACATAACCAAACTGCTCTGCACTGATGCAAAACTTCTTAATCCGCTGTCGCCTCTTTCAAGTTCCTGCATTACCAATCCATAAGCGACATTATTCAAATTCGCACAACCATATTCTTCAGGCAACGTTATGCCAAATACACCCAGCTCACCAAGTTTCAAAATAAGTTCAAAAGGAAATGTTGAATTTTGATAATGTTCCTCAATTATAGGGATTACATTTTCATCAACAAATTCTCTAACAGAATTCTGCACCAATTTTTCTTCTTCAGAAAACAGATCAGAAATATTATAGTAATCAACACCATTAAATTTATTCATCATCATCTTTCATTATTTTAGAAACAACGCTAAAAATTGTGTCTTTTGTAAAACCTTTGTTTGCTAGAAATAAATAAAGTTTTTGTTTAATCTGAATGTTATGAAAATTTCTATCCTTCAATTTATTGAATTTTTTTATTCCAATTTCAAAGGCCGCGTTTTGATTATCTAACTCATTATCAAATTTTTTCGTAATTTCATTAATAATTTCTCTGCTAATTCCCTTTTTAAATAAATCAGATATAATTTTGAGTTTGCCCTTTTTTTTCGTCAACTGATACTGGAAGTAATTTTCTGCAAATACTAAATCGTTTAAATAGTTATACTTAGAGAGATCATTTAACACAAAATCTATTCTCTCTTTATTGTACCCTTTTTTATTAAGTTTTAACTTTAATTCATAAATACTGTGATTTCGCAAAGCTAAATATCTAAATGCGCTTTGTTTGATTAAGTAAATATCAGACTGATATTTTAATTCATCAATTTCTTTCTCGGTTATTTCCTCATCTTTGCAAAGAACATTTTTAATATAAATATCAAAAGGAACTTGCAAACATTCATTATTATCAAAAAAAATGTTTACTTTATTTCTCGTTCTAACTATTTCACTAACAATCATTATTTTTTAGATTTTTCCTCAACGACTTCCTTTTGTTCTTGAGGAATCATACCTAATTTAATTTTAACTTCTTTTTCCAAGCTTGCCAATAATGAGGAATTTTCTTTAAGCTGTAATCTAAATTGCTCTCTTCCCTGGAATCTTTCTTCGCCAAATGTAAACCATGCTCCACCTTTTTTAATAATTCCATGATCAACACCCAAATCAATTAATTCTCCGGTTTTGCTTATACCTTCATCGTACATTATATCAAACTCAACTTGCTTAAATGGAGGGGCAATTTTACTTTTAACTACCTTCACTTTTGTTCTGCTTCCGGTTACTTCTTCACCGTTTTTTAGTCCGGCAATTCTACGTATATCCAATCTAACTGAAGCATAAAATTTTAGAGCATTACCGCCCGTAGTAGTTTCAGGACTTCCGAACATAACTCCAATTTTGCTTCTTAGCTGGTTAGTAAAAATAACGCAAGTTTTAGATCTGCTTACCGCACCGGTAATTTTACGAAGCGCCTGGGACATTAATCTTGCTTGAACTCCCATTTGAGCATCACCCATTTCTCCTTCAATTTCCGAACGAGGAACCAGCGCAGCTACGGAATCAATTACAATGATATCCAAAGCGTTGCTCCTAACAAGAGTATCAACTATTTCCAATGCTTGCTCCCCATAATCAGGTTGCGATAGGAGCAGATTCTTTATATCAACACCCAATTTTTGTGCATAAGTAATGTCCAATGCGTGCTCCGCATCTATAAAAGCTGCAATTCCGCCATTTTTTTGCGCTTCCGCAATTGTATGCAAACAAACGGTAGTTTTACCAGATGATTCGGGTCCATAAATTTCTACAATTCTTCCCCTTGGAACACCGCCAATTCCCAACGCATAATCTAAACTTACCGAGCCGGTTGAAATTGCTTCTATTTTATTTACAACACCATCACCTAATTTCATAATGGCGCCTTTGCCGTATGTTTTTTCAATACTGAACATTGTATCTTCCAGTATTTTTAATCTTGGATCTTTCTCTTTTTCTGCTGCCATTTGTCCTCCGTTAATTCAATTTAAAACTTTTTAGAATTGTATATTCTGAACCAGACGGTTTTAATTCACTTTTTATCAATGAGACTGTATTGATCTTAAAAGAATGATCAATTTTTTTATTTACAAACTTGTCTAAAATATTAAAATCTTCCATTCCTTTTATTCTTAAAATTGTAATGTGCGGTTTGAAATTCCTTATCTCTCTGTCAAAGCCCAACAAACCAAATTCGTTTTCTATTTTAATTTGAATATTAGTTAACAATTCGCTACTTCTGATTCCTGCAAAAAGAATTTTCGGTTCATTATATTTTTTAAAAATATTAAATTCACCAAATTCACAATTGATTGATTCTGCGTTGAAATTTTCAAATCTGTCAATTATCAACTCGGTTAAATAATCCCCTACATCGCCTAAAAATTTTGAAGTAATATGAAGTTTGTCACTACTTTCCCAATTAACATTATTGGGTATTCCGTAAATTTCATCTCTTAAGTTTACAATAAAATCTATTGCAGATAAAGGCAAATCATACGCAAAAAAGAGCCTATTGGTCATAAGATATTCCAAGCAAATTTCTTCTAAGCATCTCCAGCGCAGCTTGTGACGTTCTATCTTTATTTAATAACCTGTTATCCCCAAATCTAAATTCCTTTGCGGTACAAACCTTATCATCACATATTCCAATATAAACAAGTCCGACCGGCTTATTTTCAGTCGCACCTGTGGGTCCCATAATTCCCGTAACAGCAAGTCCAATATCAGTTCCGCTGACAGCTTTAATGCCTTCAGCCATTAATCTGGCAACTTCCAAACTTACAGAGCCGTATTTATTTATCAAATCTTCATCAATGCCTAGAAGTTCAACTTTTGCACCGTTACTATAGGTTATTATTGATCTTTCAAAATATTTACTGCTTCCACTTACATTTGTAATTCTGCTGCTTATTAAACCGCCTGTACATGATTCTGCAACAGCAAGCGTCAATCCTCTTTCTTTTAATAGTTTGCCTACTACTTCTTCAAGTGTTTGATTATCTTTTCCGTAAATATATCTGCCAACTTTTGATCTAATTTGCTGTTCAACTTCAAATATTCTTTCATTAACTATTGATTCAACCTTATCAATTGCGGTAATTCTAATTTTAACGCCGAACTGACTCGGTAAAAATGCAAGATTTCCTTTTTCTACAATTCCATCTATTGTTTTGATTTCTTCATAAAGAAATGATTCCGGTATTCCGGTTGTTAAAAGTGTAGTATGTTTTTTGATAAACTTGCTCGGCATATTTTCAATAATTTTAGGAAGAATAAAATCTTCCATCATTGCTTTCATTTCTAACGGAACACCTGGCATTGCCGCGAATATTTTTTTATCTTTCTGAATCCATACTCCGGGAGCCGTGCCGTGGAAATTTTTAATTGGAATGGCAATTTTAGGAACTAATGCCTGCTGTTTATTTATTTCCGTTAACTTTCTATTTCTTTTTTCAAAAACAATTTAATATCATTAAGAATTTCTTCATTTTCAACTAATTCTGTTTTAAAAACTTCGGTAATTGCATGAAGTGTCACGTCATCGTTTGTAGGGCCTAAACCACCGGTACATAAAACAATGTCATTATGTTTTAATGATTTATCAATTTCATCTGCAATTTGTTTAACATTATCTCCGACAACAGAAGTACTTGAAATTGAATAATTATTATTATTCAATAACTCGCCAATAAACGCAGCATTTGTATTTAATGTTTGGCCTATTAAAATTTCATCGCCTATAGTTAAAATATGGATTTTCATAAAATGCTCATTTATTCAAAAAATATATTCATAAATATATGCATAATTATCAAGGAATACATTCCAGAAATTACATCGTCCATAATTATGCCTAAGCCGCCTTTTAGATTTTCGGCTTTATTGGCGGGGAATGGCTTTGTTATATCTAAAATTCGCCATAAAATGAACGAAAGGATCAACATTAAATAATTTTTCGGAATAAATAATAAAGAAATCCAAGTTCCTATAAATTCATCTAAAGTAAAACAGCCAGGGTCCTTACCATATATTTTTTCAAAATAATTTCCAATCGGAATTCCGGCAATTATTGAAATTACGATAAATAACAGCTGAAAATAAAGATTTTCAAAACCCGGAATTAAATAAATAAAAAGAGCAATTAAACTTGCAAAAGTTCCCGGTGCTTTAGGAAAATATCCGGTAAAAAAACCGGAACCAACAAATTTTCTTATATCGATCATTTCCTTAAAATTATTCTGCTAATCAAAATTCTATTTTGATAAATGTAAATAACTCCGGTAAGAAAAGTATAAACAGTAATTGATAGCATTACGTAATAAATCAATGTAGGATTTGTAAGATACTCAATTATTTGGGGAAAATTTACCTTCAAATAGTAATTTTCTTTTAATGTAAACACAATTAGTAAATAGAAAATAAATATCATTTGAATAAAAGTTTTAATTTTGGCCAAATTATTTGTGGTAAAAGTTTTCTTTTTCCACTCTGCGAACAAACGCAGACTTGTTACAAATAAATCTCTAATGACAACCACCAAAACCATCCACAAAGGTAAAACTCCAATTGCCACAAAGGCAAAAAAAGCGGCGGAAGTTAAAATTTTATCCGCAAGCGGATCCATGAATTTTCCCCAAGTGGTAATATAATTGAACTTTCTCGCAAGCCAACCATCATACCAATCGGTTATTGCGGCAGCAACATAAACTGCCAAAGAAACTTGTTTTAAAACCGGTTCATTTGACAAAAACAATATAAGAAATACCGGAGTTAAAATTATTCGTAATGTCGTTAATTGATTAGGCAGTACCATACTTTTAAGTTAAACTAAATTGAGCGTATAAATTGTATAAGTATTCAAAATCATATAATCCGGTATTGTGACCATCAGCCCACTCAATTCCAATTGCATAAGTTCCAACTACGTTTATTTTTGTAATTTTTAATTGTTCCAAAGTATAAAGCGGAATGTATGTTTTGCTCCATTCATTCTTTTCAGCTCCGCAAATTGCACATGGACACCCATTACGTAGATTACTTAATTTAATACTTTTATTTTCATCAGTATCCCATAAAATATCCAAGTAATGACTTTCCCTTACTTTTATTTTAACCGGTTTCATTATGAATTTCTTTCTCCGGTTAGCAATTCAAATGCTTCTTGATATTTTTTTGAAGTATTTAAAATTACATTTTCAGGTAAATTTGGCGCCGGCGGCTTTTTGTTAAAATTTACGGATATTAAATAATCTCGTACATATTGCTTATCAAAACTAGCTTGACCTTTGCCTTTTTGATATAATTCCTTAGGCCAAAATCTAGACGAATCCGGAGTTAATAATTCATCAATCAAGATAATTTCATTATTATAAAACCCAAATTCCATTTTCGTATCTGCCAAAATTATTCCTCTCTTAAATGCATAATCTGCCGCGGCTTTATAAATTTCCAATGTTATATTTTTCAAAGTATTAAAAACATTTTCGCCAACAATTTCCTTAGCTTTTTCTTCGGAAATATTTTCATCATGATCACCAATATCGGCTTTTGTCGAAGGAGTAAAAATCGGTTCGGGTAATTTTTCAGATTCAACTAAATTTTCAGGCAGTTTAATTCCGCAAATTGTTCCGTTTTTTTTATATTCATTCCACCCTGAACCAGAAATATAACCTCTTACAATACATTCCAAAGGAATCAACTCGGCTTTTTTAACAAGCATCGATCTTCCATTTAAAATTTCACGATATTTAGTTAGAATCGGAGGAAAATCAGATAGATCCGTAGAAATTAAATGATTTGGCACTATTTGTTTTGTGTAATCAAACCAGAATTCGGAAATTTGAGTAAGAATTCTTCCTTTAGAAGGAATTCCTTCCTGCATTATAACATCAAATGCAGATAATCTATCTGTAGAAACTATTAAATATTTATCTCCCAGATCATAAACGTCGCGAACTTTCCCTCTTTTGAATAATTTAACATCTTCAAAATTTGTTTGATTAACAATCATGTTGAAACCTTTCTTAATTTATTTACATGTAAAATATAGTTAGACATTTCCACAAAAAAATCAATTTTAATTTAAACTCTTATATTAGATACAATTCAGCAGACGATTTCAGTGTAGCCGGATTAAAGAATTAAGGTAATAATGATATATATAATTACAACCTTGCTTTTGCGCCAAAATGATTAACATAATTACTTTGATGTTCGCCATAGCTTTCCAGCATAGAATCAACAAGTTTATAAGTGCAATGTTCGCCAGCAATTTCCGAAAAAACAATTTCATAAACTTTTTGCGATTCATCAGTCATAATAATTTTTGCTAAATTTTCATCAATTTCAATTGCTTTAAGATTTGCATGGCACATTGGACAAAATATCTCTAAATGTTCTCCTTCTTTCAACTGAAATGTAGGATGTGTTGCAATTTGGTAATTGCCTAATTTCGGACTTAGTAAAATCAATCCTCTTTTTTGGCTTTCTGTTCTTACAGCCAAAATTAAGTTGGATTTTACATTCAATTTACCTTTACAGTATGGGCATAAAAAATCGTTTTTCATAGATTCACCAAAATATTTAATGTAAAAATATGATATTTTTTTTTGAGTTGAAACGTAAAAAGACGCAAAAATGTGGAGACTTAAGAAGTCAAAATAACGAGGATAATAAGCAACTAATTATAGAATTTCAATAGTTTGATAATTGCGTAGTTTCTTCAAATCCGTCATAATTTCTTTCATAATCAAAATCATCAAAATCTTCAAATTCTTCGCCGTCTTCTAAAATTGAATCGTCTATGAAATAGCTGGAAATATAAAGTTTTAACAAATCTTGAAAATTTTTGTCAGAATATTCTTTTTCAATTATTCTTTTGCATCTGCTAAAAATTTTTTTATCCAAACCATTTTTGCAGCATTTTCCCGGAGTAAGTTTGATTCGGAGTTCTTTCATAACTTCGCGTAAAAGTATACTTGCAGTTAAAGAGGCATCGTAAAAAGCTTCCATGTTTTCTCCAAAATTTTTTGGTGTAAATTATAATCGCAAATATTTTACCGATTTTTAAGCGCTAATAAGAAGAAATTATGAAGGGAATCAAACTAATTTAAACTATGTTACAATAAATTATAAAAAGAATTATTTTATTTAGCTTATTGATAAAGATGAAATGTTTTGAAAAAGTTATTCAAATTCAATGATGCAGCTCACTTAACATATAAAAATATTTTCCGATTATATAATGCCACATATTATAACTTTAAACTAATCGGAGAAATTATGAAAACAAAATTAATTCTATTATCTTTTTCGTGTTACTAATTATTGGATGTAAGGAAAATAATTCAATTGTTGAGCCAAATAATGATCAGCAAGTTTTGGATAAATCCGTATCAACATATACTTCAGACAGCTACTTAATTGACGGCAGTATCGGCGGAAAAATTAATGTTGAATATAATTGGAAAAATGCTCATGGTGAAAAATCTAAAGTTATTGCTGAATTAAAAATTCCTAAAAATGCTTTTAGTGGAATTAAAGAATTCAGTATGATCTTTAACTTAAGTAAATTTTCAGTTGATTTATTCCCTTCACCTACAACTTTTGATAAGCCAATAATATTAAATTTAAAATACAAGAATATAAATGTATTAGATAAAGATCTTGATTTTAAATATTTGGATGGTAATGAAGTCGTAGTTTATGATGAAAATATTGTCGATCTTGAAAATGGAACATTAGAAGTGAAAAAGGCAAGATTAAATCATTTTTCTGAATGGGGTTGGGGCAGATAATTAAGCACTTTGTTTTACAATAATTTGATTTTTTGTAAATTTTATTTCAAAAGTTGAACCAAAACCTAAAGCTGTTTTAACATTTATTTCACCATTTAAGATTTTAACGTATCTTTTTGTAATTGACAAACCTAAGCCTGTCCCCGGATAGGCTTTGTTTGTACCTTCGCTAATCTGCCTAAATTCTTTAAATATTAGTGGAATATTTTTTTTATTGATTCCGATACCGGTATCTCTTACCCGCAATATAAATTCATTATTATCCAAACTTTCGGTCTCAACAATTACACTTCCCTTTTCCGTGAATTTAATAGCGTTATTTATTAAATTTTCGACAATTACTCTAATCAGCGTTATATCCGTATTCAATATTTCAGAATCTTTTTGAGCTCTTAACTCATATTCTAATCCTTTTATTGCGGCAGTGCCTTTAAACGAATTAAAAATAGCATTAATTTCCGGCATTACATCAACTTCTCTGCATATAACTTCATACCTGTCTGATTCAACTCTGGCAAAATCCAATATCATGCTTAACGTATTTAACAATCTGGATCCGGTTCTATATATTCCTTCAGCCATACTTCTTTTTTCAAGATCGTTTATTTCTTTAGATAATATCTCAGAATAACCTAAAATTCCAAATAATGGGGTGCGTAGTTCATGGCTCATATTTGCCAGGAAAGTACTTTTTGCCTTGCTTGAAGTTTCCGATCTTTCAACTGCAATCAAAAGATCTTCTTCCGTTCTTTTTCTTTCTTTTATTTCATTTTCAAGATTTTCAGTTCTTATAGCAATAAGCTCTTCAAGTTTATTCTTATGTTTATTTAATTCTTTTTCATTTTTCAATAATAAAGATTCCGTTTCTTTTCTAATTCTAATGTTCTTTTCTAATTCAAAATTCTGTCTTTTCTTTCTTATGAACATATAAATAAATAAAACACTTATAAAAAAGAATAAGATAGTAATACTGATAACAGTCCATTTTACAAAATTTTGATACTCCTTTGCTTGACTAAGTATCTCAATTTCTTTGTCTTTAATTTTCAATTGCTGCGCTATTTCTAGCATTGCAATTGCCTTTTTATTTTCAATAGAATAAATAGAATCTTGCAAGGAACGAGCCTGTTTAAAGTATACTAATGCGTTAGTGTAATCACAAATTTCTTCATAAGATTTAGACAGGGAGAGCTTACAATTTTGAATTTCCTCTTTAATCTCTAAATTATCAAATATGTTTAAAGCTTTAGTTGTAAAATCAATGGATTCTTTTAAAAGGTTCTTTTTTGTTAAATTAGTGTTTTGTAAATCTTCATCTAATGCCATAGCATACTTCAAATCACCTATGTTTTTGTTTTGATGTGCAATTCTGAATGCATTTGATAACTTTTCAGAATAATTTAATGCTGATTTAAAATTAAAATATGCATGATTGTAGTCTTTCAATTTTAAATATGCAAGTCCGGAATTCGCAGTAAAAATTGATTTATTAAAATCATCATTGATTTCGGAAAATACATCAATTGCATTATTATAATACTCTATAGCTTTTTTATAATTTTTTATTTCAAAATTTACTCGACCAATATTCCCAAGTTGTGTTCCAATTCCCAATTTATCATTTAAGCTTTCGGATATTTCCAACGCTTTATTAAAGTAAGCTATGCCATCATCATAATTACCAATAGTTGTTTTTAGAATTCCTAAAAAATTTAAACAATTACGAATTCCTCTTTTATCATTAAGTTTTTCAAATTGCTTGTACGAAATATCAAAATTTTTATATGCATTAGGAAAATCTGAAATATGAAAATATGAAACGCCTAATTTACTGTGAGATTCTGCAATGCCATAACTATAATTATTTTTTTACTTAATTCAAGCGCTTTAAGGTGAAATTCAATCGATTCTTGAATGAGTCCTTTGAACCTATAAGCTTCTCCAAGTAAATTAAGGGAATTTACTTCACCTTTAATCCAGCCAATTTTTCTTGAAATATTTATTGCGGAATTAGATAAAGTTATACATTTTTCAAAATCAGTTGGCGCTAATTCCCATGCTTCATTATAAATGGAATTTACGTAAGTTGAATCATTATTTTTTTCAGAACTATAACTAATAGAGAAGGGAAATACGAAAACGAAAAATGTAAAAAATAAGAGAAATCGGCAATTCTGTTTAATTTTATTATCCATTAATTAATATTAATACGCTTTAATAATATCTCTTTATTTTTTTTTATAAAATACATAAAAAATTATCTAAAAGCTTAATAAATATCCATATTAAAAATAATAAAAATTAATAAAAATTTTCTTTGTAAAAATTGATAATATATTTAACTTTGTGCTCATAACATTTTAGTAGGGTAATTTTTGTATTTATAATATATATGTTAACAATAAAATGTACTGAACAATCTAAAGAAAAACTTGAAGTTGATTTTGAAAAGGAAAAAGCTGCTATCCAAGAAGTAATTGCAAAGGAAACTGAATCATATTATAAGCAAGATTTTGATGCATGGAAAAGCACTTACTTACAATCACCGGCATTTCGTAAATTTGGTTATTGGGAGGGCTACCCAGAAAAAGTTGTATGTTATAACGGATTTGATTCATTAGCTGTTGAAAAAAAGAAACAGTTTGAATCCAATGAAACTTTATGGCAAGGATCTATTGAAGAAAGAGTTAATGAGAATTTTAGAATTTCAAATGAAATGGCTTGGTATACTTTTGAGGAGTATTCATACGAAAAGGATACTCGAAAGTTACTTGGTAAAGCACTATCAACAAGAATTTTAGAAAAGGTTAATGGTAAATGGAAGATTGCTTATTTGGGATTTCATTTTTATCCAATGAAATCTGAAATTTAATTTCATCTTTGTAAGTTTTCTGAAAATATTAGCACACTTACCAATTATACATATTGAAAATATTTCATTATGTAAGAAAAGTTAAAAATCGAAAATTATTTTAATTTTTAATTAAAATGCCGAGTTTTTCACCAAATATTTTTAGCGTATAACGGCGGCTCAAATTACCAGCGGTGCAAAACAATAATTTAACTTCATGACAATTGATTTATTTATAGAGCAGTTTTAATTTCCCTTTAGCAACCCCGAAGAGTTTCCTTTGAGAAAACTACGACTTAATTTTCTGAACTCGTTTTCCCACATCAAAAAGCCAAAACGAAAGCTTTAATTTTATTTTTACAACTTTTACCAAACCGAGAGAAATATCTTGCTCCGATTTATCGGAAGTCGGATAAGTTAGTTTGTTATCCAACTTTTTTCACTTAATAAATATCATCTTTTTAGTCATTATAAACCTGCCCATTACTAATTTATAAATATATATTCCACTTGAAAAATTTGATGCATCAAATATTACATCATAATTTCCTTTGCTTTGATATTTATTCACTAAAATTTTAACTTCTCTTCCTAATAAATCATACACACTTAACTTCACCATGTTACTAAATGGTATTGAATAATTTATAATTGTTGTTGGATTAAAAGGATTTGGATAATTTTGCTCTAAATTAAATGATATTTGATTAATTTCATTATTAACATTTCCTGTAATTATTGTTTCACTAGAGTCAATCCAATATACAATATCATTAGAACTTATTTCAAATTTCAAATTAAATATATCTTTGAATTTATTTATGTCGTAATTGATGGTAAATACTTTATCTAAATTACTTATAGCACCAGCTTTAATATCATATAAAAGTAAATTTTTAGGATAGCTTTCAATGATAATTGAATCTTTAGTTACAATACTAATTGAAACATTTTTTACTTCTTTTACTTTTCCCATATTTTTAATAATCGGTTTTATAGTTGCCCATCCTAATCCGTCCGTAGTTATTGAAATATTTTCAATAACAAGCGGTCCAGCCGTTGTAATTTTGGAATTTTTAGAATATAGATTATATGGAATATCAGTTCCTTGCTGCTTAATTCTTAAATTATAAAATTCTTCATTTTCAAGATTTAGTAACCAGCTATAAGTGAATGAATCTATTTTTGTTAATTCAATTTCATTTATTACTGAGTCATTATCATTTACAATCTGTGCATATGCATTGAACGCTGGATTATCCATATTTAGATTGTTTACAAAAATATTGAGTGAATCATTAATTGGATTTAGATATTTTTTATCAATTTTAACTGTAGGTGGAAAAGGTAAATCTTCAATAATTCCGGGTCCCCAAGCATATACTAAATTGGAATATAGATTCTCTTTTGCTATAGGAATAATTTCATTTAATGTAGGCCAAAAAGAGTGTCCAATTTCCGGAGTTAGAGCAAAAATTTTATTTTTAATCTGTTGTTCACCATACATCCAATCTAATGCATCTCCATTTGTGGTATATGGTCGACCTTTTACATAGTTATTTTGAGTATTTGCAATTTTTATAAGATTTTCAAAAACACTGGAATCCTGTGTGGCTATATCTTCATAACCCCAAGGTGGAATAACATAATTTCCATATGCGTGATTGTTAATTGTTATTAAAAAGTTATGTTCAATACAAAAATCTCTCATTGCTTGAGTCTCTGGTTCAGAGAAAGGATTTTTCCTCTGTATATTTCAGAACTGGAGTCAGGACTTGATCCAATATTGTCATATCCCCATTGGAATCCATAATTTCGATTTAAATCAACGCCATATTCATATTCACTATTGTTTCTTCTATTTTTTCTCCAAAACCCACCTCCATTGGGACTCATCTGTTCGTTGAACACATAACCATCCGGATTTAATACCAAGACAAAGTATAATTCTCTATTATTTACCAAATAAGTTACTTCATTATTACTATTATAATTTTCCAATAAGTAATACATAAAATAAACTAAACTCATCATCCCCATTGGCTCACGCGCATGAATCAAAGAATTATATAAAACTTGAGGTTCATTTTCTTCAATATTTGGATTATCTGAAATTTTAACTGCCCAAATATCATGTCCTTCAATAGATTTTCCAATTGAATATTTTTTAGTAATTATATTAGAAAAAAGATGGAACATTGTATCTAATTGACTTACCGTTTCTGTATAAGTATAATACCCTCCCATACTACCATATTTAAAAGAAGAATTGTTATTTTTTTTATTAAGCAAATTTTTTTGAAAATATTTCGAATTCTGTTCTAAGAAATATTTAGTCATATCATTAATTAATATTTCATATTTATAATTACTTTTATTAAGGATATTTAATTGTTTACTATTTAAATATGTTTCCAAATAATTGTCTCTGATTATATAACTATCAATCAACATTCCAGTGTTATTTAATGAAATCAAATTATTATTACCTTCATAATAAATCCTGACCTTGCTTATTTTATAATAGTTAGAATTATGATCTTCCTTTTGTTGGCTGAGAATATTTGATAGAATAAAAAAGAAAAATATTATTAGCCTAGCGACAATTCCATTTTTTATTATCATTTATTTACTTATTTAGTTTTATGACGAATTGGCAAATAACTTGCTGCCCCAAACAGCAATATAAATTATTACTATCTAAGATATTAATTAAACTAATTTCTTTGTGAACATATTACGAATGTTTATTAAAAATATTTTATTAAATTATTCAACTTTATTTTTCAACTTTCGGCTAAGTAAAACAATAGTTGGTTGATTTATTGGCTATGCAATATTTAATATGTACATGTGTAAACAAAATCATCTGTTAAAAGCTCTTTAGAATTTCCATATTTATCCATAACTATTATTTTTAAATAAACAGATTCGTTACACGGAACTTCAAATAATTTTGCATTGCTCCTTTTCTTATAAAAAGTAATAATTTTCTTTTCACCAGATGTTAATATTATTTCAGGATATGGATATGTTTCAATTTTACCAATAATACTATCGTCTTTTGCATTTAGTACATAAGATTCTAAAACATTAAATCCTTCTATTGTTTTACTTTCGCTTTGATTATAAAATTCAAATTCAGCAGATAAATTAATCGGATCTGGTGGTATAGCAGGCATTAAATCAGAGAAGCCAATTGCGCTAATATAATTTATTTTAATAAAATTAAAATTGTTATCTAAATTCAGTTCATTACTTTGGTTACAACTTAAAGTGATAACCATAAATAGTATTATAGTTAATCCCAAATGTTTTATTTTCATGATTTCAACCCTTTTTAATTGCATAATAGCGATGCAACTAACCCGTAGCCTAAAATAACAATTATATTAAATAACGACATGTCACTTTGGGAATGGTAAAATTACCTAAACAGTTTTTAATTTTCCATTTGCAACCACGATTTACTTTCTAAATTTAATTTTACACAAAACCCATACTAGCGGAGCAGCTTGCACCAATTCATCGGGAGTAGTTTAGATTTGCTTGATATATGCCATTAATAATATTCTATTTACATTATTAATACTGGATTAACGGATAGTATTTATTTTCAATAAAATTAATATGATGAATTTGATGTCCAATTATATTGAACCCCATAGCCAAAATACTTATTTCATGTTTCCAATTGATGCCAGTCTTGAAATAATCAGAATAATCAAAACTTTTATATAGTGATATTGTTGATTTTCTAACAATAATTAATTCGTCAATCAAATCTATAATTATTTTTTTTTCTGCTTTTGCATTTTTTGAAAGTTCATCCTCATCGAAAGATATTACATATTTACTTTCATTTCTAGCAAATCTTAATACACCTACACATAATATTCTCTCAACATCAATTATGTGTTGAAAAATATCATTTACTGTCCATTTGTCTGGTAAATATCTTTTCCCTTTTAGTTGAGATAGTTGATTAATATCTAATTTTCTTAACTGCTCTATGCTTTTTTCAAAAGCTTGGTCCAACTCAATATCGTCAACTAAATTGATATATCTATCAAAATATTCTGGCATTGGATTTATTTTATTTTTCTTCATTTTATTCTAAATATTATTAAGTTTTATATATTATTAAATTAAATCTTATAATTTTATTACCTAAGCTGCCGCCATAAAAAACCAATTTTATTAAATAACGAATGATTTTTATAAAGAACAGTTTTTATTTTGGTAAATACTGCGGCTTCATTTTATGAATTGCATTTCACTTGAACAAAAAACTTAAATAAAACTTTCAGACTTTCTTTTTACAAATTTTCGCTGAGCAAGTACTACTGTCACTTTGATTTATTAGTTATACGCAAATATATTATTGAAATTCTTTGATAGAATAATTTAATTTGCCTTTTGATATTTATCTCTAAGCCCCCATAAAAGTATTAAACAAACTGCTAACATTGAGATTGATAATGATATTAATCCAATCTTAATAATAATTTCTTGCAAAGTTGTTCCTTGTAAGTTTCCGCCAGCAATTGGCATCATTTCAGACCCAGCTCCCCATATGCTTGCAAACAGTGTTGTAATCCAATTTGTAAATGTTCCAAATATTGCAAGTCTAAAACATATTTTTAATAATTTATTTGTTAGGTTTAATTTTGGCCAAATTAATCCAAAAATAATTAATAACATTCCGTTCATTGTGGCTTCAAGATGACTTGATAAAGCCATTCTGGGATTTTCTAATATCGGGATTATAAATCCAGTAATTAATCCTAGAAAAAATAATATTACTCCATATTGGATTAATTTTCTACTAAATTCAGTTTCGGCATTAATATTCAATTTCAGTATTCCTTTTTTGTGGATTTCAATTTAATATTACTGAATACTTATGGGTTTTTCAACAAAATATTTTTTACGTATAACTGCGTTGCAAATAACTTAACACCTCAAATAAATATTTTACATAATAACGATCTGTCCCATTGTGCTTGGTAAATTTACCGGAACAAAGTTTAACTTTTCTTCAACAAACTTTGCGACTTACCTTTTTGAATATTGTTCGCTTCAGCTTAATACCAAACAAAACTTACAATCCAAATATTTACAAATTCACCCGAAATGTTTCTGCGGTTATTTGATTTTCCAGTTATGCTCTTTTTTAACTAATTCTTTTTTTCAAATTTATATTTCTAATCTAACATGTAAATAAATTCTACAATTTCCTTTTGTCTTGCATTTGCAAAACCTTTATCTTCACCAACTCTTTCAAAGCCACATCTCTCCAATACTTTTTGTGAACCAAAATTGTCAAAAGCAACTCTTCCATAAATTGGTCTGGTATTTTCAATCGTTAGAAAATATTTTAGTGCTTTTGTTGCAATTCCCTTTCCCCAATATTTTTTATCTATCCAATATGTTACTTCAGCATCACCTTCCATTACAAACTTTGCAATACTTCCTACTATATTATTGTCTACTATAATTGTTTGGTTATTTATAGTTGGATCACTCAGTAATTTTGCATATTTCATTAAATATACTGATTTGTCAGTCAGATCTTTCGATGTAAAAGCAGCTAATTGATTTGCTTCTTTATCAAGTTGAAATTCAAATAAAATCTCTAAATCATTAACTTCTGTTTTTCGAATATTTATTTCATTAACATTCATAATTTTCTCATTCTATTTTCGATAACAAAATTTTTAAATTTTATCTTTTTATAATTATTTTACAATCATTTTATTTACTCTAAACTACAAATATTCTTTCAAAATTTATAATATTTGCTTAGCATATAACGGCGTTGCGGTTAAGCTGCTGCCCGAACAAGAATGCAGCACTGAAAAACCGATAATTATCAAATTTTTTTTTTATTAGAACACTTTGAACAACTTAGCCGATACCGAACGACAAGCATATAAACTTGTAAAAAGTTGAATGCGAAAAAAGCAGTCTGCTTGAACCGCTTGTTATATGCGACTTTAATTTTTTAAATGTCTTTGTAAATATTTTTATCCAGCCAACCAACCAACTTCAACATTCCAAAATATAGCATCATCTATGATAATTTCTTCATTAGTTGCTTGATTTAATAAATGCAAATCTATAATCCTAACTGTTATGTAATAAAATGTTTCCCATGCTGGTTCTTTAATAGGATTATCTTCAGATACAGAAAATGATAGTTTACCGGAAGTAGCTTTATATTTTATTGTTGTTCCGTGATTTGGATACGCAATATCATTACAGAAATTGAAGTAAATACTATCCGGATTATTTGGTGATATTTCTAAAACAACGGATACATTAGGGTTTGAAATATCTAAATCAATGTCTTGTCGTTTCTTTGTTAAACTATATTCATTTGAATTTATTGAGACTGTTAATGCTTTTAAACTATCCAGGAATTGATAAACAAAAATGTTTCCACAACCATTACTTTCAATAATGTTATCAGGCTTATGAATACCATCAGGATAATCATATACTATTTCCGATTCCTGGCAAGAAATAAATATCGTTGCGAAAATAAAAATCAAAATGTATTTCATTTTATTGTACTCCTTTAAGCATATAACGATGTTTCCAATAGCCCGCCGCCCAAAACAAGTAATTTATTTAATAACGAATTGTTGAACAATGTTTAACTTTTCTTTAGTAAACTTTGCGATTTCCCTTTCTTAACTCAGTTCCCTTTAGTCAAATGACTAACAATACTTCCTAATTTATTTTTACAATTTCACCCGAACGTCCTCAGCGGTCAAGTTGTCCGAAGGACTCCCTTGGAGATTTGTTAGTTATAAGCGACTTTTTGTGTCTTTCTTTATAGTCAGATATAATTTTTTAATAAATCCATTTATTGAAAAACTCTTCTAAATTTATACTTGATGATTCCTCAAAAGCTTTTTGGAAATCAGCTGTTTCAACAGATTTTCCACAATACTTTTTACTGTAAAAACGAATTGCTTTCCAGAATGCTTCATCGCCTAATTTTTCTTTTAACAAATGTAGAAAATATGCTCCTTTAAAGTAAACTAAGTTCCTGTCATCTTTTGATGGATTTAACCAATCCTCGAAAACTAGAGATCTATCATTACCTTGTTCTTTTATCCCTTCATATACTTTGTAATATGACTCTATATTGGATAGATACACTTTCTTCCCAAAACGATATTCATTATATGCCGCTGACATAAAGGTTGCCATTCCTTCGTTAAGCCAAAAATGATTAAAACTTTTACATGTTATTTGATTACCCCACCATTGATGAGCCAGTTCATGCGAAATTAGATTTGTCTCGGTACTATCCTGCAAAACCATTTTTCCATAATTATCTTTCAATATTGAATACCCAGACATTTCCTGAAAGTTGTTGCCCGTGAGTATTTGAGAATATGTAGATTGAAAATATTCTACTCCTGATTTTTCTTCAAAAAAAGAAATCATGTTTTGGGTTTCTTGAAAAACAGTCATAAGCTCATCAGAAGAGTAATTTTGAGAATAGTATTTTAGTAAGACCTTACCATGCTTTTTTTCAGCCTTGTTATATTTACCAATCACAAATCCATAAGTGTAGCTTGGAGCCTCAGTATTTTGTTGGAAAATATATGTAATCTTATCATTCTGCTGATTCTTATTTACCATAACTCCACTTGCAATACAAGTTTTATCAAATGGAACCGTTATATTGAGATGGAATAACGCTTTGTCTTCAGGGGAATCATTACAAATCATCCAATGACTAGTAAAAAATATTGTATAGGCTTGATTATGTTCATGATCGAAAATAAGCCCTTTCTTAGGATGTCCATTGTAATCAATAGCTATTTCATTTTTCAAACTATCTCTTTTCGAAAGGTAAACAATTAAGTCATTATTAATTTTCTTAAAGCCTACCACGTGTTCACCGCTTACATTAGTAATTTCCAGATCACCGGAATTAAAGATTACAGAATCTGCATCGCAATTTACCAGAAAATTGATTTTAACAGAACCATTTATAATTCCTTCAGTAATACTTGGTTCAATTGTTAAGTAGTAGCTCCGAACATCTAAGTGACTGTTTTTTGAACCAGCTTCAGTATATTTTGATAATAAAGTTAGTATAGTTAAAACCAATACAATTTTTTTCAGAATTTTTGTTTTGAATAAGTTCAAATTAATAGTTTACCTTTCTTTTGAATTAGAATCTTAATTAAAAAATTAAGCTTATAACGGCACCGCAAATTACATGACGCCTAAAATTACGATTTTATTAAACAACGACCTGTCCCTTTGGGATTGGTAAAATTACCGGAGCAAAGTTTAACTTTTCTTTAGCATACTTTGCGACTAAACTTTTTAAACCATGTTCCCTTCAGCTAAAAGCCAAACAATACTTCCTAACTTTATTTTTACAAATTAACCCGACATGTTTATGCAGCTTGTCCCGATTCATCGGGAGTCGGGTAGATTTGCTGGTTATGCAATTTTATTACATCGGTTTATATAAAACTAGTGCTGTTAATTTGCTTTCAGTATAAGAAATTAAAAGAATATTCTCACCAAATAAGTACTCATCCATTTGATAAATATCTTCCTTAGAAATTACTTGGTTTGGATTTCCAAACAACATTAGTACATTTTCTCTTTTACTATTGATCCCTATTCCTTCTTTTGAAAAACCCGTATAAGTTTTATCAACTTGAATTGTTCTAACTTCATCACTATCGTTAAATGTAATTGTAATTCCACAATATTTTCCGGTTTTATAGAAATACATATAGCCAACAAAATCGCCCAAAATTTCTTCATCTGGTTGACTTAGTATTGAAATTACTTTTTCAACATTATCTCCTATTTCAATATTATCAATACTTTTTCCAAATACTATACGAACTTCATCAACTTCTTTGGGTTCATTACTTTGGTTACAACTTAAAGTAAAAACCAAGAATAGTATTAGAGTTAACCTCAAATATTTATTTTCATAATTTCACCTTTTGTTAATTGCATAACGGCACCGCAAATTACCCGCCGCCCATATAATAATTTTATTAAATAACGACCTGTCCCTTTGGGATTGTTAAAATTACTTGAGCAAAGTTTAACTTTTCTTTAGCAAACTTTGCGACTTAACTTTCTAAACCTTGTTCCTTTCAGCCAAATGCCAAACAAATCTTTCATACTTGATTTTTACAATTTCACCCGACATGTTTCTGCAGCTTGTCCCGATTCATCGGGAGTCGTGTAAATTTGCTGGTTATGTGTTAATTATTTTTTATTTGATCTGATAAATTTTCTTTGTCTAATAATTTGTGTCCTTCAAAAACAGTTAAAATATCTATTGTGTTTTTCTTTATTAAATAGACAACTCTATAATTTTTATACAATATTTCTCTAATGTGACTTATTGATAATTCTGGAACTACCCTTCCTTTTTCCGGAAACTCAACTAAATCTTCAACTAAAGAAATTAATTTATCAATTAATTTTATTGCTGCGATAGGATTATCTTGCGAAATGTAATCTTCAATTTCTTGAATATTGTGAAGTGATTCTTTTGTCCAATTTACTTTCATTCTTACTTTACAATTCTTCGTTTTTTCAATTCGGTTTTTAGTTGAGAAGTTGTTAAAATATCTCCTTTTTCGGAATCTGCTAAACCTCTCGAAATTGAATCAATAAACAATTTTGTTTCTCTTAATTCGTCAAATTCTTTTGGTGAAACTAATACTCCCGCTGGTTTACCATTTTGAGTTATAATTAACGAACTTTTTCTAACTTTCAAATCCTTTAAATATTTTGCTAAACTCGATTTAAATTCACCAACTGGAATTATATCATTTGAAACTGAAATATTTTTCATTTTCTGCCTTTCATTAAGTCTAAATTATGATTTTAATTTAACTCTATATTTTGACTTAATCAATTTATTTTCTTAACACATAACGGCTTCGCAAATTACCCGCCTCCTAATAAAACAATTTTATTAAATAACGACCTGTCCCTTTGGGATTGGTTAAAATTATTGGAGCAAAGTTTAACTTTTCTTTAGAAAACTTTGCGACTAAACTTTTTGAACATTGTTCCCTTTTAACAAAAAACTTAAATTGGATTTCAAACTTTTCTATTTACAAATTTCGCCGAACCGGAACGGCGGTCAAGTTGATTTGTTAGTTATGTAACATTCTTTTACTTTAGATATAATAACTTCTTTGTTATTATTTCCTTTTTATTTGAATCGGTCTCAGTAACTTCAGCTCTAAGTAGATAAAGACCCGTACTTACAGAAGATCCAAAAGAGTTTTGGCCATACCAAGTATATGAATAAGAATCGTCAATAATTTCATTATTTACTATACTGATAATTTTCTGACCAAGAATATTATAAATAGTTAAATTTAATTTGGATGTGTTCTTTACATATAATTTTATCTGAACTTGACTATTAAATGGATTTGGATAAATATCAATCCTTGATGAATCAGAAATTTCATCTTTATTTTCCTCGACTACAGTTAAATTACTTTCATCATAAGGATTTCTTAAGAAATGAATTGTATCATTTGGTTCTAAGGCAAGTAATGCAGTAAAATCTGTTAACAAATTATGTGCAATTGCTAAATTGACTATTTTAGCTGTATCTAAAATACTCTCATTAAATAAATCATTTAATTGTTCATTTGCCAAAAGCGATGGAATTAAGGTTTCATATTTTGTAGTATCATGTGGAAATAAAAATTCTATATTTTTCTCAACTGGATTTTGAAGTCCATAAAATGTTGCAGTAATATTAAAGTTGATTTTATTTTGACCATCTGTCTCTCCAATAAAAAACAAAGGCTTATTCGGATCATTTTTTATTGGATTTACTTCTCTACTTGCGATTATATCAGAAGAACCATCGTCAACTATTATTTGCATGTCAAGATTCCTTATTAATGGATTAGATGCATAATTAGAAAGAGATGTTATATAATCCCAGTCATTTTTATATGTTTCAAAATGTAAACCTCCCGTATTAGAAGATAAAAGATTTAGTAAATAACCACTACCATAGAATAATTCATTATTTACTGAAATAGAAGGTGGATTGATATCTGACCCATCTAAAAGATTAATTGTATTAAATTTTGGGACATTTGAAAAAGAAAATAAATATTCACTTACAAAACTAGTTGCTGTATTTTCTGTGATAATTGAATCGGAATTACTAAAAAGAATACAATTATCAAATGAGCTACTATTTTGAAGTTGCGATATATACTGTAATAACTCAGGTAACAAAAGATTACTAGAAGTTTTATTCAATCCAAGTAAAGGAGGTGAAACAATTGATTTCATTGCTCCATCATCTTTAATTTGCCAGATGTCAATAACAACAAGTAAACCATTTCTTATTTTTTTTGAAATTATAACTGGATCTCCATTTGCTGTCATTACTTCAATCTTAACATCTGGATCATTGTAACTCAATATGCCAACAAAATTATGGTCAAATTCTTCAGGAAAACTTTTACCAATATTTCCATCGTCATTCCGATAAATTGTTTGAGCAGTTGCTTGGAAATGGTTGGAACTTAAGCTAGGTATATAATGTCGAGCTAGTAACTCACCATCATTTCGGTTATAATCAAAATACGTAACTAATCTACCACCTTTAACAAAAAAACTATCTAGCGGTGTCAACATCGCATTTAATTGTTCTTGATTTATTGGATCATCAAAACCATACCGGTATGCCGCAATTACTTGAGCATTACTAAATGATGAAATGGCATCTGTTATATAATCAAAATATTTAACATCTCCATATTCTTCAATTCCTTTGAAATTCCAACTGTTTTTGGCATCCCAATCAGCAAATATTATATTAGGTTTTGTATTAAAAGTTATTGAATCAGCAAAAGTACTTTGAAAAAATTTGTTCAAAACTGTATCAACATTTTGTGACGAATAGTTCATCATTTCATTTGTTAGCTGATTAATTTTTCCAGCTCCGGAAACAAGTACTTCAAATTCATAACCATCCTTCATTCCACTATTCATTACATTTTCAATATTTGGCAAAAGGTAATCTAAATTTTTACTTTTATTTCCACTTAAATCTATTGCATATAAATTCTTTTTTGGCGTCGTGTCAGTGGTTAAATCAAACAAATCGCCAGGCAAAATACCTAACTGAAAATATGACTTCCCTGATTTATCTTCATTGCCAGTAATGAATTTACCTTCATTAAAGGTTGTAGAATAACTTATTTTTAGTGAATTTAACTCACTAATATCTTCGATATTTGTTATTTTATAATTATACCCAGCTGTATCTATTAAATGTGTAAATTCTTGCTGTGGTAATTCGTAAATTTTGGGTTCGCCCCAAACGTCTAATTTTTCTCTAAATAAAATTTCAAGTGGTTTTTTACTTAGATTATTGGCATTTAACATTCTTATGGGTAATTCCGCTATTGCATTTTCTCCAATCCATTTTACAGGTGTAATCATATTTATTTTTACTTTTCCGTAACTTCCAGATTCCAATGGGTAAACATGCAATTCATATTGGTTACCCTTTTTCTTTAATAATGCTGGATCTCTTTTATTTGTTACTATACTGTCATATATAGCAGTAGCTGTCCATGTATCATACATTTTTGCTTGCATTACACTATCGCCAATCCATAACCACATATCATTAATTACACTACCTTCAGGTAATTCAAATCTGTGAACTATTTCAATATTTTGATTACTTGAGAATGTTATGATCGGAATACTCAATATAAAGTGATTGTTCAAAATAACCTCCATGAGGTTCTATTACCAATATAACTTTATCCATGTATCCCGGTTTCGTACTTCCTACAGCATCAGTTAATACTGATAACTCATTTGATGCAAATGTCATAGTTTGAATAAATATTATTATTAAAAAAACTAAATTTTTAACAAAATTATTTTCCATAATGATTTCCTACATTTTTAGGTTGTTACATAACGGCACTGCAAATTACCCGCCGCCCATAATTACAATTTTATTAAATAACGATTGGTAAAATTACCAAGAGCAGTTTTTAATTTATCTTTAGCAAACTTTGCGACTTAACTTTCTAAACCTTGTTCCCTTCAGTTAAATGCCAGACAAAACTACCTAACTTTATTTTTACAATCTCACTCGACATGTTTCTGCAGCTTGTCCCGATTCATCGGGAGTCGGATAAATTTGCTTGTTATGCAATTTTATTACATCGGTTTATATAAAACTAGTGCTGTTAATTTATTTTCAGTATAAGAAATTAAAAGAATATTCTCACCAAATAAGTACTCATCCATTTGATAAATATCTTCCTTAGAAATTACTTGGTTTGGATTTCCAAACAACATTAGTACATTTTCTCTTTTACTATTGATCCCTATTCCTTCTTTTGAAAAACCTGTATAAGTTTTATCAACTTGAATTGTTCTAACTTCATCATTATCGTTAAATGTAATTGTAATTCCACAATATTTTCCGGTTTTATAGAAATACATATAGCCAAAAAAATCACCCAATATTTCTTCATCAGGTTGACTTAGTATTGAAATTACTTTTTCAACATTATCTCCTATTTCAATATCATCAATACTTTTTCCAAATACTATACGAACTTCATCAACTTCTTTGGGTTCATTACTTTGGTTACAACTTAAAGTGAAAACCAAGAATAGTATTAGAGTTAACCTCAAATATTTTATTTTCATAATTTCACCTTTTGTTAATTGCATAACGACGAAGCAAATAACTTACTTCACGAAGCAAGCTATATATTAACGAAATGGAATATTAACAAAGCAGTTAATATATTGCATTTATTACTTTCTGTACTTAAGTCTTGAATTTCAATTTATACTTAAATAATATTAATATTGTCTTCCTAATATTGCGTTTACCAACTCAAAGGAACTACCAAATAAGTCAGTTAATTTGTTTATTAGACCTACTGCTACAATATATATTTTCCTGTTATATTATATCATATTATTAATAACTAATGCTCAGTAATTATAATAAATTTTTATTGCGTTACTTTATTACCGTATTCTTCACCATTTACATTTGCATATTTTAGCGAATAAGCATACCCACCCAAAATCATGTCCTAATCCTTGAGACGAATAATACATAAATCCCCATTTTTCTGTTAATTCATATTCATCATTCATATTTTTTTCCGTAGTAAAATACAATTTTGTTTTACCATTTATTGTTACATCGAGGTTTTTTAACTTAACATATGCAATTTTAGAACTACTTATATTCTTTAATCCAATAATTGATAAATTATTCCATTGATTTAAAGTAGCATCAAAATCATCAATTAATAGTTCTTTATTATCAACTAACAAAAATGCTTTCCCATTTAATGTATCAACTCTTTCATAACTGATTTTTATTATTATATTTTCAGGAATATGTTTACATATAACCTTTTTATATACAATATTATTTATGGATGTATCTTTTTCAACAAAATATGAGTAATATTTTGAAGAATTAAGTACTCCATCATAGTTACTAGTAAATTCCCCATATTCCCAATAATCACCAATATGAAGTGGATAATAAATTACATAAGTCTTTAAATGTAATGTTAAGTCAGTTGAAAAGATTTTATTTTTTAATGATAAATTAAAATATAATGTAGTATCAATAAACTTATAGTTCGTTTTATTAATTTCAATATTTATGATATAAGGATATTTAGATATAGAATCTACTTCAATTTTTAATTGTGCTAACCCAGAATCAGTAGTGATTATTGTGTAATTTGAATCTAAAAGTGAAATATTAATCGCTGTGTTAACTGATGTATTAAGTGAATCTTTTTGTATTTCATTTAATTTAATTCTAATAATTATTGAATCTTTTTTTGATTCTACATTTGGTGGTAATGTTGGAGAATTATCTTTAGAACAATTTGTTAAACTTGCAAATATAATTATTGATAAAAGAAATAAATATAATTTCATAAATTCTCTCCAATATTTATTATTATGGTTAAGTAAATTTCCTGTGACTAAACAACATTTGTACTTAATAACGAATGATTTATTTTATTTTCCTTTTACACCACGATTTACTTTCTAAATTTAATTTTACACAAAACCCATACTAGCGGAGCAACTTTCACCAATTCATCGGGGTCGGGTAGATTTGCTAGTCAGGCAGCATTTTACTTTATTTGAATTATTATTTAATATTTGAAATTTAGTAAAGATTAAGTCAACTTAAATCTATTTATAATTGGGAATTATAGATATCTAAAATTCAAACTCTTCAACTTTTTCCCCATTAATAAAGACAATAATTTGATAGTCTGTCTCTGTGCTAGTTTCATTATTGCCCGTATAAACTGCATAACTTTTTTTATATCCACTCATAACTATTTTTCTTTCTTGAAAAACACCGCTTTTTTCAAAACTTTTACTGAATAATCCAAAAGACTCTACTACAACTTCAATATCATTTATCTTACAGATAAAAGAATTTGTAATAGACATTTTTACAACTGAAATTTTCCAAGGAGATGCTCCCTCAGTTAGTTTATAAAAAGCAAGTTGCGAAGAAGAACATGAAACTATAAAAAAATACGAATAATAGTATAATCCATAGAAAATAATATTTCATACATTTACCTTATTATAAATGATATGCATAATAAATATATTTTGATGCCTAACGGCCTGGCAAATAACTTGCCGCCCTTAATTACAATTTTACAAAATAACGATTGGTAAATTTACCGGAGCAAAGTTTAATTTTTCTTTAGCAAACTTTGCGACTAAACTTTTTGAACATTGTTCCCTTCAGCTAAAAGCCAAACAAAACTTCCTAACTTTATTTTTACAATTTCACCCGACATGTTTCTGCGGTCGGGTAGATTTGCTAGTTATACGGTTATTTAAATTTGTAATTAAAAATAAAATTCATAGTCTAGTTTTAATATATAATTTAAATATTTATAATTTGTTTTACTTTCTTCGTTAGAATGGTCAACTGAATAACCAAATTCCTTATTATTTGGTATCATCAATGATAAATCGAAACTTGAATGTTTTGTAATATTTATTCCAAGACCTAAAACATAATGGTAAAATACTTTTGAATAAGTTTCTGTGTAAGTGCTTGTTCCATGAGATATTCCACCATTTTGATGTGCATTTACACCACAAATGATTTTTAATTTTTTATAAAATTCATTTTCTAACAATAGATTAAAATCCAGTCCTCCATATTCTTCCGCATAAAATGAAAGACCTATATTAAACTTAATGTTAGTATTTTCTAGAATCTCTTGACGAACATTTAAATATAAATTTAGTGGTGAAAAATTATAGTATTCATTTGCATTCAAATAACTTAACCCAATATTTATTCCTAAATTAGGTTTTTGAGAATAAATGCTCCCACTTATGAATATTAAAAACAATAAAGTAAATTTTTTTATTTTTTACCGTATAACGGCACCGCAAATTACCCGCCGCCCATAATTACAATTTTATTAAATAACGATTGGTAAAATTACCGGAGCAAAGTTTAACTTTTCTTTAGCAAACTTTGCGACTAAACTTTCTGAACATTGTTCCCTTCAGCTAAATGCCAAACAATACTTTCATACTTAATTTTTACAACTTCACCCAACATGTTTCTGCGGTCGGGTAGATTTGCTGGTTATGTGTTTATGTAATCCAACGATATTTTTTGTATGATATTTGCCAAATATGGCCTTCTTTTTTTAATCGATATGTTTCACATTCATTTGGAAATGGTCCAAGACAATCCTTTAAAATCATAATTTGAATCTATCTCTTCATATAAACCAATGAAGTATATTTTTATAATTTCATCATTTTTACTATCATATCCAGATGAATTGTTCAAAAATTTATCTCTTAATACTATTTCATAAATATCATTTATATCTTTTTCATTTTCTGGTTCTGTTGAATTTTCACATGAAATTATAATTACTATATTTGCAAAAAGTAGTATTATTTGAATAATTTTTATCATTTTTTTCTCAAACACATAACGGC